>CAMFBH010000001.1 GCA_945948515.1 uncultured Clostridia bacterium
TTTTTATTTTACAAACATTATTTTTTTTTATGATAAAAATCTGCAAATACTACTTTTTGTAACCTATTATTTCGCATAATTAAGCCATTTTTTAACATTTTGGATTAAAAATCACAATCAAGATATTGCAAATTTTATTTATTTTTTTATTTTTTTATACAATATATAGTGTTTTGACTATTGACAAAGCCTTTGCACTCTGTTATTATAGATACAGTCTCGATTACAAAAAGGTTACAAAGTTTGTAACCTTTTTATCCGAAAAGGCAATAACTCTTAAAGAGAGAGAAAAAGAGGATATAAAAATGAAGATTATTAAGAGAAACGGCTCGGAAGTAGAATTTGATATAAACAAAATCTGCGTTGCCGTTGCAAAGGCGAATGCTGCCTGCGAAAAGGAAGAGCTCACCCAGAGCCAGATTAACGACATTGCGGAATATGTTGAGTTTAAAATCGCTAAGGCAAACAGAGCTTTATCCGTTGAAGAAATTCAGGATATTGTTGAAAATCAGATTATGGCTCAGGGCGCATTTGAGGTTGCAAAGCGTTATGTTAAATACCGCTACACCCGTTCGCTCATCAGAAAAGCCAACACAACCGATAATCAGATTTTAACTCTTATTGAGTGTAACAACGAAGAGGTTAAGCAGGAGAATTCAAATAAAAACCCCACCGTTAACAGCGTTCAGCGTGACTATATGGCGGGCGAGGTTTCAAAGGATATAACAAAAAGAATTCTTCTCCCTCAGGATATTGTTGAAGCACATGAGGCAGGAATTATTCATTTCCACGATGCCGATTATTTTGCTCAGCATATGCACAACTGTGATCTTGTTAACCTTGAGGATATGCTTCAAAACGGCACGGTTATAAGCGACACTCTTATTGAAAAGCCCCACAGCTTCTCAACCGCATGCAACATTGCAACGCAAATTATTGCACAGGTTGCTTCAAGCCAATACGGCGGTCAGTCAATCAGCCTTACTCACCTTGCTCCCTTTGTTGATGTTTCCCGTAAAAAAATCAGAAAGGGCGTTATTGAGGAGCAGGAGGAATTCAAAACAACTCTTACTGACGAGCAGATTGACGAAATCACAGAGCGCCGTGTTCGTGATGAAATCCGCAAGGGCGTTCAAACAATTCAGTATCAGGTTGTTACTCTTCTTACAACAAACGGCCAGGCTCCCTTTGTTACGGTATTTATGTACCTCGGCGAGGCTGCAAACGAGCAGGAAAAGGCCGACCTTGCAATGATTATTGAGGAAACCCTCAGGCAGAGAATTCAGGGCGTTAAAAATGAAAAGGGTCAATGGATCACTCCCGCATTCCCCAAGCTTATTTATGTTCTTGAAGAAGATAACATCCACGAGGATTCAAAATATTTCTATCTTACAGAGCTTGCTGCTAAATGCACCGCAAAGAGAATGGTTCCCGATTATATTTCTGAAAAGGTTATGCTTGAGCTCAAGGTAGATAAAAACGGCGAAGGCCACTGCTACACCTGTATGGGATGCAGAAGCTTCCTCACTCCCTATGTTGATGAAAACGGCAAGCCGAAATATTACGGAAGATTTAACCAGGGCGTTGTTACAATCAACCTTGTTGACATTGCCTGCTCCTCCGGCGGAGATAAGGATAAATTCTGGAAAATTTTCGACGAGCGTCTTGACCTTTGCTACCGTGCTCTTATGTGCCGCCATAACAGGCTTATGGGCACTATGTCCGATGCTGCTCCCATTCTTTGGCAGCACGGCGCTCTTGCAAGACTCAAGAAGGGCGAAACAATCGACAAGCTTCTTTTCGGCGGATATTCAACCATCAGCCTCGGCTATGCAGGTCTTTATGAATGCACAAAATATATGACCGGCAAGAGCCACACCGATGAAACAGGCGGAAAGGAATTTGCCCTTTCGGTTATGAAATACCTTAATGATGCCTGCGCAAAATGGAAGGCTCAGGAAAACATTGATTTTTCAATCTACGGCACTCCGCTTGAGTCAACAACCTATAAATTTGCAAAATGCCTTCAGAAGCGTTTCGGAATTATTCCGGGAGTTACCGATAAGAACTACATCACAAACTCATACCATGTTCATGTTACCGAGCAGATTGATGCTTTCACAAAGCTTAAATTTGAATCGGAATTCCAGGCACTTTCTCCCGGCGGAGCAATCTCCTATGTTGAGGTTCCCAATATGCAGGATAACATTCCCGCAGTTTTGCAGGTAATAAAATATATCTACAACAACATTATGTACGCAGAGCTCAACACAAAGAGCGACTACTGCCAGTGCTGCGGTTACAGCGGAGAAATTCAGATTGTTTCCGACGAGA
Organism: uncultured Clostridia bacterium; assembly: GCA_945948515.1. Classification (GTDB taxonomy): domain Bacteria; phylum Bacillota; class Clostridia; order Oscillospirales; family Acutalibacteraceae; genus CAMFBH01. The sequence goes on from CAMFBH010000001.1 coordinate 2,335, forward strand.
GCGGCAAGCTTGTTTGGGAATGTCCGAACTGCAAAAACCGCGACCAGGACAAAATGAATGTTGCGCGCAGAACCTGCGGTTATATCGGAACTCAGTTCTGGAACCAGGGCAGAACTCAGGAAATTAAGGAAAGAGTTCTCCACCTTTAATGAACTACGGCGAAATCAAAACAAATGACATTGCAAACGGGGAGGGAGTAAGAACCTCCCTGTTTGTTTCGGGCTGTACTCATCACTGTAAAAACTGCTTTAATGCTAAAACCTGGGATTTTAATTTCGGTGAGGAGTTCACAAAAGAAACCGAAGAAGAAATTTTTGAAAGCGTTGAGCCCGAATGGATAAACGGAATAACGCTCCTCGGAGGCGAGCCCTTTGAAATTCAAAACCAAAGAGTTCTTGTAGGCTTTCTCAAAAGATTTCGTGAAAAATTCAAAAATAAAACCGTTTGGTGTTACAGCGGCTACACATTTGAGGAGCTTTGCGGATTAAAGGAAAGCCGCGCCTTTTGTGAGGTTACAAAGGAAATGCTCTCAATGATTGATGTTCTTGTTGACGGAGAGTTCGTTCAGGAGCTCTATGACATCAGCCTTAAATTCAGAGGAAGCTCAAACCAGCGGATAATAGATGTTAAAAAATCACTTGAAAAGAACAGCGTTGTTCTTTTCCTTGAATGAAAAGAAACCGACAGTATGAAAAGCAATACTGTCGGTTCTTTTTAGTCTTTTGAAAAATCTGTTACTATTTCCCTTTCGCACGAATCGGGAGAATATCTCCAGAAATCAATATGCCCGTCGTTTATGTAGAATTCGGGCTTTTGCGTTGAAACGCCTTCATCAAACGCCTCAACGATAACAAGCTTTATCTTCATTTTTTGAGGAATCAGCGATTTAATGAATACCGAAACCTTCATTCCCTCTCGTGTTCCCTCGCACGGCTCGGCGAGTCCGGCAAGATTGGGGGCAAGCTCAACAAATATTCCGTAGCTTTCAACGCTTCTCACAATTCCCGTAACCGTTTCTCCGGTTGAAAAATGCGAAGCGTTCTGCTCCCATGTTCCGAGAAGCTCCTTAAGAGAAAAGGTCAGCTTTTCCTCCTCCCTTTTTCTGAGAACAACCTTAATATCGTCGCCCTCGCTCAAACGCTGATTCGGATGACTTATTCTTGAAACGGAAAGCATATCAATAGGAATCAGCGCATTGACGCCCGCTCCGACATCTATGAAGGCTCCGAATTTTTCAAGATGCGTTACACGGGCGTCTATAACATCACCGATATTAAGAGAGTTCAAAAACTGCGTTTTGCACTCCTGCTGAACACATTTGCGCGACAAAACCGCGCAAAGCACTCCCCAATCATCACGGCGAAATCCTAAAATCTTAAAGCAAACATTTTTATTAACCTTTGAAATCAGTGCAATATCGCGAATGCTTCCGTCATCTATTCCTATTGCACCCTCTTCTCGGGGAATTATTCCGGGCATTGCTCCTAAATCAACATGAAGATTATGCTCCCTGTCGCAAAGTATAACCTTTGATTCAAGAATCTCGTTTTTCATTGCATAATCTTTAATCTGCGAAACTGTTTCAAATTTCACGCACAATTCGCTGTTCTGCCCCTCGGGGTAAAACTTCATAACATCACAAACCTTTTTCATTTTGAATTCTTTGAGTAATTAATCTTTCTGAAAATTAATATGATTTCATTTTTCTCTTTATTCATTAATATAGGCTTGTATATGTAATAAAAAAAGCAGAAGGCATAAAAACTACGCCTTCTGCTAAAAAATCTTTAAATTAAACAAAAACGGAAATCACATATCCGAGATAGCCTGCAAGCATAACTACACCCTGCCATCTTTGGAACTTCTTTGTTATAATTGTTGGGAAAATTGCAAATGCTATTGCCGCAAGGCAAACAATCATATCTATTGTTACCGATGAAGCAGAAACTGCCAGCGCGCCTGTTCCTTTACCCATGGAAACAAAGGAGCAAATAGGAAGAATAAGCGTTAGGTCAATAATGTTTGCACCGAGAATGTTGCCGACGGATAATGCTCCAACCTTTTTTCTTAATGCCGTTATTGTTGTAACAAGCTCCGGAAGAGAAGTGCCTATTGCAATGGCGATAACGCTTATAACTCTTTGCGGAATACCGAGGCTTTGCGCGATTGCCGTGCCGTAATTAACAAGCAAATCAGCACCCACAACAATTCCTACTGCTCCGAGAACAAAGAAAATTACATTCTTTGCCCAGTCCTTACCCGTTGCGGTTTCTTTTGTTGGAACAATATCGTCCTCCTCCTGAAGACCGATGTTTGTAGGACTCGGCTCAATATGAACCTGCTCTTTTTTCATAGAAATAAAGTTTTCTATAAAGAAAGCAATGAAAATTACAATAAGAACAATTAATCCTATTGTTGAAAGGCTGTAATAGATGTTTGTTTCACCCTCAAATGTAAGCGTTTGCTTTTGGGTGAAAATGCAACCGAGAACAAGAGCGGCGGAAGCGCCGAACATCATAAGAGCCTTTGGAGAGAATTCCTTTCTCTTAATCGCAAACGGCATGCAAACAATAAAAATACCCATAATCATTGCGGTGTTTGCAGTAACCGAGCCGATTGCATTTCCTGCCGCCATATCAACATTGCCCTTTGCCGTTGCCTGAACACTAACTATCATTTCGGGCAGGGTAGTTGCTATTGATACAATGGTTGCGCCTATAACAAATTTCGGAACACCGAGCACCTCGGCAATCCAGCTTGCGCTGTCAACAAACCAGTCTCCGCCTTTGATAATTAAAACGAGACCGATTGCAAACAGCACATACATTAATACTGTTTCCATTATTTTTTAACCACCTAAATTTTAATATCTGTTATTTCTTTGCTGATAAGTATAATAAAATATTAGCCATTTATTGTCAATATAAAATTAATTAAACAATTTACTGTTTATTCATTAATATGTTTACACAGGAGCGTAATTTTGGTATAATATAATAGTTTAAAAACAGCGGAGGCGGATTTATGGAGCTGAAAATCGGAGATATTGTTCAAATGAAAAAGGCGCATCCCTGCGGATGCAATGAGTTTGAAATTCTACGCCTCGGAATAGATTACAAGCTTCGCTGCACAAAATGCGGCAGAGAGGTTATGATTGAGCGCACAAAGGCACAGAAAAATATAAAGGGAATTAAAAATGTTTGATAAGTTACTTGAAGTTGAAAAAAGATACAATGAATTATCCGAAAAAATCTGCGACAGCGAAATTGTTTCCGACATTGAGCAGTACACAAAGCTAATGCGTGAAATGAAGCACCTTGAACCGATTGTTGAGGAATTCAGGGAATATAAAAAAGCAAAAAGCAATATGGAGGAAAGCCGCGCAATGCTTAATGAGGGCGGCCTTGAGTCCGATTTTCGCGAAATGGTTGAAGAGGAATACAAAAGCAGCAAGGAAGCGCTTGAGGTTATCGGAGAAAAGCTAAAGGTGCTCCTTCTTCCCCGTGACCCAAATGATGACAGAAATGTTATTATTGAAATCCGCGGTGGTGCAGGCGGGGAAGAGGCGGCGCTTTTTGCAGGTGCTCTTTTTAGAATGTACTCAATGTATGCCGAAACAATGGGCTGGAAATCCGAAATCCTTTCCGCTTCGGAAACAGGTCTCGGCGGCTACAAGGAAATAAGCTTTTCGGTTGAGGGTGACGGAGCTTACAGCCGTTTTAAATTTGAAAGCGGCGTTCACAGAGTTCAGCGTGTTCCCGAAACGGAAAGCTCGGGAAGGATTCACACCTCAACCGTTACAGTTGCCGTTCTTCCGGAAGCAGATGAGGTTGATTTTGAAATCAATCCAAAGGATTTGCAGATTGACACCTTCCGCTCAAGCGGTGCTGGCGGTCAGCATATCAATAAAACCAGCTCTGCAATACGAGTTACTCACATTCCTACCGGCACGGTTGTTGAATGCCAGGATGAAAGAAGCCAGCATAAAAACAAAGAGAAAGCTCTCAAGGTTCTTCGCTCCCGTCTTTTAGATGCCGAAATTGAAAAGAAAAACGCCGAAATTGCAGGTGAGCGCAAGGCTCAGGTCGGCACGGGTGACAGAAGCGAAAGAATAAGAACCTACAACTACCCTCAGGGAAGAGTTTCCGACCACAGAATTAATCTTACGCTTTATAAGTTAGAGCAGATTTTAAACGGTGATTTAAACGAGCTGATAGATGCGCTGATTACCGCCGACACTGCCGAAAAGCTTAAAGCACAAAGCGAATAAATTTATTGAACCAAGTGATATAATGAGAACCGAAATACTATCTTCCAGTGAAGAAGACATAAAAAAAGCAGGCAAAATAATTGCCAACGGAGGTCTTGTTGCTTTTCCTACCGAAACGGTTTACGGACTCGGAGCAAATGCTTTGAACGAAGATGCTGTAAAAAAAATCTACGAGGCAAAGGGCAGACCGAGTGATAATCCGCTGATTGTTCACATTGCAAAAAAAGAGGATATTGCTCCGCTTGTGAGCGAAATTACTCCAAAGGCTCAGGCTTTGATTGATGCATTTTTCCCCGCTCCGCTCACCGTTATTCTCAAAAAGAGTAATAAAGTAGGCTCGGTTGTTTCAGGCGGACTCGGAACTGTTGCAGTGCGTATGCCCGAAAACGAAACGGCGAGAAGGCTTATCGAGGCCGCAGGCTGTCCCGTTGCCGCTCCGAGCGCCAATACCTCGGGACTTCCCTCTCCCACAAAGGCTAAATATGTTATTGAAGATATGAACGGCAAAATTGATGCAATCATCGACGGTGAGGACTGTTCGGTTGGAGTGGAAAGCACCGTTATCACCCTTGCGAGTGATGTTCCCACCGTTCTGCGCCCGGGCGCCGTAACAAAGGAACAGCTCGAAGCGGTTATCGGCAAGGTTGAAATTGCAAATGCCGTTTTGAATAAAATGGAATCGGGTGAAAAGGCTGAATCACCGGGAATGAAATACAAGCATTATGCACCAAAGGCTCAGGTTATTATTGTTGATGCGCCGAAAAAAAGCTACGAAAGCTTTGTGAATTCTCAAAAAAACGCATTTGCTCTCTGCTTTGACGACGACAATGTTACCATTCCCAAAATTACCTACGGCAGAGAAAACGATGATGACAGCCAGGCGCGAGAGCTTTTCTGCGCTCTGCGTGAGCTTGATGAGGCGGGTGCAAAAAAGGTTTATGCAAGAATTCCGTCAAAAAGCGGAGTAGGCATGGCGGTTTACAACCGACTTATAAGAGCCGCCGCGTTTAAAATAATTGATTTGAATAAGCCCTTCACCATTGGGATAACAGGTCAGACGGGCGCAGGCAAAAGCTATGTGTGCCAATATCTGCAATCCCTCGGCTTTCAAATTCTTGATGCCGATAAATATGTGAAAAAAATTTATGAAAGCGATAAAACCGTTTTAGCCGAAATTCAAAAAAATTTCGGGAAAGATACTGTTGTTGGGGGAATTCTTCAAAGAAAGCTTCTTGCTAAGCGTGTTTTTTCAGATGAAAGCAAAACAGAGCTTTTAAATTCGATTATTCATCCTCGCGTTCTTGAGCTTTGTAAAAGCGATGCAAAGCATCCATGCGTTTTTGATGCGGCTCTTCTTTTTGAATGCGGTGCAAAAAGCATGTGCTTCAAAACTGTTTCGGTTTGCGCCGACACAAAAACAAGGCTTTCAAGAATTATGGAGCGCGACTGTATAACCGAAGATGAAGCCTTGCTTCGTATGAACGCTCAAAAGAGTGAGGATTTTTACAAAGAAAATGCAGATTTCATCGTTTATAACAACGACGAAAGCAATGTAAAAGAACAAATCAACAAAATTTTGGAGGATATAGTGTGAAAATCACACTACATTTATTATACTGACCTCAAATTTGCCGCCGGCATAATTTTGAGATGTCTAAATTCCCATTATACGCCTTATCCGGCTACAGTAAGGTGTTAGGAATTTTCTATAAATCTATTTGTAGCCGGAAAGGCTATGGGAATTACTATGAGTGAAAAATCAAAGGGTCAGGCTTTAAAGGATATGCTGTTTAACAAAAAACAAAACTGCATTGAATTTATGAGCGAGGATGAAATTAAAGTTGCAGATGAATTCTGCGAGGGCTACAAGGACTTTCTTTTTAAATGCAAAACAGAAAGAGAATGTGCCGCAAAGGTTGAAGAAATTGCTTTGAAAAACGGATTTTCTTCCTTTGATGAATTCGGCGGCGCTCTTGAACCGGGCGCAAAGGTTTACAGAATGAACAGAGGAAAATCTGTTATTCTTTGTGTTAAGGGTAAAAGAAGCATTAAAGACGGCGTTCGCATTTCCGCCGCTCACATAGACTCTCCCCGAATTGACTTGAAGCAATGCCCCGTTTACGAGGACAACAGCCTCGGCTACTTCAAAACACACTACTACGGCGGAATTAAAAAATATCAGTGGACCGCCATTCCGCTTTCTCTTCACGGAAGAATTTGCAAATCGGACGGAAGCTTTGTTGATGTTTGCATAGGTGAAAAGGCAGGCGAGCCGAAGTTTTGCATAACCGACCTTCTTCCCCACCTTGCAAGCGAGCAGATGGCAAGAAAATCAACAGAGCTTATTAAGGGAGAGGAGCTTAATGTTGTTATCGGCTCCCGTCCGTTTAAGGATGATGAGGTTTCCGAAAAAATCAAGCTCAATATTCTCAACCTTCTTTATGAAAAATACGCCATTGTTGAAAGAGATTTCCTTTCAGCCGAGCTTGAGCTTGTTCCCGCCTTCACGGTTGACGACATCGGATTTGACAGAAGTCTCATCGGCGGCTACGGTCACGATGACCGCGTTTGCGCTTATCCCGCTCTTCAAGCTATTATTGATATAGACGAAGCTCCCGAATACACCTGCATTACTGTTCTCACAGATAAAGAGGAAATCGGCTCGGACGGAAACACAGGTCTTAATTCAAGCTATCTAAAATATTTCATTGAGGATCTCGCTCGCCTTGAAGGATTTGAGGGAAGAGATGTTCTCAGAAATTCAAAATGCCTTTCCGCAGATGTTAACGCCGCCTTTGACCCAACATGGTCGAGTGCTTTTGAAGCAAATAACTGCTCCTTTGTTAACAACGGCGTGTGCGTAACAAAATTCACAGGTGCAAGAGGAAAAAGCTCAACGAGCGATGCTTCGGCCGAATATGTTTCATGGGTTAAAAACCTACTTGAAAGCAACGGCGTTCTCTGGCAGAGCGGTGAGCTCGGCAAGGTTGATGTCGGCGGAGGCGGAACGGTTGCAATGTACATTGCAAATCTCGATGTTGATGTTATTGATGTAGGCGTTCCCGTACTTTCAATGCATGCTCCCTATGAAATAGTTGCAAAAACCGATGTTTATATGGCTTATAAAGCATTTTTAACTTTCTTTACAAAATAAAGTTTTACGGCAGATTTTAAAATCTGCCGTTATATTTTTTAAAACATATTGACAAACAATTATTTAAGTGCTACATTGTAGATGTAAACTGTATCAATCGTAGCAGTACAGACTAAACATTGGTGATGCTTATGTCAAACAGTATTTTAATTCAAACAAAAAATCTGAAAAAAATTTACCGAGTCGGAAAAGAAAGGGTTTACGCCTTAAACGATGTTTCGCTCGATATTGAAAAGGGCAAAATCTGCTGTGTGCTCGGCACCTCAGGTTCGGGAAAATCAACACTTTTAAATATGCTTGCCGGACTTGAAAAGCCAACATCGGGAATTGTTCAGATAGGAAAGCACAGAATAGATAAAATGAGCGAGCAGGAGCTTGCTAAATTCCGACAGCTACACACAGGTTTCGTTTTTCAGTCATATAACCTAATTCATTCAATGACTGCCGTTGAGAATGTTGCTCTTCCGCTTATGTTCAAGGGTATTTCAAAGAACGAACGGCTTGAAAGAGCTCACGAAATGCTCAAGCTTGTAGGACTTGAAGACAGAGCTAACCACCGTCCGAATGAAATGAGCGGAGGTCAGCAGCAGCGAGTGGGAATTGCGAGAGCGCTTGTTTCGGCTCCCAAGGTTATTTTTGCAGATGAGCCCACGGGAAATCTCGACAGCAAAACAACAAACGAGGTTATGAGCCTTATAACCGAAACAGTTCACAAAAACAATCAAACAATGGTGCTTGTTACCCACGATTCAAGCGTTGCTGAATATGCAGACATTATTGTTAGGATAACAGACGGCGCAATAGAAGAAATCATTGCATAAAGGAGAAAAAAATATGAAAAAGAAATTAATCGCAGTTTTGCTTACATTATTATTAACTCTCGGAATTCCGTTTGCATCTGCAACGGCGGAGCAACCCGACGAACAGCCCTCAGCTTCAGCATCAACAACCGCTGTTCGCCTTACACCGAACCTAATTATTCAGAGCTTTTCTCCTGCAAAAACAATTCAGGCAGGCTCTTCCTTTACACTTAGCTTTACACTTCAAAACACGAGCCGCGACTTCACTCTCAAAAACATTGTTGTTAAGCTTTCGGGCGGTGAGGTGTTCACAGTCAGCAGCTCAACAGATACTGTTTATGCCGACTCCATTGCACCTCTCGGACAGATAACTCTTTCCAAAAATTTTGTTTGTCAAAAAAATGCAGAATCGGGCACCTATCCTATAACTGCTTCAACAACATTTGAATACATTGAAAACGGAGAAAAGCTTCAGGGAACCTCCGAGGTTTCAATGACTTTTCGAGTTAACAAAAAAGAAGAAACAACAGCTAAAAAAAGCGGCTCTCTTACTCCACAGTTAATTGTTTCCGGATTTTCCTACGGAGGTAAAAATATTGAAGGCGGTGAAAACTTCAATCTCAGCTTCACCGTAAAAAACACCTCTAAGGATAAGGATATTAAAAATGTTATTGTTAAGCTTTCAGGCGGCGAGGCATTTATTGTTGCCGAGGGAACAGACACTATCAATGTTGAATCCATAAAAAAGAATTCCTCAAAAACTCTTTCAAAGCAGTTTACCTGCCTTTCGGCGGCACCTTCGGGAGTTTATCCTGTTTCCGCTTCCATTACATACGAATATTTTGAAAACGATGAAAAGTCTCAGGGCACATCCGATTTAACAATGAGCGTTCCCGTTGTTCAGCCCGACAAAATTTCCATTGAAAACATCAGTCTCCAAAACAATTCTCCCACAGTCGGTCAGGAATCAGATTGCGCTTTTAAGATTATAAACAGCGGTAAAACTCTTCTTTCTAACTGCACAATCACCCTCAGCGATGAAAGCGGAAAAGTTATAACCTCTTCTTTTATCGGAAATATTGAAGCAGGAACTCAGTTTGAAAGCAACTACAATCTTGCTGTTACATTCGACGAGCCGGAAGAAAAGCACCTTTGCCTTACCCTTGAATACGAAAACGAGGGTTCACAGAAGAAAAAGGTTGAACAAAAATTTACAACAACCGTTATTGAGGAATTCGATCCGTTTCAGGATGATACAATTAATTCCGGTGACACAGCCGAAAGCCATTCAAACCTTGTTCCGATTATAATCGGAGTTGCAGCAGCAGTTCTTGTTGTGGGAATTATTATAATTGTTGTTGTTCACAAGAAGCGTAAAAAAAGAAAAGCACAAAAGGAATGTGAGGCTTTAGATGAAGAAATCTGACATTTTTCTTATGGCGCTGAAAAATCTGAAGGACAGAATGACGCGCACTAAGCTCACTGTAACGGGCGTTGTTATCGGAACATGTGCTATTGTTATTATGATGTCTATCGGAATAGGAATAGATAAAATGATGACTCGCCAATATGAGCAAAACAGTAATCTTCAAAAAATAACGGTTTACGCTCCCGGCGGAGATTATTATTTTGAAGATGAGGAAAAGAATAATTCCGATCTACCATTTGACGACAGCACGGTTGAGAACTTCAAGAAGCTCTCTCCTCACATAAAAACGGTTGTGCCGTCAATTTCACTTCAGGGAAGCGTTAAGATTACACGCGGAAGATACACCTTCTCAGGCGATATAATTGCAACCGACCTAAGCACTATGGAGGGCGTTGGCTACGAGCTTAAAAGCGGAAGCTTTTCAGGTATCGACAAAGCCTCAACTGTGTTTTTCGGCAGTCAGGGCGCCGCAAACTTTTATGATAATCAGGGAAATCCCGCGCGCTATAAATACGATTCAAAGGGCGATATTGTTCAAAGCGATGTAAATCTTATGAACGATTCTTTCACACTATCGCCGTGCATACCTGAAAACGATAACGGAACTCCGATTATTTCAGAATCGGAGCTAAGAAAATCGCGTCTCAAAACAGCAGGCATTTTAAAAGAAAACTATTCAGTTGACGGCTCAAGCGGATATTCTGCCTATATTGATATTTCGCTTGCAAAGCAGTTACTCGAGCAATATCAAAAGCTGAACAAAAAGCATGAAGAATTCAAATACAGCAAAATGATTGTTCTTGTTGATAATATGAAAAATCTTCAAACGGTTAAAAAAACGCTTGAAGACTACGGCTATAACTGCTATTCAGACGATGAGGATTTGGAATATGCAAAAAAGCAAATGCTTGTTGTTCAGCTTGTTCTCGGTGCAATCGGCGCAATTTCAATGTTTGTTGCCGCTTTCGGAATAAGCAACACAATGGTTATGAGCGTTTATGAGCGAACTAAGGAAATCGGCGTTATGAAGGTTCTCGGCTGTGAGCTTAAGGATATCAAAGCAATTTTCCTTTATGAAGCCGGGTGCATAGGACTAATCGGAGGCGCAATAGGTCTTGCTGTCAGCTACATTATTTCGCTGATTGCAAACATAGTGGCGCGGCAGGTTGTTCTTTCCCAATCGGGAGGAGAGGACTTCTATGTTTGCGTTTCGTCAATTCCGATTTGGCTTGCGGCGGCAGGAATTGCCTTTTCCGTTCTCATTGGAATTATTGCCGGCCTTTCCCCTGCAAAGCGAGCCGTTAAAACAAGCGCACTCTCGGCAATTCACAACGAATAATTTATCAGCCCCCATCGGAGCAATTTCTTTGCCTTGCAAAAAATTGCTCCGTTTTTTCTTGAACTTGTAAAAAAAATATTCTATAATATTGTTGATATAAAAATTTCTGCGCAAAATATTGGAGGGTGTTGAAATTATGGCAACTGTTTTAAATGATCAAAACTATAACTCTTTTTTGAAATCAAGTGATAAGCTTATTCTTATTGATTTCTATGCCGATTGGTGTATGCCCTGCCAAATGATGGCTCCTATTGTTGAGGAAATTGCTCAGCAATACAGCGATGTTGAGGTTTGCAAGGTTAATGTTGACGACAGCCCTTCTATCGCAGCGGGCTTTGCGGTTCAGAGCATACCAACTCTCGTTTTCATTAAGAATATGCAAACGCTTCAAATCAGCGTTGGTCTCCAGCCGAAACAGGATATAGAAAAAATCATTGAAAAATACAAATAAAATGCATAAAAACAGTCCGTATCATTTGTGATACGGACTGTTTTGTTATATTATTTTGTGTGCTCATCAAGAGTGAGGGAATATGCTTCAAGGAAATTATCGCAAAAATACTTAACCTCGGGAGAATCAATATCGGAAATGATTTTTCTTTGAGATTCAAGCGCTTTTGAAAATTCTTTATTTCCCGCTCTGTCCTCTTCAATGCATTTGATAAGCGCAGACAGCTTATCGGCGCCTTTAACAAGCTTCCATAATTCAGCATCGCCCTCCTGCTTTAAAAAGAGTGGCTCATAATCCGCACGGAATTCCTCCGGAAGAAGCGACAAAAGCCTAAGCGAAGCATTTTTTTCAATATCCTTATAAGCCCGCTTAATATCATCATTAAAATACTTAACGGGAGTCGGCATATCACCGGTTATAACCTCGGTTGTATCATGATAGAGAGCAAGCATTGCGGCGCGCTCCGCATTATAGCTTTTATTGAATTTTTTATTTCCGATAAGTGCAAGAGCGTGAGCAATAACTGCAACCTGATGGCTGTGCTCACAAATATTTTCACTCATTGAATTTCGCATTAAAGCCCAACGATTGATATATTTCATTCGATCAACCATTGCAAAAAAACTGTAAGGCATTATCAATCACCATAGCCTTTTCGACTAATCTTCTTTATTAACTGCTTGAATTCCAAGCTCTGACATTTGGATTTCATCAATAGCTCCGGGAGCTCCGCTCATCAGCTCGGAGGCGTTTTGCACCTTCGGAAACGCCGTAACATCTCTTAGGCTGTCTGCCGAGCAAATAAGCATTGCAAGGCGGTCAAGACCTATTCCCATTCCGCCGTGCGGAGGCGATGCATACTTATATGCTTCAACAAGGAAGCCGAATTTTTCATCAATCTCCTCCTGCTCCATTCCGAGAAGCTCAAACATTTTGTTCTGCAACTCGCAGTCCGTTATTCTCATTGAACCTGAGGAAAGCTCGGTTCCGTTTAAAACAAGGTCGAAGGCTTTAGCACGAACCTTGCCCTTGTCGGTATCAAGATATTCAATACATTCCTCAAGCGGCATGGTAAACGGATGGTGCATTGCCACCCATGTGTTTGACTCCTCATCAAACTCGAAGAACGGCATTTCGGTAATCCAAAGATAATTCCACTTTCCCTTCGGAATCATATCAAGCTCCTTTGCCACTTCAAGACGAAGAGCACCCATAACGGAAAGTGCGAGAGATGTTTTATCGGAAACGATAAATACGCAGTCGCCCTTTTCTGCACCGAGCATTTCGAGAAGCTCAGTTAACTCGCCATCCTTAAGGAATTTTGCAAAAGAGCAGTTCGGCTCCTCGTCAGCCCAGCGAACATAGGCAAGACCCTTTGCACCGATTCCCCTTGCTTTTTCGGTGAGCTTATCGATCTTCTTTCTTGTGTAAACAGAAGCGCTGTTCTTAGCAATTATCGCACGAACCGAGCCGCCCGCTTCAACTGCATTTTTGAAAACGGCAAAATCCGTTTTTTCAGCCCATTCGGTTATGTTTTCAATGGTCATACCGAAACGGGTATCGGGCTTATCCGAGCCGTATTTCTCCATTGCCTCTGCAAAGGTCATCTTTTTAAGCGGAAGCTCAATATCAACTCCAATAGTTTGCTTCATAAGAGTTTGAATAAAGCCCTCTGCCATTTCCATAATATCCTCGGTATCAACAAAGCTCATTTCAAGGTCAATCTGAGTGAACTCTGGCTGACGGTCCGCTCTTAAATCCTCATCTCTGAAGCAGCGAGCAAGCTGAATATAGCGGTCAAATCCGGAAATCATAAGAAGCTGCTTGTAAATCTGAGGACTTTGAGGAAGAGCATAGAATTTTGAATTATGAATTCTGCTCGGAACAACATAGTCGCGAGCGCCCTCGGGAGTAGATTTAATAAGCATGGGTGTTTCGATTTCAACAAAATCGTTTGCATAAAAATATTCACGGGCAATCTGCGCAATTTTATGGCGCATGAGAATATTTTTAGTAAGCTTCTCGCTTCTGAGTGCAAGATAGCGGTATTTAAGAGAGGTTTCGTCGCCAACCTTCTCAGTGTTTGCAATTTCAAAGGGCGGAGTCTGCGCCTTAGATATAATTCTGAATTCGCTAACCTTAACCTCAATCTCGCCTGTGGGAAGCTCGGGATTTTTATTTTCTCTTTCAACAACGGTTCCCTTAAGAGCAACAACAAATTCCGCTCTCACACTCTGAGCCTTTTCAAAAACAGAGCGGTCCGTTTCATCGTTAAACGAAAGCTGAACAACTCCCGTTTTATCTCTCAAATCAATAAAGATAAGGTTGCCGAGGTCTCTTGTTCTTTGAGCCCAGCCGAAAAGAGTTACCTCTCGGGAACAGTCGGAAAGTCTTAAATTTCCGCAGTAATCGGTTCTTTTTAAGCCTTTAATTGTTTCCATTTTCTTCATTGCCTCCTAATCCGAACAGGGAGGAAAAATCAACCTCTTCGCCGTTAATTTCGAGCTCTGCAAGCTGTTCTCCCAAAGAAATGCTGTAAAAGCCGGAAACAAAGGTTTTAAGCGCTATTTCCTGCTTTTCTCCTGTTTTCATATTTTTGATTTCGGCAATTCCGTTTTCAACCTCGTTATCGCCGATAACAATATTATATTTCGCGCCGAGCTTGTCGGCATATTTCATTTGAGCACGCAAGCTTCTTTGATTAAGGTCATAAACCACTCCGAAGCCCTCGTCTCTCATATCCTTTGCAATTTCGATTGCCTTGAGCGTTGCCTTATCGCCGAGAGCAACAATAAACAAATCGGGAACCGCCGGCTCGGGGAATTCGCAGCCTTGGCTTTCCATAACAAGCATAAGCCTTTCAAGACCCATTCCGAAGCCGAGGCTCGGTGTTTTCTGACCGCCGAGCTCTTCAATCAAGCCGTCGTATCTTCCGCCGCCGCAAACTGTTCCCTGTGCTCCGATTGAATCGCACACAAATTCAAAAACCGTTTTTGTGTAATAATCAAGACCGCGCACTATTTTCGGATTTACCGAAAAATCAATATTCTGCGCCGAAAGATAAAGCTTAACCTTTTCAAAATGCTCCTTGCACTCATCGCAGAGATAATCAAGAACAACAGGAGCATTCTCTGCTATTTCCGAGCAAACGGGGCTCTTGCAATCAAGAATTCTCATTGGATTTTTTTCGAGCCTTCCCTTGCAGGTTTCACACAAATCATCAACATGAGCGCTGAAATATTCTTTAAGAGCCTTGTGGTACTCGCTGCGGCATTTCGGACAGCCGATAGAATTTATTTCAAGGTGAATATCGCGCACTCCGAGAGTATCGAATATTGTTTTAGCAAGAGAAATTATTTCTGCGTCTGCAAGCGGATTTTCCGTTCCGAAGGCTTCAACTCCGAATTGGTGGAACTCACGAAGCCTTCCTGCCTGCGGCTTTTCATAGCGATAGCAGGATAAAACATAGCACGCCTTTTGAGGAAGCGTTTCGTTAAACAAAGCATTTTCAAGATATGAACGAGCGGCGCCTGCCGTTCCCTCCGGGCGCAGAGTAATTGACCTGCCGCCCTTATCGTCGAAGGTGTACATTTCCTTTTGAACAACATCCGTTGTGTCGCCTACTCCGCGCTGAAACAGCTCGGTATGCTCAAAAACAGGCGTTCTTATTTCCTTGTATCCGAATTTTTCGGCAATATCAAGAACGGTTGCTTCGATATATTGATTTTTGTGAACATCCTTAGGAAGAACATCCTTTGTTCCTTTTATTGCTTTTGTTAAAAGTGCCATAAATATCTCCAATCAATTTTAGGATTTAAGAAAATAAAAAGGGGCGGGCAAAACCCACCCGTTTTTGAAATCAGTTGTTATGAGGCTTGTTGTAACGGGGATTTACAATTTCTCTCCACTCGAAATCGCCGCGTTCAACACCTCTGATAAGCGCCTCGGCAGTTGCAATATTTGTTGCAAAAGGAATGTTATGCACATCGCAAAGGCGAAGCAAATCATTATCATTCGGCTCATGGGGCTTGGGAGAAAGCGGATTTCTAAAGAAGAGCAGAAGATCAATCTCATTATAAGCAATACGGCTTGCAATCTGCTGGCTTCCGCCCTGCGAGCCGCTCAAAAAGCAGTTTATCTTTAATCCGGTTGCTTCCTGAACGAGCCTGCCCGTAGTTCCCGTGGCGCATAATTCATGCTTAGAAAGAATTCCGCAGTAAGCTATGCAAAACTGTGCAAGAAGCTCTTTTTTTGCGTCGTGAGCAATAAGCGCAATGTTCATTCAACAATACCTCCGTTCATTTTCTTGGAATATAATAACATAAAAAAAGTAATTATTCAACAATTTTTATTCAAATCAGTCGAGAAGTGTTCCTGTTTTTTGAGCTTTTTTTGCATTTGGGCTGTTTGAATAGTAATAGTTAAGGATATCGGCAGTTGCAGAAGCTGTTTCAGTTCCCGAGCCTGCAAGTTCAACAACGGATGCAACGGAAATTTCGGGGTTTTTATACGGAGCAAAGGTTATCAAAAAGCCGTTGTTTCTCTTTGCGCCGTTTGCACCGATAACCTGCGAGGTACCCGTTTTGCAGGCAACGGTATATTTTTTGCTGTTGAACACAGTGTTAACATTACCTTCAACTGCAACGGCTCTCATTCCCTTATGAACAAGATTGAGGTTTGACGAGCTTATTTCAATGGTGTCAAGAATTTTTGATTCTTTTTGAGTAACGGTTCCGTCCGCACTTGAAATAATCGCCTTAACAAAATGCATTTGATATCTTGTTCCGCCGTTTGCAATAGTTGCACTGTAATTACAAAGCTGAAGCGGAGTAAACAGGTTATCGGACTGACCGATAGCCGCCTGCACGGTGTCACCGCCGAGCCACAGTCTGCCTGCCGCTTCTCTCTCGGCAGGGCCTGCAAGTATGCCTGTTGATTCAGGTATTTCAACGCCTGTTTTTTCACCTAAGCCAAACATTGCGGCATAATGATTCATTTTGTTAATTCCGAGCTTTGTTGCAACATTATAATAGAAAATATTGCAGGAGTTTCTTAGAGAGCGGTCAACATTCTGATATCCGTGAGCATCAAGGCAGCCGAACTCCTGGTCATAATACTTAAAAACAGAGCTGCAATAGAAGGTTGTTGAGCTGTTTATAACTCCCTCCTGAAGCGCTGCGGCAGCCATTGCGGGCTTGAAGGTTGAGCCCGGAGCATAGGCGCCCAAGGCAAATCTGCTCCAAAGAGGATTTCTCGGATTTTTTGAAAGCTGCTCATACTTTTCGTAGTAATCGTTCAAATCGTAGGATGGATAGCTTGCAGCGGCGAGCACCTCTCCACTGTTGCAATCCTCAACTACCACCGCACCTGCGCTCGAGGCAAGGCTCACCTTGTCGCACGCAGATTTAATACTGTTTTGGGCAACCACCTGCAAATTCTTATCAATAGTTAAAACAACTGTATTGCCCTGAATAGGTTCTTTGGTTATTTCCTCGTGAACATTTCCGTTTGTATCAATGGTTATCGTTTTTTCGCCCGGAACACCTCTCAGCTGCTCCTCCATTGCTTTTTCAATACCCGATTCGCCTATTTCATCTGTTATTTTATAGCCCTTATCCTTGAGCTCACTGTATTCCTCGGCATTGATTTTTCTGACTGTGCCCAAAATATGAGGAGCTATTGTTGAATCCTCATATTCACGGTATGCAACAATTTTAACATCTGCACCGAGAAATTTTTCCTTGCCCTCTTTAATTTCTGCAACCGTTAAATCGCTTACATCCTCCGCTATTGAAACAGGATTATCTATTGAAAAGAGCATTCTCGTAAGCTCATATCGTATGTTTCCGATTTTAAGGGCGGTTTTTTTATCAAAGCTCTCGAGACCGTATTTTTCAACCATTGCATCAAAGCAGTTTTGAGCCGTTGCATAATGCTGAAGATTAAGCATATCCTTGCTCTTCATGGTTATGATTTCTTTTTTACTGTCCTTATCGGTTTTGAAAGCAATTTTTCCTTTTTTGGTTATTTTGAGCGGAAGATTCTGCGCCCATTCCTCGCCGTTTTTTTCAAATACGGCGATAAGATTTAAAATAATTTCATTCCTTGCTTCATTTTCCTTGGCGCTGGGAAAATATGCCGCATCAATAATTATTGAATTTCCCTGCCTGTTTGTTACAAGAACATTTCCGTTTCGGTCAACAATTTTACCTCTTGCGGCTTCAATCTGAACGTTGTATTTTGAAACGGCACTGTTTTGCTGTTCATAATAATTATTGTTTGTTATTTGAATATCATAAAGCTTAACTCCGAATCCCAAAACGGTTGCAATTACCAGAATTACGGCAACAATGCTTCTAATACTCTTATGTCGCGCTTTCACGGTAATCACCTTCCCTTCTCAGAATTCATAGCGCATCACTATTGATAGCTGTTTTCTTTTTTCAGCTTTCTTTTAAGCGGTCTAAAAATGAAATAAATCAACGGAGTGAGCACCGCTGTATATACGGCGCACGGAATGTAGAAATAAAAAATACTCATTTGAGCGCCCTCGGTTCCCTTGAAAACAACAAAGAAAAGCCAATAGAAAAGGGCGTGTAAAAAAATAAAAAACAAAGAAAAAACCATTGTGGTTAAAAAGTTTTTTCTGAGAATATATGTTACAAACGATGACGAAATGAAGCAGGCAGCCATAATAAATATTGCATTGAATCCCATTTGGTCAAGCGAGGTTAAATCCCACAGCATTCCGCCGAGCAGTCCGATAAGCGCGGCGCCCTTTTCATCCTCATCCATAGTTAAACAAATGCAAACGGGAATTAGGAGAAACGCTCTTGCAGAGCCTATTTGTAGAAACAGCCCCCCAACATTTTGAAGAAGCGAAGCCGCAATAACAATCAGGCTGTAAATCGAATATTTTTTCAGTCTGTATCTGTTAAGAGCGTCCATTTCATTCCTCCCCGTTTTTCTCGTTAAATCCAACGAGAATGAAGCAGCCCGAAACGGTTTTCAAATCCGTTCCCGGTTCAATTATTGCATAGGAAGAAATATCCTTGTTCTCCTGCTTAACCTCGGAAACTGTTCCGAGAAGAAGATTTTTCGGAAATGCCCCGCTTACACCTGCGGTGCAGATAATTGAGCCGTAGGAAACCGCAGTATCCGACTTAAGATTTGCAAGCTTAAACTTGCCGTCTCGAGCGAGCTTTGCGTCTCCGCAGGCATAATAAACCTCGTTTGAAACAATTTCATAAGCCGAAATGCTGAAATCGGGATCAAGCACTGTTCTGACAACGCAGTAGTTGGGATAAGCCTTTGCAACAACTCCGATAATATACTTTCCGAAAAGAACGGGATCTCCGACCTTAACTCCGCTCATAGTTCCCTTGTTAAGATTGAATGAATAGTATAAATCCGCACTGTCCCTCGCAATAACAGTTCCCTCAACAAAAGAGTAGTCGGGATTTTCCTCTTTAAGCTCAAGAAATTCCTTGTAAAGCTCATTTTGTCTTTTAAGGCTTTCATAATCGGCAAGGTCGCTCTGAAGATTTCCGATTTGCTCTTTAAGCTGACCTATTTGCTTTTCATACTCAGCATCGCCCGACGCGTTTTTTGATATATGTTCAATTGCATCTGAAATTTTGGTCGCAACAATATGGGCAGGCTTAAATACAAAGCCCACAACCGACGACTGTGCAGTTTCACCGTGACCGTTTGCAGCCGAAATAATCATTCCCACCAGAAGAAGCGCAATGATTGATATAACAAGCTTAAAGCGGTTTGATGCAAAAAATTTCTTCATTTACTATCTCTGCCTTCTGAGTTTTACTGCTGTTCCGAGAACAACGCAATCAGTTGGATTCTCCGCAACATGAACGGGAATCTGAATTTCTTTTTCAATCAGCTTGTCCAAGCCGCGCAGTCTGCATGAGCCCCCTGTTAAACAAACGCCTCTGCTTATTATATCTGCGGCAAGCTCGGGAAGAGTTACCTCAAGAGTTTCGCGAATTGCATTAATTATTGCGCTAACAGGCTCCGAAAGAATTTCGCGAACTGTTTCGGAGGTGATTTCAACACTCATCGGAAGCCCTGTTTCAAGGTTTCTTCCTCTAACCTCCATTGCGCCCTCGCCGTCGTACTCAGCGGCAGAGCCGATTTTTGTTTTTACATCCTCTGCGGTTCTCTCGCCGATAAGCATATTATGCTCTTTTTTCATATAATTGATAATCGCTTCGTCAAATGCCTCACCGGCAACCTTAATGCTTTTGCTTGAAGCAATTCCGCCGAGACTGATAACTGCAACATCCGTTGTTCCGCCACCGATATCAACAATCATTGAGCCCGTTGCTTCATAGGTAGGAAGTCCTGCGCCCATTGCCGCGGCCATACATTCCTCAATAAGCTCAACATCCTGAACTCCCGCACTTCTTGCCGCATCCTCAACCGCTCTGCGCTCAACCTCGGTTACACCGCTCGGAACGGTTATAACGGCTCTTGTTTTGGTAAAAACAGAGCGTTTGCTTGAACGCTGAATAAAATCATGAAGCATATCGGCGGTCATATCAAAATCGGCAATAACTCCGTTTTTAAGCGGCCTTACCGCAACTATTGAGCCCGGAGTTCTTCCTATCATATTTTTTGCCGCTCCGCCTACTGCAAGAACGCGCTTTGTTTTAACATCAACCGCAACAACGCTGGGCTCTCTTATTACAACCTGGCCTTTTTTATTGCAAACAAGTGTATTTGCAGTTCCGAGGTCTATTCCTATATTTCTTGAAAAAAGCATTTTTTACCTCTCACTTTCATCGGCAGAATACATCCGCATACTTGTCTTTTATTATAAAACATTAAAGACTTATAAACAATAAAAATAATTAAAAATATTTAAATTTTTTACAGAAAATTTAAAAAGCGTCTCCTGTTCATAAACAGAAAGACGCTTCAACATCATTGTGCCTAATCCTTTTAGGTGATATTTACTGTAAATTTGTATCCCTGAGCGCGGATATCATCTATTGCCTGCGGAAGAATTTCGGCATTTGTGGGGCTTACCGCATGAAGCAGGAAAATTGCTCCGTCATGCGTTGAGCCGGTCAACTTGTTTAAAGCCGTTGCGGTATCAACAACATTCTGAGTATCCCAATCCGCATAAGCAAACGACCAAAAGACGCTTGTGTATCCCATTTCATGAGCAAGAAACAGGGTTTGCTCCGAGAATTCACCCTTGGGAAAGCGGAAATATTTCATTTCATAGTTGAAATTTTTCTTAATATACTCGTGAAGAAATGAAATTTCCTCCTCGGCGACGGACAAATCCACCTCGTCCATTGTGTAGTGACGGTAGGTGTGATTTCCGACAATGTGACCTTCGTCAATCATTCGTTTAATAAGCTCGGGATTTGACTTTGCAAAATCATAGGTAACAAAGAAAATTGCCTTAACCCTCTTTTCCTTCAGCGTGTCGAGAATAGACGGTGTGTAGCCGTTTTCATAGCCCTCGTCAAATGTTAGGCATATTGCTTTCTTATCGTTAAGAAGCCATTTTCCGCCTATTTTTGAATATTTGCTTTCAAGCGCTGTTGGGTCTGTCGGCCTTTGATGATTTTCGATATTCCCCGGACCCCAAACTATTTTGTTTCTGCTGTAATCCTCAAACGGCGTTGCAAGATTTGTTGCATCGGGAATTGTTGTGTAGCCCTTTTCCGTGTTTTGAGCCTCTGTTGAAGAACTGCTTTCATTGTCATTTTTGTTTTTATCGCTTTCGTCTCCGACATTAACGGTACAGCCGGCAAACAAAAAAGCTATTGCTAAAAAAGCAATTAAAAATTTTCGCATAAAAAAACCTCCTTTGTTTTATTTTTTATCA
Organism: uncultured Clostridia bacterium; assembly: GCA_945948515.1. GTDB lineage: Bacteria > Bacillota > Clostridia > Oscillospirales > Acutalibacteraceae > CAMFBH01. The sequence goes on from CAMFBH010000001.1 coordinate 23,640, forward strand.
AAGGAGGTTTAATATTTATGGTAAAATCAGTCGTGCTCAACCTTCCAGCCTGCGGAAATTATTTCATCGTTTTTGCCCACCTGAGTTAAAAGGCTTTCAATAAGCGCATCATTATCGGTTTTAGTTGTTATAAACGCTCTGATTTTTTTGTTTTCATCTTCCGTTTCGGTGCTTTCAAGAGTATGTAACAACGCGCCGGGCTCATTTTTTATTATACTCATAATGCTTTTTCGAACATCCGGCTCCGATTCCTCAGGGCAAACAACGGAAATTTTATACAGCTTTTCAAGCTTTTTGTTTTTTGTTTTTTCATATTTTTTCATTTTGTCGATTTTGCTCGACACCGGATGAAGCAAAAGATGAGAAACCACTATTGCTCCTGCAACGGTAACGGCATAATACAGATGCGGCAAGCAGCACAAAATTCCGACTGCGGCACTTGCCCAAACGGTTGCGGCGGTATTCAGACCCTTAATATTCGCTCCGTCGCGGATAATAACGCCTGCGCCGAGAAATCCTATTCCGCTTACAACCTGCGCCGCAATTCTCGTTATGTCGCTTTCTCCCTGCATTACGAGATATCCGAACGATGTAAACGCAAAGGAACCCGCGCACACAATAACATTTGTTAAAATTCCTGCCTGATGCCTCGTCCACTGCCGTTCAAAGCCTATAACGGCTCCGAGCAAAACGGCAACAGCGAGCCGTATCGCAAAGCCTTCAAACGAAATAATTGAATATTCACTTAAAGCTTCTGCCATTAGATACCACTGCTTTCCTGACTCTTTTGTTTCAGATAAGCGTTGATGAAGCCGTCTAAATCGCCGTCCATAACAGCATTGATATTACCCATTTCAAAGTTTGTTCTGTGATCCTTAACCATTGTGTAGGGCATAAAAACATAGGAACGGATTTGGCTTCCCCACGCTATTTCTTTTTGATCACCTTTAATGTCCTCAATTTTTTCGAGATTTTCGCGTTCTTTGATTTCAATGAGCTTTGATTTAAGCATTCTCATTGCAACCTCACGGTTTTGATGCTGACTGCGCTCAACCTGGCACGCAACAACAATTCCTGTGGGAATATGTGTAAGACGAACCGCAGACGAGGTTTTGTTTACCTTCTGTCCGCCTGCACCTGAGGCGCGGTAAACATCCATTTTAATATCTTCATCGCGGATTTCAACCTCAACATTATCGTCGATTTCAGGCATAACCTCAAGCGAGGCAAAGGAAGTGTGACGCCTGCCGCTTGAATCAAACGGAGAAACACGAACAAGGCGGTGAATACCCATTTCACCTTTAAGATATCCGTAAGCATTTTCACCCTCAACAAGAATTGTTGCACTTTTGATTCCTGCAACATCACCATCGAGATAATCAAGAGTTGAAACCTTGTAGCCGTGACGCTCGCCCCAGCGGTTATACATTCTGAACAGCATTTCAGCCCAGTCCTGAGCCTCTGTTCCGCCTGCGCCTGCATGGAATGTTAAAAGCGCATTGTTGTTATCAAACTCGCCGTTAAGAAGAGTTGAAAGAGTCATTGCCTCAATATCTTTTTCTATTTTTTCAACAGAAGCAGTGCAATCCTCAAGAAGCGATAAATCCTCTTCCTCGTCGGCAAGCTCAATCATTACAAGAGCATCGTCAAAATCGTTTTTCAATGTATTATATGCACCGACTTTGCTTTTCATATTACTGATTTTCTGAAGAACCTTCTGACTGTTTGCCATATCGTTCCAGAAATTCTCGTCGGCGCTCTGCTCTTCAAGAACAGCTATTTCCTTGTTGAGATTTTCAAGATCAAGAGCATCCCTTAAATCCTCAAGGGGCTTTTCCGACTCAAGAAGCCTGAGTCTTAAGCTTTCAAATTCTACCATAACAGCACTCCTTAACAATTTAACTAAAATATTATAATGTATTTATACTCCAAATTCAACCCAAAATTAAAAAAGTATTAATAATATATTATTGTTATGTTATTGATTTTTGAGAGAATAATAATTATAATATAGTAAATGCGGATTAATTTTAAAGGAGATTTTAATTTTGCTTTATCAAAACCGTGAATGTCCGGTTTGCAAAAAGAAGTTCGAGGAGGGCGACGATATTGTTACCTGCCCCGAATGCGGAACACCTCACCACCGTGAGTGCTACAAAAAAACCGGTCATTGTATAAACGAGGAGCTACACGCTTCGGGATACAGCTACAACAGAAATGTTCAGCAATCAACTCCCGAAAACAACACTTCTCAAAATATTGAGCACTATTATATTCCAAGTGAAGCCCAAAATGAAAATAAGTTAAAAACGGTTGTTTGCCCCAACTGCAAAAATGAAGTCAGCGCAGACTCCCCGTTTTGCTCTGTTTGCGGAGCGCATCTGCCGAGCAGTCAGCCGACCTTTCAGCCGATGCCGCCGTTTTCTTTTCCTCATGCGCAGGAAATTTTTCCCGAGGGAGAAATTGACGGAGAAAAAGCCTCCGATGCCGCATGCGTTGTAGGCGTAAACGCAAGGCGCTTTATTCCGCTTTTTCTCAAAAAAGCAAAATCCAACAGAAAAATCGGTTGGAACTGGAGCGCATTTATTTTTGGAGAATATTATTTCTTTTTCAGAAAAATGTTCAAAGAGGGCGCAATCACAATGTTTGCAAAACTCATTGCGGATATTTTTGTGAGCGCATTTTTCGGAGAGCAATTAAGTGCGTTTTATGAGCTTGCTTATTCTGTAACATCAAGCACGGACCCGCAGTCAATTTTTCAAAGCAAGGCTTTCACCGATATTCTTCCCGTTATGGGCATTATTCTTGCAATAACCGTTGTAAAAAACTTTTTCTGTGCTCTGTTTGCAGACAACTGCTACAAAAATAAGGTTATCGGCATAATTAAAAATGTTGACGAAAAGCTTGCACAGGGAGCCGATATCACCTTCAGCATAATGGTTGACTCAGTTCCGCCGAAGGGTGAGCTTAGAAAAATGTATCTTGCAAAGCTCGGAGGAACTTCATTTTTTGCTCCCGTAACGGCATATTTTGTTCTTGAGCTTGTGCAAACAATAATCAGTAGCATAGTATAGTATAATATATATTAATAAAATACAAATTTTCATTATCAAGGAGGAAATACCAATGAAAATCAGAAAAGCTATTATCCCCGCAGCCGGAATGGGAACAAGAGTTCTTCCTGCATCAAAGGCAGTTCCGAAGGAGATGCTCAACATCGTTGACAAGCCTGCAATTCAGTACATAGTTGAAGAGGCTTTTGCTTCGGGCATTGAAGAAGTTCTTATCATCACCAACCGCGGCAAAGGCGCTATTGAGGACCATTTTGACCACGCTTTTGAGCTTGAGGCAAAGCTTGAAGGAAACGAAAGCAAAAAGAAAATCTACGACGATGTTTGCGCATGCTCAAATTTCGGAAACATTTTCTTTATCCGCCAGAAGGAAACAAAGGGTCTCGGTCACGCTGTTCTCTGCGCTAAAACCTTTGTGGGCAACGAGCCGTTTGCAGTTCTTTACGGAGACGATGTTATTATTGCAGATACACCTGTTACCAAACAGCTTTGCGATGCTTACGAGGAAACAGGTAAGGGAGTTGTCGGAGTTAAAGAGGTTCCGGCTGATAAAATCACAAAGTACTGCTCACTTGCAGTTGAGCCGATTAAAGACAACTGGTATAAATGCACCGATATGATTGAAAAGCCGAAGCCCGAAGAGGTTATGAGCAACTTCTCAATTCTCGGCAGAGTTGTTCTTCCGCCCGAAATTTTCGATATTCTCGAAAACACTCCTAACGGTGCAGGCGGCGAGCTTCAGCTTACGGACGCTATGAAAACTCTTGCTCAAACAAGCGGTGTAACTGCTGTTGATTACGAGGGTACACGCTATGATATGGGCAATAAATTCGGTATTCTCCAGGCTAATATTGAGGTAGGCCTTAAGCACCCCGAAACAAAAGACGAGCTCAAGGAATACCTTAAATCCATTGTTAAGGAACTCGACTGATGATAAAAATTGAAAAAAGCGCTGTTATGAATCTTGAAAACGCTATCAGAGGCGCAAGAAATCCGCTCAACTCTTGGGCGAGAACAGACAGCGAATATGATGAAAACGGTAACTATATTTTAGGCGAAAACGACCTCAGCCTTGCAAAAAGACTTTGCAAGGCAGGAAGTGACCACAGAAAATTCATCAGAATGATTTTTGTAAGCGTTGATGTTACGGCTCCTATGTACTGGTGGAAGGAGTACGACACCTATAAGGTAGGAACGGTTGCCAACTCAACCTCAACAATGCACAAAATTCATTCAAAGCCTTTTGAGCTCTCCGATTTTTCGGTTGACCATATGAACGAAGAGGGCATTGAGGCAATGAAAAAGGTTATTGAAACTCTTGAGGATTTGCGCTTAAAATACCTTGAAACAAAGGATAAGGAATACTGGTACACAATGATTCAGCTCCTTCCGTCGAGCTACAATCAAATGCGCACCTGTACCCTTAACTATGAAAATTTATTTAATATCTATTTTGCAAGAAGAAGTCATAAGCTGGACGAGTGGCACACCTACTGCGATTGGATTTTAACTCTTCCTTATGTTAAAGACTTTTTGCAATTAGAAGAAGATGAGGAAAAATAATGCAGGAACCTTTCTACAATAATTATAATAATCCGCAGGGATATTACGGCGGTTATTATAATCAGCAGATGGTTGAGGAGATGCAGAGGAAATCGGCTTATTTAGCCGAGGCGAAAAATGAAAAGAAGGAAATAAGAAAATACGGAAACATAATAGGCTTGGCAATTACGGCTTTTATTGCCGTTCAATATGCTATTGTTTTTATTATTCAGTATTCCGGCAAATATAATTTGTACCTAAATTCAAATCTCTTTCAGTACGGTGTTAACGCTGTCGGCGTTTCATTTTTCGGCGTTATTATTCCGTTTGGCATAGTTGCATTATTATTAAAAAAGAGATACCGCGGCGGAGAAGTTGTTCCGTTTGAAAGGGTCGGCGCTCTGAATACAGTGCTTTGGCTTTGCTTCGGAATGCTTTGGTGCATTGGCGCAAACTATGCAACCTCCGCTGTTATCGGTTTATTCAAATTATTCGGCTACGAGCTTACTCAAAGCGAAAGCCTTGAACCTAATTCAATTTTATCGTGCCTCCTTTATTTTATTGCAATTTCGGTTATGCCTGCAATAAGCGAGGAATTTGCCATGAGATGCTGCGCTCTTCAGCTTCTCAGAAAGCACGGAAAGGTTTTTGCCGTATTTGCAGTTAGCATTGTTTTCGGACTTCTCCACGGAAATGTTATTCAATTTGTTTTTGCATTTCTTGTTGGCTTGGTTCTTGCTTATATTACATTTAAAACCGATTCCATTCTTCCTGCAATTCTTATTCACGGATGCAACAATGCAATGAGCGTTGTCAGCTCAGTAGTTAAGCTCTATGCAGGAAGCAAGGCTTCGGAAAATGTTTTGGTTGCTCTTTATTTGATTTGGGCGGCTTTAGGAATAGTTGCTGCAATTTGGCTTATCATCAAAAAGCAGCTTCGTCCGCTAAAGGAAGAGAATTCTTCAAAGAAGAACCCATATGCTCTGACTCTCGGACAAAAGCTTTCATCATTTTTCTTCGTTCCGGGAATGATTTTCCCCGTAATTTACCTGATTTTCCTTTCGGTAAGTACAATTAAAAAGGTTTAATATGGATAATAAATTTATGCAAAGAGCGCTTGAGCTTGCACAAATGAGCGCTGATGAGGGCGAGGTTCCCGTTGGCTGTGTTATTGTTCGAGGCAGTGAAATAGTTGGCGAGGGAAGAAATCGCCGTGAAACTAAAAGGAATGCGCTCTGTCACGCCGAAATTGAAGCGATAAACAATGCCTGCTCAGCTCTCGGGGGCTGGCGGCTTTGGGAATGCGAAATGTTTGTTACGCTTGAGCCGTGCCCTATGTGTGCAGGTGCAGTTATAAACTCGCGTATTAAAAAAGTTACCTTCGGCGCTTATGACAAAAAGGCAGGCTCCTTCGGCTCGATTGCCGATTTTAACTCTATTGCATATAATCATCATTGCGAAATTAAGGGCGGCGTTCTTGAAGAGGAATGCAAAGAGATGCTTAGTTCTTTTTTCAAAGCTCTCAGAGAAAGCAAAAACAAACAAGCGGATTAATTTCCGCTTTCTTTACGAAAACGATTGACAATTTTTTAACAATTCGCTATAATTTTCTCGGATCAAATCCGAGTTATTATAATTATTTTTTACAGGAGATGTTTATTTATGGCAAACAGATTTGTTTTAAATGAAACAAGCTATCACGGTGCAGGGGCAATTAAAGAAATTCCTGCCGAAATTAAAGGCAGGGGCTTCAAAAAGGTTTTTCTCTGCTCGGACCCCGATCTTATTAAGTTCAATGTAACAAAAAAGGTTACCGATATTCTTGACGATGCCGGAATTGCTTATGATATTTACAGCCAGATTAAGGCAAATCCGACAGTTGAAAATGTTCAAACAGGTGTTGAGGCTTTCAAGGCTTCAGGTGCGGACTGCATTGTTGCAATCGGCGGCGGTTCTTCAATGGATACAGCTAAGGCAATTGGAATTATTATTGCAAATCCGGAATTCTCCGATGTTGTTTCTCTTGAAGGAGTTGCTCCGACAAAAAATAAATGCGTTCCGATTATCGCAGTTCCCACAACAGCAGGCACAGCCGCTGAGGTAACAATCAACTATGTTATTACCGATTCTGCTAAGAACAGAAAAATGGTTTGCGTAGATGTTCACGATATCCCCGTTGTTGCAGTTGTTGACCCTGATATGATGAGCTCAATGCCGAAGGGACTTACTGCCGCAACAGGTATGGATGCTCTTACACACGCTATTGAGGGCTACATAACTCTCGGCGCATGGGAAATGAGCGATATGTTCCATCTCAAGGCTATTGAAATCATTTCAAAATCTCTTCGTGGTGCAGTTGCAAACACTCCCGAGGGCAGAGAAGGAATGGCTCTCGGTCAGTATGTTGCAGGAATGGGCTTCTCAAATGTTGGACTCGGCATTGTTCATTCAATGGCTCACCCGCTCGGCGCAGTTTATGACACTCCCCACGGTGTTGCAAATGCAATTATTCTTCCGACGGTTATGGAATACAATGCACCGGCAACAGGTGAAAAATACAGAGATATTGCAAAGGCAATGGGTGTTGAAGGCGTTGATGCAATGAGCCTTGAAGATGCAAGAAAGGCTGCAATAGAAGCTGTTAAGCAGCTTTCACAGGATGTTGGAATTCCGGCAGACCTCAAGGAAATTGTTAAACCCGAGGATGTTGACTTCCTTGCTCAGTCCGCTTACGACGACGCATGCCGTCCCGGAAATCCGCGTGAAACAAGCGTTGAAGAAATCAAAGAGCTTTACCTTTCATTAATGTAAAAAGCAATAGTAAACAGGGCTTGAAGCAAAAGCTTCAAGCCCTGTTATATTAAAAACAAAAGCCGAAGGAAATCCTTCGGCTTTAAATTTCATCTTTTGATGCAATAAATTAATCTGCTGTGTAGGGAAGAATTGCAATCTGACGAGCTCTTTTGATTGCAACTGTGAGTTCTCTCTGGTGCTTTGCACAAGTACCTGTTACACGGCGGGGGAGAATCTTAGCTCTTTCGGAGATGAATCTCTTAAGTCTTGTAACATCCTTATAATCTATTTCATCAATATTTTCAACGCAGAAGCTGCAAACCTTTTTGCGGCCTTTTCTTGCGCCTGCTTTGTATGCCATAGTTATTTTCCTCCTTTAAAAGTATTCCTTTTCTTAAATCAGAAAGGTAAATCGTCGTCGTCAACAATTTCTTCAAAATCGCTGTTGTCAGCGCTTGCGAAGCTCGGAGCCGGAGCAGCGAATGCAGGATTTGCAGTTCCTGTTTCGGATTTTGAGCCGCAGAAAGAAACATTATTTGCAACAACTGTAACAGTTTTTCTCTTGTTTCCGTCCTTATCGGTAAAATTGTCTGTTTGGATTGAACCCTCAACAGCAATCATTGAACCCTTATGGAAATAACGGGAAATGAACTCCGCAGTTTGCCTCCAAGCGGTAACATCAATAAAATCGGCTTTTCTTTCTTCGCCTGATTTTTGATAATTTCTGTCAACCGCGATCTGGAAACGAACAACCGAAACACCGCTAGGTGTTTGACGAAGCTCAGGTTCAAATGTAAGTCTGCCCATTAAAGCAACAACATTAATCATAATTCAAACCTCCGTTATGCGTTTTTCGCAATGATTAAGGAACGAAGAACACCGTCTGTGATGTTGATTACACGGTCAAGCTCTGCCGGGAAGGACTCTTCGCAGGAGAACTGAGCGATTGTGTAATAACCCTCGGTTTCGTAGTTAATAGGATAAGCAAGCTTGCGCTTTCCCCAATCCTCTACTTCACCAAGAGTGCCATTCTTTGATATCATTTCGGTGAACTTTGATTTAAGAGCCTCAACTGCTTCTTCACCTTTTGAAAGGGAGAAAACCAAAACGATTTCGTAATTCTTTAATGCCATTCTTGAACACCTCCTTCTGGACTTTTGGCCTGCGTTTTTTTACACAGGCAAGGATGCTGACAGATATTTTTTATCAGCCGTAGTATTATACCAAAAACACATTACCGTGTCAAGATATTATTTTCAGCGAACTCTGTATGCTCCCGTTGTTTTGGTAGGCCACAGGCAAAATCCGTCGTGATGCTTACAGGTGAGAATAACGCCTTTCATGCCTGCCGAAGCAATTGCACTGCACCACTGGTCGGTATTCTGCTTTTTTCGTTTTCCATATTAAACATACTCTGAAACTTCAATTATATCGTTTATATTAGGAACATCGCTTCTGAGCCCTTCATCCTTAAACCAGCCGTAGTTCATTCTTATTGCCTTCATTCCGGCGCCGAGCGCACCCTCAATATCATTAACGGGGTGATCGCCCACATAAACACATTCGCTGCAATTCAAGCCGAGCTCACGAGCCGTTATTTCAAAAATCTCTTTATTCGGCTTATGAACGCCCAAATCCCCGCTGACAATTACAATATCCATATAAGGACGCAATCCGCTTTCATCCATTTTGTGATTTTGAAGATATGAGGGACCGTTTGTTATAACTCCGAGGAGCAAGCCCTTTTCCTTTAGCTTCTTTAAAAGAGGAATTGTGTTAGGGAAAATTTTGTTGTGGTCGCCGAACCTTGTGTCATAATGATTAGCAAGAATTTCAGCGCTCGGAGCATCTTTCCAGCCCCACAGAGAAATAAGCTTTGAATAATACTCAACGCGGTTAACATATCCGCCGTTTCCGTAATTAACCATATCTTCTCTGCGCTTTTCCTTTTCATCATTGCTGATATTAGGCATAAAGTCCTCGAAAAACGAATCCATATAGCTTTCAAAAGCAAGCGTTCTGTCCTGAAGTGTTTCGTCAAAATCAAATAATACTGCTTTTATCATTTTGTAGCTGCAACCTCAATTCATCAACGGAAGAAAAGGTTTTTTCTTCTCTAATGTATCTCACAAGCTCTATTCTTACCGTTTGACCGTACAAATCGCCGTCAAAGCCGAAAATGTGTGTTTCCGAAAGCGGTGATTCAAGTCGGAAGGTTGGTCTTATTCCGATATTTGTAAAGGATTTGTAGCGCTTATCACCTATAACGGTAACGCTTTCATAAACTCCGAACTTGATTTTGGTAAGGCTTTCGGGAATTTTTTGATTAACTGTGGGAAATCCGATTGTTCTTCCCCTTTTATCGCCCTCAATAACTTCGCTTTCATAGGTAAAGTTATATCCGAGCATTTCGTTTGCCCGCTCTATTTCGCCGATTTCAAGAGCCTTTCTTATTCTTGTTGAGCTAATCGGCTCACCGTCGAAATCAAGATGCTCAAGAATTCTAACCCAAATTCCGTGCTGTTCGAGATGAGCTCTGAGGTCGGCGGCGCTCCACGAAGCGTTTTTCCCGAAGCGGAAATTAAAGCCGCATAAAACAACCTCAGCATTAAATTTGTCTATCAGCACTTTTTGAATAAACTCTTCGCCGGAAAGATTTTTAATATCCTCAAAGCGAGCAAAAACAACATTCTTATACCGTTTTTCAAATATGCTTTTTTGAAGCAGCGAAAATCGGTTGTTAACGCAATAGATAATAACATTATCCGCACCTGTTACAACCGTTTTATGTGCTCTGTGCATTCCGTCAAAATCGCCCAAAGCAACCGCTGTTTTGTTTTTATAAATACTGTTTGCCATAAATCAATCTCTTTTTGTGAGCAGCCTTTCCACCTTAAGCTCGCCCGTTTTTTCACTGCATCTTCCGAGTCCGAGAAAAATATTGTTTCCGTAAACTCTGTAAAGCGCGTTGTCGGTTAGATTTTTTCTGAGCCTTTCAAGACTCAGCGCCCCGCCGTTTGAAAAGCGCCTTGCCTGAGCCTCGCTCACATTAACGGCCTTGCAATATGAAAGCGCCGTTTCAACGGAAAAAATACAATCCGAAAAGCTGCCGTTATTATCTTTTATCTCCTGAAGCTTTTCAAGAGTAACACAATCATCAAGCGTAAATCCCATTGCAGATGTGCGAACAAGCTCACACAAAACCGCACCGCATCCGAGCTCCCTGCCGATATCGTCAACAAGGCTTCTTATATATGTTCCCTTCGAACAATGAACATCAATAACATAGCTGTTTGCGTTGTGCGACACAAGGCTGATGCTTTTAATCTCAATCTGCCTTGCCTTTCTTTCTATTTCAACACCCTGCCTTGCAAGCTCATAAAGCCTTTTTCCGCCTACCGATACGGCAGAATACATTGGAGGCACCTGCATAATTTTGCCTTTAAACCTTTGCATTGCTTCCAAAACATCTTTTTCGCTTGCTTCAACCTTGCTTTGAGTTAAAACAGTTCCGGTAATATCGAGCGTGTCGGTTGTTTTTCCGAGAAGGAAGGTTGCTCTGTAAGCTTTATCACTGTCGGGAAGATAATCAATAAATTTTGTTGCCCCGCCGAGAACAATCGGAAGAACGCCTGTTGCCATAGGGTCAAGAGTTCCGGTGTGTCCCGCTTTCTTCTCTGCGGTAATTCCCCTCATTTTAGCAACAACACCGAAAGATGTTATATCCTTCGGCTTGTTAACACATATTATTCCTGTCATACAAGAAGCACTCCGCATTTTTCAACAAGCATTTCGCGCGCAGACTCAACATCGGTATCAAAACGGCATGCTGCCGCCTGCGGATGACCTCCGCCTCCGAACATTTTTGCAAGCTCTGCGGCATTAACCTTTTCAAAGGTTCTTATTGAAGCCTTGCAGGTTCCGTTTTTATTTTCACGGATTGTTATTCCGATTTCAACGCCCTCAATCTGACGGGTAAGCGGAGCTATTGCCTCTGTTTCCTGCTCCGATGAACCCGTTGCCTCATACATATCCTGCGTTATTGTTATAACTGCAACCCTGTCGGAGCAGTAAAAGCGCATACTGTCGAGCGCAAGGCGTTCAAGGCGCGCATAGGTTTTTGTTTTCGTTTCAAACATAACTCTGTTTATCCAGCCGTTGCGCGCTCCCGAATCAATAAGATGCGCCGCTATATGATATGTTTGGCTGTTTGCACTGTCATACCTGAAGCAGCCCGTATCCGTTGTTATGCCGGTATAAAGGCAATCTGCTATCTGGCTTGATATTTCAACTCCCATTTCACAAAGGAGCATATAAATATTTTCACAGCATGCAGCGCTCTCAATTAAAAGCAGCTTATCTGCATAGTGAGAGTTTGTTGAATGGTGGTCTATACACAAATCAACCCTGTTTTTATACTCCTCCGGAACTGAGCCGAGAAGCTCCTTTGTTGCAACATCAACGGCAACAACATAATCAACAGGAAATTCGGAATTATCAAGACCGAATGATAAGTAAGAATATTTTTTCGGAATTTCATCTGAGCAAATAACTCTTGATTTTTTACCCAAAGAATTCAATGCACGGCAAAGAGCAAATCCCGAGCCGAGAGTATCTCCGTCGGGACGCTCATGTGTGAGAATAAGAATATTATCCTTGCTCAAAAGAAGCCGTGCACATTCCTTTAATTCAATCCTCATTTTTTACACCCTTGAGCTTTTCAAAAAGCTCCATACCTTTTTCAATAGAATCATCGGCAATAAACTTAAGCTCCGGACTTTTTCTCAGATGAAGCTTGTTTGAAAGCTCTCTTCTGATATATCCCGAAGCGGCAGTCAGCCCTTTAACGGACTGCTTTGCCGTTTCAATTCCCTCAAATGCGCTTATATAAACCTTTGCATAGCTGAGGTCACTTGCAACATCAACCTTAACAACGGTTAACATACCGCTTATTCTCGGGTCCTTGAGAGTTCTGATTATTGAAACTATTTCTCTTTTAATATCCTCGGATATTCTGCTTGAATGGAATCCTGCCATTTTTATCAATCCCTGTATTCTTCGGTAATATATGCCTCGAAGATGTCCCCTGCCTGAATATCCTGCCAATTTTTGAGCGAAATACCGCATTCATAGCCTGAGGATACTTCTTTAACATCATCCTTAAATCTCTTAAGACCGGCAATTTCATCCTCGGCAATCTGCTTGCCGTTTCTGATAACACGAACCTTGCCGTTTTTCTTAACGGTTCCGCTTGTAACAAGTGAGCCTGCAATTGTGCCGGCAGAGGAAATTTTATAAACCTCGCGCACTTCAACGGTACCTGTGTCAACATCGCGGTACTTGGGAGCTCTCATTCCGCGCATTGCGGCTTCTATCTCCTCAATAGCGTCATAGATGATTGAATATGTTTTAATCTCAACGCCGTCGCGCTCTGCCGAATCAGCGGCAATCTGGTCAACAGCGGTATTAAACGCAACTATAATTGCATTTGAGGCGTTTGCGAGCATTACATCCGACTCATTAACAGCGCCTACTCCTCCGTGAATTATCTTAACGCGAACCTCGTCGTTTTCAATTTTAAGAAGGCTTTGCTTAACTGCCTCAACCGAGCCCTGAACATCCGCCTTAACTACGATGTTGAGCTCCTTCATCTGTCCGTCCTGAAGTGTGTCGAACAGAGTATCGAGAGTAACCTTCTGATAAAGATTAAACATTTCTTCCTTAGCGGCATGCTTTCTCTGCTCAACAAGCTCTCTTGCAAGCTTTTCATCTGAAACGGCATTGAACTCATCGCCGCTCATGGGAGCACTGTCAAGTCCCATAATTTCAACGGGAATTGACGGGCCTGCGCTTTCAACTGCATTGCCTCTGTAATCGGTCATTGCACGGATTTTACCGACAGATGTTCCTGCAACAACAACATCGCCCGCTTTAAGAGTTCCGTTTTGAACAAGAAGCGTTGCAATAGGACCTCTGCCCTTATCAAGCTTTGCTTCAATAACAACACCCTTTGCGCTTCTGTCGGGATTAGCACGAAGCTCCGACATTTCAGCAACAAGAAGAATTGTTTCAAGAAGCTTATCTATACCGTCCTTGGTTTTAGCGGAAACGGGAACGCAAATAACATCGCCGCCCCACTCCTCGGGAACGAGCGAATGCTCTGTGAGCTGTTCCATAACTCTTGTGGGATTTGCTCCCTCTTTATCCATTTTATTGATAGCAACAACAATTTCAATTCCTGCTGCCTTTGCGTGATTTATTGCCTCCACGGTTTGGGGCATAATTCCATCGTCTGCCGCAACAACAAGAACGGCAATATCTGTTGCCATTGCGCCTCTTGCTCTCATTGCGGTGAATGCGGCGTGACCGGGCGTGTCAAGGAATGTGATTTTATTTCCGCCAACATCAACCTGATATGCGCCGATATGCTGAGTAATACCGCCTGCCTCGGTTGATGTTACATCTGTATTTCTTATTGCATCGAGAATTGAGGTTTTTCCGTGGTCAACATGACCCATTACGCAAACAACGGGACAACGCGGAACTGTGTTTTCATCAGTATCCTCAACATCCTCGATAATCTGCTCCTCAATTGTTACAACAACTTCCTTTTTAACCTTTGCGCCAAGCTCTGTTGCAACGATTTCGGCTGTGTCAAAATCAATAACCTCGTTAACGCTTGCCATAACTCCGAGCTGCATGAGCTTTTTAATTACCTCGCCGGCAGTCATTCTGAGAAGATTTGCAAGCTCTCCTACCGTAATTTCTTCGGGAATGGTAATGGAAATATGCTGCTTCTTTCTCTGCTCTGCAATTCTTGCAAGACGCTGTGACTCTGTTTCGCGCTTTGAATGGCTGTGCATTCCCTGAGGCTTTTTCTTTCTGTACTGCTTGCTCTTCTGATTAAGCTTCTGCTTCTTCTGCTGCATGTCGTTCATTGCACGGCTCGGAGCAATATCCTCATATTTTTGATTGTACTTTTCGAGATCAACATTGTTTACTCGTGTATCAATTCTGCGCTCTGCACCCTTGGTACGAGCCTGAGGAGTTGAATTTGCTTTTTTCTTTGCTTTTTCCTCTGCGCGCTTTGCAGCCTGCTCCGCCATTTGCAGAATAGCAGCCTGGCTCTCGTGCTTTGCGTTTTTCTTTACACTCTGATTATCACTGCTTTTCTTGCGTGCGGGCTTTTCTTTTTCCTGTGTATTTGACTGATTAAAATAAGAATCAAAACTTTTAACACTGTTTTTAAGAGTAATACCGTCAAAAAGGATATTAAGCTCATTATCTTCAAGAACGGTGTTGGCTTTTTTAGCCGGACCGTCTGTATATTGCGTAAGAATATCAATAATCTCCTTATTGGATTTACCGAAATCCTTTGCAACATCGGATACCTTGACCTTGTTTATAACCATATATTTTTCCTCCTGACCTGATTATGTTAAGTCATTCCCGAACAGCTCTTCGAGTTTGACTGCAAAATTTTCATCTGTAACCGAAAGCACACCGGCTTTATATCCGAGTGCATAATGAAAATCGTTCATTGAATAAGAACAGGTAACAAAGTGAGCCTTTGAATCACCTTTTTCGGCAGTAACCTTAAGCTCATTTTTAAGCCTTTGCGATGCATCTGCGGAAAAAACCACAAGATGCGCCTTGTTTTCATAAAGGCTTTTTGCAACCATATCATGCCCCATTTGAAGCTTTCCCGCTCTTCGGCAAAGCCCCAGCATTGAAAGAATTTTATCACTCTGCATTCTTCATTTCCTCTTCAAGCTTATCGTAAACGCTTTCATCTATTTTTTGAGAAAATGCTCTGTCGAATGCTTTTTTCTTTCTTGCGGCTTTAAGGCATTCGGGATTTTTGCAAACATAAGCTCCGCGCCCTGCCTTTTTTCCTGTTAAATCAAGTGATATATCACCCTCGCTGCTTTTTACAACGCGCACAAGCTCGCGCTTGTCAAACATTTGCATACAGCCCGTGCACATTCTCAGCGGAACTCGCTTTTGCTTCATTTGCCTCACTCCCGAAAAAATTATTCTGCTTCGTAGAATCCCGACTCGGGTTTAATATCTATTTTCCAGCCGGTAAGCTTAGCGGCAAGGCGAACATTCTGACCCTTATTGCCGATTGCAAGGCTGAGCTGGTCATCGGGAACTGTTGCTCTGCACGATTTGATTTCATCGTCAAGAATTTCAACGGAAATAACATCCGACGGTGCAAGCGAAGCGCTAACAAATTCTTCGGGATTTTCGCTGTACTTAACTATATCAATCTTTTCTCCGCCGAGTGCTTCAACAATATTTGAAACACGCTGACCTCTCGGACCTATACAGGAGCCTACGGGATCAACATCCTCATCCTTGCTGTAAACTGCGATTTTTGTTCTTGAGCCTGCCTCACGGCTGACTGATTTAATTTCTATTGTTCCGTCAAAAATTTCGGGAACCTCGGTTTCAAACAAACGGCGAACAAGCCCCGGATGTGTGCGTGAAATCATAATTTTGGGACCCTTGCCCGATTCCTTAACATCAACAACAAAAATTTTAATTGTTGAATCTTCAACAAGGACCTCGCCGGGAACCTGCTCCGATTTTGGAAGAACAGCCTCGCTCTTTCCTATTTCAAGAGTTGCACTGCCTGTTACGGGATCAATTCTGACAACCTTTGCGCTTACAAGCTCCTGATTCTTGCTCTGGAATTCCTTAAGCATCTGTCCTCTCTCTGCCTCTCGGATACCCTGACGGATAACATGCTTTGCAGTTTGAGCAACAATTCTTCCGAAATCCTTTGTTTTAAGCGGAATGTCGATTGTTTTTCCGACCTTTGCGGATTTTCTGATTGCCTGAGCATCCTCAAGAAGAATATCTGCATCCTCGTCTTCGATTTCTTCAACAACATTTTTGCGAACATAAACCTTTATTTTCTGCTTTTCGGGGTCTATATCACAAAATACGATATCCTTTCCGTTGTAATCGTGCTTTGCGGCAACAACTATTGCATTTGAAATTCTCTCATACAAATAATCTGCCGGTATTCCTTTTTCGCTTTCAAGCATTTTAACTGCTTCAAAAAACTCTTTACTCATTTTTCCCAATTCCTCCTTAAATAAAATCATTAATATCGAAATCGTCAAGCTTAACGAATGAAACCTCGCTTCTGTTTACGGAAAGCTCGGAAGAATTTGCAAGCTCAACGGTAACCGTTTTGTTTTCATAAGCTTTCAGAACTCCGCTGAAATCACGAACATTGTTTATCGGACGGATTGTGCGGAGCATAACCTTTTTTCCTATGCTTTTTTCAAAGTGCTCATCCTTAACAAGCTCTCTTTCAACTCCCGGAGAGCTTACCTCAAGCATATAAGATTCCTTAATAGGATCTGCTTCATCGAGAGGCTTTGAAATTGCGTGAGTTAAATCAACGCAATCATCAACCGTTACTCCTCCCGGTTTGTCGATAAAAATTCTGAGATATCTGTCTGCTCCCTCTTTAACGAAGCGAATATCCCAAATTTCAAGGCCGAGCTCCTCTGCAAAAGGAAAAACAATTTGATTAACCTTATTAACTGTTGAGCCTCCTGCCATCTAATCCCCCCTATAAAAATTTGAGAGCGGTTCAAAAGAACCACTCTCACCATGAGATATAAACTTAACTTACTAATATATATTAGCACAAGATTTTAATATGTCAAGTACTTTTACTTAACTTTCTTAACGGTTACCTTGCTTTTTGAAAGCTTTTTAATCTGCTTGCCTTTATTTGTTATGTAAAGTGCACGGCTCTTGCTCTTTTTGGAAGCAAATGTGCATTTGCTAATCTTCACTGTTCCGAACTTTGTATTGTTCTTAGGAACACAGATTTTCATTCCTGCATGGTATCCGATTGCTTTTGTTCCCTGAATAACGGTTTTATATCCTTTCCAGCTCTTTACCTTTGAGTCGAGTCCGATATAAATGCCGCAGGAGGTATAATTGTCCTTCTTACCGTTTGACTTAACGCGGCAGTTTTTGATTGTAAGCCCGAGAACATCATAGGCATTTATGCCTTCCTGCTTTGTTGCGGTAATATTGCAGTTTTCAATTCTTATATTCTTAAAGAATTTATTGCCTATTCTGTTTGTTCCGATTCCTCTTACATACTTGATTTTGCAATCTTTTATTTTAACATTTTCACATGCCGTATCGTCCCACGGAGTTCCCACGGGAGAATTTTCGGCACGGTATGTATTGTCAATCTGAATTGCCTCGTTTGACGGCTCACCCGTGTAAACGCTTCCGCTGACTGCCAAATTGCATTTTGTAATATTTACATTCTTAACGCCGGCAATTTCAATAAAATGACCGTTGTAGTTGTTTTTAAAAGCACAGCCGTTAATTGTTATATTTGACGAATGCATAAACAGAAAGCTTGAATATCCCACATAATAGCCGTTTGACTTTTTCGCCTTGCTTGTGTCGGGATTTGCAGAGCCTACCCATGTTCCGCCGTTTACCGTAACATTCTTAACGCCGTTGTAGCCGCCGGCGCTTTCACCGTACTGGCTTCCTTTATAATATGCGCTTATGATAAGTCCCTTACCTGCAACATCCTGAATAATGGTTGAGCCTTCGGCGTTTATTGTTTCGTTGCCGAAAACATGAATTGCATGATAGAGATGATATTCGCCCGGAGTGAAGGTTAAATTAACCTGATAGTCTCTGTTCTGCTCAAAAATATGCTTAATAACAACGGAATCGCTGTCTATCTCGTGATGAGCTGTTTTCTCACCGCCGGGTGCAATTGTTACATTATAAATTTTGTTTACTTCATCTCTTGCTTCGCTTGTTATTACTGCCGCCTCGGCGCACAGAACGCCACCGAAAATAAAAGCAGTTAAGGTGAGCAGAAAAACGAGAAGCTTTTTAGTTGTTTTTTTCATACTTTTCTCTCCTTATTTCTGAGGGAGTCCCTCTTTATCGTACATACAAGCCGCTTCAACCATAATTTCAATTCCGGCTTTAATTGCTTCGGGTCTGAGATTTTCAATATTATCAAGTCTTGTGTGATAATATCTCGGCGGAGCGGGATCCATTGCGGCAAAGCCTGTTGCCTTAATACCCTTTTGAGTGAATGCGGCAGCATCGCATCCGCCTATGTAAATTGATTCAAATTTCAAATCAAATCCGCAGTTAGCAGCGGCATTCTTAACAAGATGCTTTGCGCCGTAATCGTGCTGAACGGTTCCGGAAAGATCGCGGTCATAAACAGCCATTGTTTCAAGGTCACGGAAGGTATCCATTGCAACAACGCAGGTGGGAATTTCCTTGAGCTCTTTTTCGTGAGCCTTAACATAAGCCTTTGCTCCGCGCAAGCCTGCTTCCTCTGAGCCCGAGCAAATCATAACAAGCTCGGTGTTTTCAAACTCAACTCCTGCCTCGCTGAGAGCCTTAACAACTCCCATTCCGGCATAGCATCCCGAAAGGTTATCGGAAGCGCCGGGAACGCTTTTAGTCCAGCTCTGGAAGAAAAGAAATGCAATTTCAAACGGAATGAAAATACAGCTGATAACGAAAAGAGCAATGAAAAACGGTTTTGCGCTTGTTATTGTGCTTGCGGCGGCACCCTTACCTGCAATTATGCAAATTACTGCAAAAACAGTTTGAACAACAAGACCGACAACAGCAGGAATTTCAACAAACAGCTTTGCCTGAAGACCGCCAATAAGATAATTGAGATTCCATTCAAACTGACTGTCGGAATGGGCAATCATAATAAATCTCTGCTTTGTTTCACCCTTGGGAGATTTTTTTGCAATCATATTGTGTGAGGTGTGCTTCGGGAAAAGGAAATCATCAAATTCCTTGTACATAAGAAATTCAAAAAGAAGCGGAATAAATGCAAGAATGCAAAGAACAACTGCCGCAATCGGGCTTGCAAACCAGTTAACAAAAACGCTTGCAACACCGCAGGCAACAGTAAATGGAATGAATCCCATAAAGCCCTGACGGCGAACAGTAAACTCTTCAATATTAACATCGTCGCAATAATTTTTCATGTCCTTTGCCATCCACTGCTGAGCTCTGTGCTCCTCAGGTGAACCCGGCTTTCTCGGACCGATTTTGTTAACAATTTTTTTAATTCCGCGAACAGCATAATCGGTATTTTTATCAATATCAATATTTTTGCTGTACTCAAGAGCAATTTTCATAAAAAAATCTCCCCTATGTTAAATCTTTACACTTCATTTTAACATAGAGAAGATTTTATTTCAAGATAATAGCACTAAACAAATAAATTATTTGGGGGATTTATTTAGTTTTTACACTGTTAACCTTTGACCAATTGGAATAAACCTTTGTGCTCTTGCCGTTTACTTTAACGGTTTTATAGGTGCGAACACGAACATAATATGTTCTTTGATTTGAACTTTGAAATGTTCTTTGTGAAGTTCTTATTTCCTTTGCAGGTTACGGCTTTTGTTGTTTTCTTAGTGAACTTCTTAGATGTACTGTACTGAACCTGATAGCCCGATACGCCGCTTACCTTTTTCCAAGTTACTTTAAACGACTTTTTGCCCTTAACAAGCTTTTTGATTGATGTTGATTTCGGCTTTTTAACGGTTGAAGATTTAGTTGTAACCGGAGTATTTGTTACCGTCGCAACAGGCTGAACGGGAGTTGCGGGAGTTGCGGGTGTTGCGGGTGTTGCGGGTGTTTCCGGAGTAATCGGAGTTACGGTGATTTGAGGTGTTTTTTACAAAAAAAGCACCGCAGAAAGCTCTGCGGTGCCAAAACATTTTATTTATTAACTTAAGGAATGAATAAATATTCCCGAAAGAAGCTTAGGCTCAAACCATGTTGATTTGGGAGGCATAGTTTTTCCTGCGTCAGCAATATCCATAAGCTCTCCGATTGTTGTGGGATACATTGCAAAGGCAATTTTCATATCGCTCTGCGCCCTGCGCTCAAGCTCCTCAATTCCTCTGATTCCGCCGATAAAATCAATTCTTTTATCATTGCGGGGATTTTTGATATTCAAAACAGGTGAAAGCAACAGATTTTGAAGAACGGAAACATCAAGCCTTTCAACAGGGTCATCTTCGTTAATCAGCTCCTGCTTTGCACGAAGGCAGAACCACTTTCCATTTATGTACATTCCGAAGGTGTGCCTTTCACTCGGCTTAAATCTTCCCTGCACTTTCTCAACATCAAAGCTTTTTGAAATTTCAGCAAGCAATTCCTCTTCGGAAAGGGAATTAGTGTCGCTGACAACTCGGTTATAGTCCATAATTTCAAGCTCTTCCGCCGAGAAGGCAACGGCAAGGAAGAAATTAAACTCCTCCTCACCCGTGTAATTGGGGCTTTTCTGCCTTTTCTTTAGACCAACCTTAACCGCGCTCGCACAGCGATGATGTCCGTCGGCAATATAAAGAGCCTTCGTTTCGCCGAAAAGGCTGCAAATTCTTTTTGCGGCAACATCATCAGTTACAACCCAAACCGTGTTGTGAACTCCGTCGGAGGAGATAAAATCATATTCCGCCTCGTTTGAAGCACACCAAAGCTCAATAATTGAAGAAAGCTCGCTGTTTTTTCTGTAAGCAAGAAAAATAGGTCCTGTATTTGAATCGCACGCTTCAACATGGCGAATTCGGTCCTTCTCCTTGGCTTCAAGCGTGTGCTCGTGCTTTTTGATAACATCGTTAATATAGTCATCTATTGAGGCACAGCCGACTATTCCTGTTTGAGTTCTTCCGTTCATAACCTGGCGGTAAATATAATAATACGCCTTTTTATCCTGAACAAGCGCGCCCTCATCTTTGAGCCTTTGAAGATTTTCGCTTGCTTTTTTATATACCTCATCGGAATAAATATCCGTTCCCTCCGGCAAATCTATTTCAGCCTTGTCGATATGAAGAAACGAATATCTGTTTCCTATAACAAAATCCCTCGCCTCATCACTGCTCATAACATCGTATGGTAGTGCAGGGATATCTGCCTGCCTTTCTTTAGACGGTCTGTATGCTCTGAACGGTCTGAAAACTGCCATATTATCTATTCTCCCTCATTGTTTTTGTTATAAATAATTCTTAATCCATCAAGAAGCAAATTTTCGTCAACAACCGTTTCTGCCTTGCAGTGCTTGGAAATTGCTCTGCCAAAGCCGCCCGTTACGATAACATTTGCCTTTTCACCGAGTTCAGCTTCAATTCTGCTGATAATACCCTCAACCATTGAAGCAGTTCCGTAAACAATTCCGCTTTTCATACTTTCGGCTGAATTTGTTCCGATAAGCTTACTCGGTGCCGAAATATCAATTTGGGGAAGCTGAGCCGTTCCCGAAGCAATAGCATTAATTGAGGTTTTTACTCCGCAGCAAATAAGACAGCCGATAAATGCTCCGCTTTTGTCAATTACCGATGCCGTTGTTGCGGTTCCGAAATCAAAAATAATCTGCGGACAGGGGTATTTTGCCTTAGCCGCAACCGCGCCTGCAACCATATCCGCTCCAAGCTCACCCGGATTGTCAATGCTTATTTTCAGTCCCGTTTTTACTCCGGGTCCGAGAATCATCGGCGTTACTCCGCAGGCAAGCCTTACAGCCGACCTAAGCGTTCCAACAAGCGCCGGAACAACCGAAGATATAATTGCTCCGCTTATTTTTTCAATTTCGTGAAGCTTCAAAAAAGAAGCAAGCTTCATTGCGTACTCATCCTGAGTTTCATAGATTTCCGTTGAAAATCTTCCCGAGCAAACAAGCTCCTCTTCTTTAAAAACTCCGAGAACAATATTTGTGTTGCCTACATCTATTGCTAAAATCATTTTTTTGCTCCGATTAAATTATTTTGTTTCCTTTTTTCCGAGATGAACTATTCTTACTATAACCGGTCCGAGAACAATATTAACTGCAAGTTCAAAAATAAAATTCAAGCCCACAAGACCGGTAATCATATATATTGCCGCATTCTGCGCTCCCGAAGCAAGCGCCCATTCGCGGATTGTATCTATAAAGAATACGCAGCAGCCGAGCAGAAATATTCCCGTGTTAACAACCGGGCAAACAACTGCCGAGCAAATAACGGCTGCATTTTTGCTTTTCTTTTCGATTGCCTTGTAAACAAGTCCTGCACAAGCGCCTGCAAGAATGCCCTTCAAAAGAACAGTTATAACCGTTCCGGCAGGATTGATTGTTAAAAATGCCGCGGCATCGCCGGAGGCAAGAACCGTTACGCCGAAAGCAAGACCGAGCCATGCTCCTGCGCCTACTCCGAAAAGAGCGCTTCCCACAACAATGGGAATAAGAACCAAAGACACTGAGAATGTGCCAAGCTTAATGTTGCTTGCGATAAGTTGAAGCACAACAACTATTGCAGTCATCATTGCAACTCCCACAAGCTTTTTTGTGTTGTTTTTCATATTAAATTTTCCTTTCTACTACTGTTCCAAAGCACCTTGCGCAACACAAAACGCAATATGCCCGAAAGATTATATTTCTTTCTGCGGATACAATGCACCATTATTATATTACCGAACATTAAAAAAGTAAAGAAAAAAGAGCGGACAAATTTGCCCGCTCTTTTAATGATTATTATTCTTTATCCTGACTGTCCTTGTCCTTTTTCGATGAAAACAGTTTATTTAAACCGTAGGTGCAAAGAATGATAACACCGATAACAAGGAAAATTCCAACCATTCCGATTGCCATAACTGGAAGAGTTTGCTTCCAAGAGGACAGGTTAAATGCAAGTGTGAGAGCAGAAATCTGCATAATAATATCAAGCATAATATTCACCGCACCTTTCGTTAAATTAAGCCTTCAACAAGTGTAAGAACAAGTCCGCCTGCAATAACCGAAGCAATCTGACCTGACACATTTACGCTGATTGACTGCATAAGCAGGAAGTTTTGATTATCTTCCTTGAGACCCATTTGGTTAACAACTCTTCCGCTCATCGGGAATGCCGATATGCCTGCCGCGCCTATCATCGGATTAACCTTTTTACCCTTGGGAAGGAAGATGTTAAGAATTTTTGCAAAGAAAACACCGCCGGCGGTATCGAAAATGAAAGCAACAAGTCCGAGTCCGAGAATGAGCAGAGTTTCCTTCTTAAGGAAATCCTCATAATACATTTTTGAGGCAACGGTAATTCCGAGAAGAATTGTTATTAGGTTTGCAAGAGCGTTTTGCGCGGTTTCCGAAAGAGCATTCAGAACACCGCACTCACGGATAAGATTACCGAACATCAGAAAGCCTACAAGGGCAACCGATTTCGGAGCAACAAGTCCGGAGATAATTGTTATAATAACGGGGAAGAGAATTTTAGTTGCCTTTGAAACCTCGCCCGGCTTGTATTTCATTCTGATAAGTCGCTCTTTTTTAGTGGTACAAGCCTTAATAACCGGCGGCTGAATAATGGGAACAAGCGCCATGTATGAATACGCCGCAACCATAATAGGTCCGAGGTATTTTGAGCCAAGCTCATTTGCAACAAAAATAGATGTCGGTCCGTCTGCCGCACCGATAATTGCGATTGAAGCGGCATCCTTAATATCAAAGAAGAAGGCTGCAACAACAAAGGTTAAAAAGATACCGAACTGCGCCGCCGCACCGAAAAGCATAAGCCACGGATTTTTAAGAAGCGGTCCGAAATCAATCATTGCTCCTATTCCTATGAATAGCAGAAGCGGAAACAGCTCGTTTGCAATACCTGCGTTAAACAAAACCGTTATCGGACCGTCTTCCCCGATAGCGCCTGACATCGGAAGATTAACAAGAATCGTTCCGAAGCCGAGAGGAAGGAGAAGAGTGGGCTCCATTTCCTTTTTTATTGCAAGAAAAACGAGCAAGCCGCCGATAATCATCATTATCACCTGGCGGTAATCAAGATTGCCGAAGTTTGAAAACAGATCGGCAAAGGTTGAAAAAACATTTAACTGCGTCATTTCTTTACCTCCGTGAAAACATCTGAACGCTTGTATTATAATACAATCTTATCCGCTTGTCACTATTTTTTTTAAAATCTTTAGATTATGGCTATATTCGGAAAAAAGTTTATTATCTGAAGAAAATGCCTATGTATGTTCTTCCTTTTTCATTCATGCATTTATACTGCCCGTTAAGAGAATCGGAAGTAGTATCCTGAGTTATTTTAACGGTTTTGCCGGATGATGAAACGCCGTAGGAGTCGCCTAATTTCGTGCAAAAAGCAAGATAATGATAGTTTTTCAGCTTATCCACACCCTGAACAACCTCAAAAAACGGAGTTCTTGATGCAAAAATTATTCCCGCAGTAGGAACGAAATCACAGGAAAGAGTTAGCTCCCTGCTTTCCTCTCCGTCGCCGAAATACATCATAACATAAACCTGCGAATTCCACTTGTCTCTTTCCGATTGATCTATATGCCTGACATTATCCTCAAGATGATTTCCTACAACCGAATCAATAATACTGTTATCATTGTTAAAATCGGTTCTAAGCGGAATATCCGAGCCAAGCCAACTGTTTAATCCGAGCTTTTCTGTTTTATTTGTACTGCTCATATGCTGTTTTCTCCTTAATCAAAAGTAAATTCTCCTGTATCTATACTTTCAAGTATATCAAAGCTGCAATTCAAAAGGTCATATTCGTTAAAGCAAAGTCCGTTTGCATCCCAGCAATCAAAATCCATCCCGTAGCCCGAAAGAACAACCTTTATAAATGGCGGAATTGTTTTTTCAATAATGTCACCGAGAATTTCAAGAAGCCTGAAATTTTCGCTTCCTATTCCCCAAACAGTTAATGTTCCCTGATAAGCATTGTAGGTTACTTCACTTCCAAGCCTTGCAAACTCTTTTTTAAATTCCTCAAAAGTAAATTCTCCGAAGCTCTCCGAAAGCCGTTTTGTTATTCTTTTTCTTCGCTCATCAACAGTAAGATCGCTTTTTTCAAGGTTTAAAAGCATTTCAAGCCTTTCAAGCCCAAAGTCCTCTGCACTGTGAACAAAAAGCTCCGAAAAAAGTGCTTCAAATTTCTCGGCAATCAATCCGAGTCCCGAAGCATATGCGCTTATTTCTGCATTGCTTATTCCGTTATCGGTAAAATTGATTCCTATTCCCTCAAGAAGCGTTCTAATTCTTTCATACGAAAGCTGTTCACTCAACATTAACGGAAACCTCCGCATTTTCCAGCACAAGATACCTGCCATGCATAGGCGTTATAACGCTTGCATCGGCGCTTGTGCTTGATATATAGAATTCAATAAAATCACTGCAATCAATGGAATTTGAAAGCTTACTCAGGCTCAACGGTTCTCCTATTTTACAGGCGCTGAAAGCATCTTTAATTTTTTGAGTAATTTCTTCTTTAACGAACTGCGCGCTTATGCTTCGCGGAACTATTGCCTCAGCTTTAACAACAACTCCCTGAGGGAGTGCCTGAGCAATAGAAATATAAGCTCCCGCAAGCTGTGTTATTCCTAACATTTCTTTAATTTGCGCCTTCGTTTCATCGCTTAAGCTTCCCGAAAGCGTTCTCACAAAAACATAAAGCACATTCGCTTCAACAGCACTCGGAATTGAGCAGTCGAAAACATCTTCAATCGTCAAAATTGATTCTGCAATTGATGATGCGTTAATGCCGTTTTCCCTGATTTTATAGCTGTTAAGAATTCTTTTTCTCAAAGACTCATCTGTTTCGTTATGTGCTCCGCCTATGAACGGATTTTCGTTTGTAACTCCACTTACGGAAACGGGTGGATTAACCATTGCCGTTGCTTCGTTTTTTGAAATGTTAAATTCATCGCCTGCCTCAAGCGCCTGAGCTTTAACCGTTACACTCAGCTCACCTGCCGGTATCACTCCGTTTTCAACCGTTACAAACTGTATATAAGGTCTGCTTGCAACACAAACGCATGAGCCCTCGGGTATTTCCGTGTCGCTCTCCGACGGCTCGGATAGCGAAAAGGTCAGTTCTCCGTGGGCAAGGCTCTCCTTTTTTCGTTCAATCTCCCTCATCGCCGCATGATAATCAAGATATTTTCCCGAAGCGGTTTGAACAAACGCTTGCTTTAAAACATAATCGCCGTAAACATTAAGAGCATAAAGCTCGCTTGCAAGCGCCTGAAATCTCGCTCCGAGGTCGGATAAATCATCAACATTTCTGTTGCACTTTTCGTAAAACACGGTTTTCATTTTTTCAAGAATTTCATTGTATGTTGCGCTCATATATTCACCTCGGCAATCCTTTCATCGTCATTAATAAGAAGATTAAAAACAAGCTTTTCGGAGGTTGAGCAAACGCTTTTAACAACAACTCCGTCAAAGCTGCTCAAAGCCTGCCTTGCAAAGCTGAGCAAGTATTTATCAAAAGGCTCTTTTTCGGCAGAAGCAAATCGCATTCCGAAATCCTTATTAGGATAAAATGCTCCTCTCTGAGCAACAAGGCATACTACCGCATTTTGAAGCATCTCCTCAATCTGTTCAACTGTTTCAAGCTTTGATTCGCTGTTTTGGGAATAATCTCCGTTTGTAAGTTTTTCCGTCACTTTATCACTCCTCAATTTCACCGTATCGATTTATAATAAGTCCGTTTATAACAACGCTGCCGTCGTTTCTAAGCCATATTTCGGCTCCGCCCGCTGATTTTATTTTTATTTCTCCGGAGGGAAGAACGCCTGTTTTCATTCTGCTTCCCGAAACAGCGCCTCCGCTTTCCGTGCGAACAAGCAGCACTTCCTCACCTGCGGGAGCAGTATATGTGTAGCCGTACGGAGCATAGCACGGATAATCCCTGCCCGAATCGGTTGCGCTTGCCTCTATTCCGTCGCTGCTCGAAAGAGTAACGGTTCCCTGCTGGGAGAGCTCACTCGGTTTTTTCTGCGAAATAGTTTTACTTATCCACATAATTAATCTCCTTTGCATCAATCTCACGGTAAAGAAGCAGCTTCGTTTGTTTTTTATTTTCATTTTGAGTAAACACAAACCGTGAAACAAGATATTCTCCGCTGCAAAAGCTTGGATAAATCACTCTTTCAAGAAGCGAAAAATTATTATATCCGATTAGAGTTACCTCAAGCTGATTGTATTCCGAAAACGAGGAGCAAAGCTTTTTATGAGCGGAGCTTTCTCTCTGCCATGGCGGAAGTCCCGAAAGATTAATAAGCCTTTTTCTGCTTATTCCTTTTTCCGAAGCGCTTCTGCTTTCAAGATGATATGAATAGCTGTCTGAACCGTTTATTTTGTAAACAATATCGGAAATCAGTTCTCCTCTGTTGATAATCTGCTTTGCGCCGGATATCCTGAAGCTCTCCAGATTTCTTTGGTTATCGGAAGGCTTCAGAATTTTCATCTCGTTTTCGGGAGTAACCGTAAGGTTTCTGCCGGAAAAGGCATAAACAAAGTTGTTCATAGCGCCGTAGCACGAGGTGCCTTTTTGAATATCATATGAAACCTCGGAAAACAGTCTCTCGGTTTTGTTTATAAATCCGAAAGGCTTTGCAAACATCATGAAAAGCTGAGAAAAGCAAGGCTTAAAAAGCATCTGCGGCTGTGCTTCATTATCAACCAAAAGACAGGCACTGCTTCTTGCATAAACGGTAATAATGAATTCATCAGAGTATATTTCTGCGCTCTGAGTGTCAACAAAGCCGTTGAAAACAATTTTGCTTTCCTCAAACGCTTTAATTGAATTGAGCTCGGGCGGAATTTCCTTGCTTCTGAATTTAACGCTTAAGCTGTCGCACGGAGCGTCAGCCGATTTTACAAGCTCACAAAAAAGTATGCTCCCAATCTCATAGGTGCTGTTATCAAGAGCAGTAGCAATAATTTTCATTTGAGCATCACCCTTTCTCCCTCGTTAACGGAAAACGGGTCTGAAAAATCATTCAGCTCAACAATTTTTTCTATCGCCACACCCGTTCTGTTTGCAATATGAAAAAGGTTTTCGCCCGATAAGGCATAAGTAAAACCGAAATCATAAAGTGACTTTGAATCCGGCTTTGACTGAATAAAAACAAAAGAGTATTTCACACTGCCTTTGTCTGCACTGATTTCGTAGCTTAGATTTTTAAAAAACGCTCTGAGCGGTGAAAACTCGGGAATAAAAAGCTCTCCGTCGCCTTTTCTTTGCTGAAGCTTCTCAAGTCTTAAAATCTGCCAAACGGCATCTTTTCCAAAGAACTCGCCCTCGCCCTCAATAATTTTAGCACCGTTTGATGCTTCAAAATAATGCTCAAATTCTCCGAGCTCTATGGACTTATTCATTCTTTTTTCGGAACTTATCTTGAGCGTTTCGGGATTAGAGTAAAACTCCGTGTTTTCAAACATCAATTTTATCATTTTCAAAAAAATCACTCCTCCGAAAAGCCGTTATCATATCTTCTTGAATCGCTTTTAAAATATTCGCTCAAATCATTTGCCTCGGTGAAGGTGCTTTTAATTTCCTCCAAAGAAATCACCTCCGTTTTCGGAATAGCCTCGGCAAACAAAAGAAAGCTCGCAAACAAGGCAAAGCGTTGCTTTATCCCAGTGAAGCTTTCCTCTTTTACTGCTTGTAACAAAATCAAGAGAAGAAAGAGAATTAAATAACTTTTCTGTCTTTTCCTCCGCTTTTTCGCCTCCGAAAATTTGCGGAGAATAAAGCGTGCAGGAAATTTCAAGTGCCCTTGAGCAGATATCTTCTCCGAGAGAAGCCTTCCTTTGCTCCGACGATTCAACCGAAATCACTGCGCAATAACGACTTTCGTTTGTTATTCTTTCGGCATAAGGAAACGAAAAAAATGCACAGCCTTCGGCTTCATCAAAGCAATTTTGAGCCTTTGCTTTAAAGAGCGACAACGCTTCAACCTGCGTCATTAATTTCAGCTCCTCTCAGCCTTCTGAGAATTCCCCAGTGATAAACAATCCCTTCAGCGATTTCGACTCTTTCTCTTTTTTTGAAGCAGTATCTGTCATTATCCTGAATAACAACACAGTTTTCCGAAAGGCTCATAATGTCCCTGTCGTACGGACCTATATAAATAAAATAATCTGCCGAAGCTAATCCTGCGGCGGTAAAGGTATCCTCAAAATTGGTTTTATTCTTTCGCCATGTTTGCTCAACAACCGCCTTAAAAGGAGTTGAAATCCATTCGCCGTCCGAAAGATAAACCTTTTTGCCTGCAACGGCAAGCTGTTTTTTTATTGATTTTGCAATATTCATTTAAACACCGATAAATGCAAAGCCTTCATCGCCGATAATATCAGCACATTCGCCCTGTGCACAAAGAAGCAGGGCTTTTGCATAATCAACTAGCTTTTCACTGCTTGTAATCTGAACATCTCCGGCTTTAAAAGAAACAACCGCGTTTGCGGAGTTTTTAACAAGAGATATTGTGTAAAGCGCCTTGCACACAGCAAGATTTATCACCCTGCTATCCTGCTCAAACTCGCTGTTGTTAAGAGCGGCAGATGCACTCTCACACGCAGAATTAATTTGAATTTCAAAGCCCGAAGCCTCATCTTCATCTATTGCGCCCATATATATAAGCGCGTTTTTTACGGTTTCGGCATTAATCAAAGCATTGCTTCCTTTCTTTTAGATTTCTGCTTCTCCCCAAAACGGGGAGAAGCGATAATAATTACTCGGCAGAAATAATAACCGCCTTAGTTGCGTCGGAACAAATCGGTGAAAATCCGGCAATTGATGTAATTGCGGCTCTTTCAAGCTGGCGGTCAATGATTTTATCATATTCAACGCTTACATCTCCTGCCTTAACCATTTCGAGAGCATAATTCTTATCTATTCCGAGAAGGAAATCGCCTTCGTTGACAGGCGCCTTAACAATTTCTGCACCGAGAGGTGTTATAAGCTTACCGGTTGCATGGAAATCAAGTCCTGCGTTTGAATCTCTGAACTCGGGAAGCATAAGGATTTTTTCAAGAGTTGAAGCATTTGAAATAACAGTTGTGAGAGTATAAGGGTCAAACTTATTCCAAAGCTCAACAATTGTTTGATAATCAATCTGAGTTTTAGTTGAAACTTCAATGTCTTCATTCTCCGTTAAGGCACTAATTGCATCAGCAGAAAGGTCGCGCGCAATTTGAGCGCCGATTTGCTTTAATGTTACGGTAAAAAGGTCAAGTCGCTGGAATTTAAGAGCCTCGTAGGTTGCAACAAGCATTCTTCCTCTCTTTTTAAGGCGAACAAGCTCCTCTTTTGTTTTAATAACCGTTTCGGGAATTACCGCTCCCTCTGCAACCTCGGCAAGAGTTTTGTCCTCTTCTTCCGGACAGCTTTCAATGGTTCTGTAATCAAAAGAATCAATGTTTGTTGTGGTTGCAACGATTTTGGAAAGGATATCGTTTTGCTCCATTCCCTGGCGCACGGCTCTGTTTATGTATTCGGGGAAGAGAACTGCCGAATCGGTGGTCTGGAAAAATTTATCAACTCTGTCAGACTCTTCCGAATTAACCTTAATATTAAATCTTTTGAGCTGGCGCTGAAACGCATCAAGTCCCTCGAGCTCGGTTCCGACATAGTTTTCCGAAGGGTCGATTTCCTCAAGAGATTTTGTAAATCCCTTTGATGAGGTGTAAAGCCCTTTATCGAGTTTTATATTGTCAAATGCCATTTATTCGTACCTCCGTTAATTCAAATTAAAGTATAAAGCCTACTATTTTTTTTACGGTGTCAACCTTAAGAACCTTGTAGGCAACAAGTCCGTCCGCCTTTGTTTTCACACTGCCGTCGCCGTTTGCACAAAGCCTGCACACACCGCAGGAAGGAGCGGCGCTTGCAAGGTACGGTAGCTCAACATAGCCTTTAACCTGAACAGCGCACATTCCTCCATGATTTTTGCTTAAAACTCCGATGATTTCATCACCGCTTCCCGCCTGCTTAAGTGAACCGTCATTATTAAGGCTTACCGGCACACCCTCGGGAATTGAAGAGTTGCCTCTGAAAGTAAGAACACTGTTTTCGTATCCCTTAAAAGAAATCATAAATAATCCTCCTAAATTTTAAATTGTGAATTGTCCTTGGGCTCACGGTTCTTCTCGTGAGAAAGCTGGAGCTCAACGGGCATAATTTTTGAGGCTCTTTTTGAAAGAGCGGATTTAAAGCTTAATAGCTCATCTGAATTCATTGACTGAGCAACGCCTCTGAACATTTCGCTGTCAATCTCGGGAATTGAGAGTGCACAAAGCTTAGTAACCTCGTTAACAAGACTGTTCTTGTATTCCTTACCAAGCTCTGCCTCGCACTCGAGCTCGGTAATATACGCGCTCAGCTTATTTGCTTCTTTTTTTGTGAGAACAAGTTTTTCGTTTACCTGTTCAAGACTCTTTTTGATATCATCCATGGTTGATTCCTTTCCTGAAAACGACTTTGTAACTCCTGCGTTTCTCTGTGCCGGAACAGCAACAAAGCTCCATTCGTAGGCATCGGTTGCATCAAACAGCGTAAAGGTGCAAAGCTTATTTCCGTAGGTTTTGCCTTTAATATGCTTGCACTCACCGCTTTTTCTCGTTTTTCCGCAAATTGAGCAACGCGAATCTGCAAGTGAACAGGAAACGGAAACCTCTTTTTTTATTCCGGCGTCAATCTCTTTTATTAAGGATTCATTGTCTGCCGTTCTGACCATATATGCCCTCGCCTTCAGGCAGTAATAATCCTCACCGTCCGAGGTTTTTTTACCCTCGGCTTTTTCAACGCATGTTTCAAAAATTCTTGCAGATTGATTGCTGCTTTTTGCACAATGGTCAAATATACCCGTTTTACCTTTAAAAAGAATTGCAAGCTCATCAAGAGCAGATTTAGAAAACTTTTCAAAATCCCTGTCGATTTCATTGTCGCAAAGAACAACTCCGAAAACAAAAAGCTCGCTTTCATCAAATTCACGCCTTGTGTATTCGCTTATTTTCTCAAGGTCGCTTTTACTTGGTGAAAAGGATTTTTCAATATATCCCTGCTTCAAGTCATTCCTCCTCTCTTTCGATTTTTTCTGCCTGAGCGTAATAAAGCCTTGCTTTTGCAAACTCGGTTTCATCCTGAAGCGTTATATCATCCCAAATAACCTCTGCGCTCGGTGAAAAACCGTTTAAAATTAAAAATGTGTTGGAAATTTTTTCAATAACCGGCGTTAAAACTCTGCGATAGCTTTCAAGCTCGCTGGTTAAAATATCCGCCTGCTGGGCGCTCATTCTTTCCGTTGTTGACCAATTAAGTCCGAACACAAACGGTGGAAGTCCTGTTTTTGCAACAATCTGTTCAAGAAGCTGGCGTACGGGTATCTCGGAGTCAAGAATTTGATTGTCGGCACCTATAACCTTAACCGAAACATCACCCACTGCAACAAAATCCTTAACCGTGTCCTTAGACTGCATTGCCTCCTGCCACTGGCGCGCCATCATATTTGCCCTTTCCTTTGCAAATGAGCGCTCCGAAACATCGCCCTGGGGCTTATATGTAACGGCATAGCGAAGGTTTCCTACTCTTTCCCAATTTGTTCCTATCGTGTTGTAGATTTTTAAAAGAATATCCGAAATAAAAGGAAGTCCTCGAAGAAGGCTTGTTCCCGTAAGACTTCCCGGCTCGGGATTTAGAACGGAATAAAGAATAAGCTCGGGATATTTCAGCGCTTCTCCGGAAAAGGAAGAATGGCTGTAAAATTCAATATCGAGCGAATTTTTTGCTCTTTTCACATCAACCGAATCGGGCTCACCGTTATAAAGCGCATAAAACTGACCGTTTGAAATAACCATTTCACCGATTGCGCTTCCGTAAGTCAGTAGTTGGTCAAGATAAGAGCAAACGAAGGAATTAATGCCCGTTTGATTTCCGCCCACATTAACCGTTTTCAAAAAATCCGAAAGGCATCTGTCTGCATTCTCGTTTCCCGTTTCAACGCTGAAGCCCTCGGCAAGCCTTATAATTTTACAAATTGCCGCATCAATTATCGGAACAGCCTCTCTGAGTGCTGCATAAACGCGCGCTTCTGAGCTTTTCAGAACAGCCCTTCCCGAAAGCTCATAATAGGGATGATTAGAGCTTTTTGAAGTTTGAACAACAGCCGTTTCCGTTGAAGCCGTGTTGCTTTTTTTCTTGCTGAATAATCCCATTTTTCACATCCTTTCAACTGCAACGGAATAAATGAAATCATCGTTTTCTCCGTCCAAAACGGTTTTAACAAAATATCGCATATCATCCATTGCATGATCGTATTCCTTGCGCGGAGCATCTTTTTTAATGCTGTTATCCCAGCGATACAAGGAAAACTCTTTAATAATATCGGCGCATTCGGGAGCAAAGCAGATTTCATCGTTTTTGAGCGCAAGGCAAACACGATTAATGCCACTCAAAACATCGTTGTCTGCCTTAATCACTCTGAACTTTCCGTGCCGCTTCACTGTTTGAATGAAGCTTGCGGCGCTTGGGTCAATAATCAGCGCCTCGATTTCTCTGCTTCCGACAAGTAAAAGAAGCTGTTCGTAATATTCCTCATCCGTGAGCTGAACTCCCTGACTTCTTGAGGAATGATAGAATTCATCAACTCTGCACCAAACATCTCCGCAGAGTCCCCAAAGTCCGAGCGAAAAGGGATTAACAGTTCCGTAGTCACAGCTGAGATACCAGCGAGTGATTTCACCCGCAGGCTTTCTGATATGCCTCTTTTCGCTGAACATCGGATAAACAAGACCATCCGCACAAACCCATTTACCCTCAATAAATCTTTCATAAAAAGCACCGCTGTAAAGACTCTTGTAGCGTTCGACAACCTCCTTTGAAAGCGAGGGATTGTCCTCCATTCTGAAATGCAGATATAACATTTTCTTTTGCTCGTGCTTTTTAATCCACTCTCTGTAAAACCAGTGATACGGATGCTCCGGATTGCAGTTAAACCAGAGCTTTGAATTATTGAGAGAGCATCTTGCAATCGCCTGTTCAACAAAGGAACGGGGCATAAGCGCCGCTTCATCAAGAAGAACACCGCCGAGCGTCATTCCCTGAATAAGAGAGGCTGAGCTTTCATCCCGACCTCCGAAGAGATAAAATCTGTTTTTAATATCTCCTCTTGAGATTTCAACATAATTTCTGCTCACCTTCTCACGGCAGGAAAATCCGAGCTGAGAGAGAATAGGAAGAAGCGGAGTTACAACATTTCTCCTGAGAGATGCAATTGTTTTTCCGCAAAGTGCAAACGAGGTGTTGCTGAATTCATAGAACGCCCAGCTCACAAACGAAATGCTCATGCAAAGAGTTTTTCCGCTTCTTACCGCTCCGTCACAGATTATTCCGTTTCTGTCACTGACCGGACTGCTTTTCACCCACCAGGTCAGGAGGCTGAGCTGCTTTTCCGAAAACGGCTTAAGACTGTTCATTTTCTTCACCGCCGAAGAGCCTGCCTGCATTTTTAACGCCTTCCTCAAGCGCTTTGTAGAAGCCTGCCGAATCTCCCTCTTTTGCACAACTCAGTTCAAGAAGCTTTTCAAGAGCCTTCATCCTGTCGAAAAATTCAATTTCAACAGCTCCGCCCTTTTGCCTTTTAATTTTGCTGACATTGAACAAATCAAGCGCGGGAATTTGGCTTATTATTTCGCTGTCCTCCGAAAAAATAAGCCGAACCGCATCCGAAACATCACCGAATGCAATTTTTCTGAGTCCCTGCTCAACCTCCTGTTCAACAGTTTTTTTCTTTCTTGCCGTAACACATTACTCCTTTTCAGCCGATTTCAGAGAGCAAAAAACGCTCTCACCATTACCCTGTGAGAGCGAAAAATATAGCTTAATAGCACTATAAAAATGAAAAAAACAGGCGAAAAAAATTTTTTTCAGCCTGTTTATGCATTAAATGTGAATAATTCACTTAATCTGTTTTGCACATTGCATCAAGCGGATTAACGAGCTTGCTTTTAACACGGATTTCAAGATGCAAATGTGTATTTTGCGCGCTCTCGCACGGAATTGAGCCGAGCTTTCCGACTGACTGACCCATTTTAATATGCTCGCCCTCGGAAACATCCGCCTTTTCAAGACCGCAGTATTTTGCAACAAGCTTTCCGCCGTGGTCAACCTCAACAACCGTTCCGTAAAGATGATCCTCGTAAACGGCTGTAACAATGCCCTTGTTTATTGCCGAAACAACCTCGCCCTTTTCTCCTACGAAATCAACTCCGGTGTGCGCTCTGTAATCCTCCATTGTTTCATCATAGCGCAAATCCTCGGAATAGGTTTTCTGAGTTTTACCCTCTCCTATCGGATACTGATAAAAGCTTTTATAAGGAATGTTTTCCGAATCCTGCTGCATTGTTACTTTCTCAGTTGTGCTTTTTGCGCTCTTCTTGGTTGTTTGTGATGCCGTTGTTTTATTCGCTGTTGTTGTTTCTGTTACGCTTGTAACTCTTTTCTGCACCTCGGTGCTCTCCTCAACAATAGTTGTGTTTTCATTAACCGAGCCGCTGCTTTTCGGCTGAGAAACAAAATAAACTACAACCGAAAGAGCTATTATTGAAATGCAAACAACGCAGAAAAGCACCTTTGCGCTTTGACTTTGCTTTTTGCCTTTAGATTTTTCTGACATAAAAAACACCTCGGTTATATTATCGCTTACCGAGATGTTTTTTATTCAAAATATTAAATTTATTTTTCAAGCATTGAAGAAAGAGTTTCGCGCACGGTATCAAGAACCGATTCCGTTTCAATCAAGCGAACGGAAATATATGGCTTTTTGCCGGCCGATAAAAGAACTCTGCCCTTCATTTTTTTATTGAGAAGCGCAACTGTTTTAATATCAATATCATTAAGATAAAACAAAGCGCAACCGTTTCTCTGCGATATTTCATAAACATCAAGGCTCTGCGCCGTGTTTCTGAGAAGAGATATTTCAAGAAGTCCCCAAACGCTTGCCGGCGGCTTACCGAATCTGTCGGTCAACTCATCATAAACATCATTTGCCTGTGCATCGTTTTTAACGGCTGCAATTTTTTTATAAATGAAAAGCCTTTGCTGTGTTGAGGGAATATATTCCTCGGGAATGCTTGCATCTATCTGAAGGTCGATAAGGCATTCCTTTTCGATTTCGTTTTCTTTTTGCTCTCCCTTTTCCTCCGCAACAGCATCTCCGAGGAGCTTAAGATACATATCGTAGCCTACTGCCTCCATATGACCGTGCTGTCTGTTTCCGAGGAGCGAGCCTGCACCTCTTATTTCAAGGTCGCGCATTGCAATTTTAAAGCCCGAACCGAATTCCGTG
Source organism: uncultured Clostridia bacterium (assembly GCA_945948515.1). GTDB lineage: Bacteria > Bacillota > Clostridia > Oscillospirales > Acutalibacteraceae > CAMFBH01. Next base: position 60,227 of record CAMFBH010000001.1, read on the forward strand.
TACTCTCTTATTGCTTCAAGCCGCTTTGTTGCAATTTCCGAAAGCTCCTTTCCTCTTGTAAAGGTAAAATAAGCATACGCTCTTCTCGATGAACGGCCTATTCTTCCTCTTATCTGATGAAGCTGAGCAAGCCCCATTCTGTCGGAGTTTTCAATAATAAGAGTATTTACATTGGCAACATCAATACCCGTTTCAATAATGGTTGTGCAAACAAGAATATCTATTTCGCCGGAAAGAAGCTTTTCCCAAACACCCGAAAGCTGCTCCTCGCTCATTCTGCCGTGAGCAATTCCGACATTTGCATCGGGAAGCTCTTTTTTTATTTTCATTGCCGTGTGCTCTATTGTGTCAATATTATTGTGAAGATAATAGCACTGACCGCCTCTTGAAAGCTCCTTTTCCATTGCCTGACAGAGCATTTCAAAATCATATTCAACAACATAGGTTTGAACGGGATATCTGTCACCGGGAGCCTCTTCAAGCAGGCTCATATCCCTTATACCCGACATTGCCATATTGAGCGTTCTCGGAATAGGAGTTGCGGAAAGAGTTAAAACATCAACGCAAGGGTATTTTTCTTTAAGCTTTTCTTTTTGAGCAACACCGAAGCGCTGCTCCTCGTCAACAATAAGAAGTCCGAGGTCCTTAAACTTAACTCCCTTTCCGATAATTTTATGCGTTCCAACAAGAAGATCCACCGAGCCGTCGGAAAGCTCCTTTAAAATTTGCTTTTGCTTCGGCGCGCTCACAAACCTTGAAAGCATTTCAACCTTAACGGGAAAAGCCTCGAGTCGAGATAACGCCGTTCTGTAATGCTGCATTGCAAGAACCGTTGTCGGAACAAGAATTGCACATTGCTTTCCGTCGCTTATGCACTTAAATGCGGCGCGCAGTGCAACCTCTGTTTTTCCGAAGCCAACATCACCGCAAAGCAATCTGTCCATAGGAACGCTTTTTTCCATATCGGCTTTAATTTCATCCGAACATTTCAGCTGATCCTGTGTTTCTTCATATTCAAATCTCAGCTCAAAATCGCGCTGAAGGTCGGTGTCCTCGCTGAAAGCATAGCCCTTGAGCGACATTCTTTTTGCATAAAGAGCGATAAGTTCCTTTGCCATATCCTTAACCGAGGAACGAACACGCTCCTTGGTTTTCTGCCAATCCGAAGTTCCGAGGCGGTTAATTTTAACCTTACTGTCCTCCCTCGGTCCTATATATTTTGAAACAAGGTCGAGCTGAGTAACGGGAACATACAGGGTATCTCCCTTCGCATAAGAAATCTTAATATAATCCTTTTTAATATTATCTATAATAAGCGGATGTATTCCCTCAAAAACGCCTATTCCGTGCACATTGTGAACAATGTAATCGCCCTTTGAAAGCTCATCAAGAGAATTGATTGCATCCTTTGAATTAACCTTTTTACTTTTCTTTTTACTTTGGTTTGTTCTTGTGTGGGTTATAAGAGCAAACTTGATATCGGAATACCTAAAGCCCGAGGAAAGAGTTCCCGGAATAATATTTACCGCTCCGGGAGAAAATTCGCTCGGCTGATTATCAAAATAATATGCCCTTATTCCCGCCTCGTTCAAATCATATTCAAGCGCTTTCCCCGATCTCGAGGTTCCCGAGGCAATGCAAACCGTATAGCCGTTTTTAACAAGCGGCATAAGCTCTTCCTTAAGCTGTTCAAATGTTCCGCCCCAAGCGTTAAAGCTTTGGCATTTAAAGCTTGCAAGGCTTGAAACTCGTGTATCAAACGAGCCTCTCGGAAGGCTGTCAAGATAAACCGCCGCTTTTTCCTCATAAATTGAGCAAAGCTCTGAAAAGCCGAGAACAAATTTATCAAGACCCTTTGCAAGAGTTCCGTCATTAAGAAACCATTTGATTTCCTCGTTCATCAGCTTTTCGGCGCTTTTGCATTTTTCACAAACTCTTCTGCTTTCGCAAACAAAAAGAAAACCTTTAAAATAATCAAAAACACCTTTTGAATTATATATTAGCGGAAGATACTTGTCGGTGCAGGCAAGATGAGCGCCGTTTTTTAAAAGCTCAGAATCGGCATAGAGCGCCTCGCGCGCCTTAACTGCCTTTCCCTTGAGTGATTTTGCAAATTCCTCAATCTTTTTAACTCCGTCCTCGGCAGACTCAAACAAAACCTCGCTCGACGGAGTGAGCTCGATTTTATCAATGGTTTTTGTTCTTCGCTGTGTTGAAAGATCAAAATATGAAATCGAATCAACCGTGTCTCCCCAAAATTCAATTCTTACAGGCTCACTGCTGTGAGGCGGAAAAACATCAAGAATTCCTCCGCGGCAGGCAAACTGACTTGTTCCGTCAACCTGGTCAAAGCGTGAATAACCCGCTTTCACGAGCTTTTTGCAAAGCTCCTCCATATTTTCGTCGGTCCCCTGAGTAATTGTTATTTCACGGGCTTTGAGTATTTCGGGAGGCATTGTCATTTGGCAGGCGGCAGAAACGCTGCACACCACCGCAGAATAATCATTTTTTAACATTCGCGCAAGAACGCCGAGTCTGATATGCTCAAAATCCCTGCTGATACCCTCCACCCTTTGGAAGTTGAATTCTCTTGCAGGATAGAACAAAACACCCTCCTGAAAAACAGAAAGATCCTCTTTAATTTTAAGGGCGCTTGCCTCGTCGGGAGTGATTATTAAAGCCTTTTTATTCTGCTTATTGCAAAGCGAGTGAATTAGGTGAACCTTATTAATATCGGAAAGACCAGTGGCCCCGACGGGCGAACACGGGGTGTTACAGGCTTCGTCGAGGCTCAAAAATTCACTGCTTTTTTCAAAAACCTTTGAAAAACAGGACATTGCTATTCTTCCTTTTAAGAATTATATAAATTCATTGCTTTATCTGTTTGGCCGTTAACAATAAGCCTAACAGCCTCAGCACAGCTTTCAAGCGCTTCTTTAAGCGCAGGCTCGCTCTCCTTGGGGAATCTTGAAAGAACCCAATCGGCAAGGTCATAATCGGGGTGCGGCTTTTTGCCGACTCCGATTTTTATTCTCGGAAAATCCTCACTTGAAAGATGAGAAATAATGCTTTTTATTCCGTTGTGACCTCCGGCGCTTCCTTTTCTTCTTATTCTGAGCTTGCCCGGCTCAAGGCTTATGTCATCATAAATTATAAGCACCTTTTCGGGTGGAATTTTGTAAAATTTTGCCGCCTCTGAAACAGCCTCGCCGCTGTTGTTCATCATTGTTTGCGGCTTCATTAAAAGGCATTTCTTATCGCCTATTTTTACCTCGGCAACAAGAGAATGAAATTTAAGCCTTTTGATATCTGCTCCTAGCTCGTTTGCAAGAAGCGTTACGGCAAGGAAACCGGCATTATGCCTTGTCATTTCATATTTTGCTCCGGGATTACCAAGCCCTGCAATAATATACTCACAGCCGCCCGATGAAAACCTTTTGTTCTTTGAAAAAAACATTTTTCCCTCCGTAATCGCTTAATGTGCATTCAGTAAAAAAGACCGCTTGAAATTAATCAAGCGGTGTTTAAGCTTATTCGCCGAACTCATCGAAATCACGCTGAGTGTTGATTTCGTAGTTGTACATATTTTCGTCCTTAACATGATTTTTAATATAATCGTCGCGGTCAAAAATCTTATCGGCAAAGGTTGCCCAGCGCTTAGCAATATCTCTTGTTTTGTTTGCAAGCACCTCGGGGCTTTCGGGATTAAGCATTTCTGTTGAATATGCTCCCGTATCGTTAACCATTTTAATAATTGCTCCGGGATTATCAAGAACGGGACATGGACGAAGCATATTGTTATTAAACGGCTGGCGTGCTTTATAGGCTCTGAAGAGCGGGCTCTGAAGCGCATCAAGAACCGAATGCTCTTTGATGTTAACATTTGAATAATGAACAAATGCGCACGGCTCACAGTCACCGTTTGAATTAATGTGGAAATAGTGGCGTCCTCCGGCAATACAGCCCTGAACATATTCACCGTCGTTCCAAAAGTCCATTGTGAAAATGGGCTTTGTTTTTCTCCACTCACGGATTTTTCTGTACATATGCTCTCTCTGCTCGGCTGTTGCAAGAAGATCTGTTACAGCGTCTGCTCCAACGGGCATATATGTAAAATACCACGCAAAGAGAACACCCTGGTCAATAAGCCAATCCATATATTCATCCGAACCGAGAACATCGGTGTTTTTACTTGTGTAGCAAAGAGAAGCGCCGAAAGGAACACCGCGCTTTTTAAGACGCGCCATCGCCTCAACAACCTTGTTGAAGGTTCCCTCTCCTCTGCGGAAGTCGTTAGAATCCTCGTAGCCTTCAATTGAGAAAGCAAGGTAGAGGTTTCCTACTCTCTGAAGCTCGTCTGCAAAAGCATCGTCGCAAAGAGTTCCGTTTGTGAAGCTCATAAACGCACAGTCGGGATTCTCATCGCAAAGGCGGATAAGATCCTTTTTACGCATAAGCGGCTCGCCGCCTGTAAAAATGAACATATATGTTCCGAGCTCTTTAGCTTCCTTTATAATTCTTGCAAGAGTTTCGTAATCAAGCTGACTTGATTTTCCGTATTCAGCCGCCCAGCAGCCTTTACATTTAAGATTGCATGCTGCGGTCGGGTCCATAAGAATTGCCCACGGAACATTGCAGTCATATTTTTCAATAGACTCCATTCTTGTGTCGTAGCTGTTAATAGCAACATTAAGAGCGGGAGTTATGAGCTTTTCAACAACATGCTGGTCTGTTTCGCAGATAAGTCTTTTAGCAAGAAGCATCCAGTTATTATTTGGGTCATCAAGAATCTCATGAAAGCCCTTATATGTTGAACGGTTAACCTTTTTAACATCAAGAGCTTCAACAACACTGAGAAGCTTGGGCATATTCTTATTAAAATCTTTTCTTACATATTTTACTGCTTCTTTAATCGCAACCGACATAGCGGCTTCTTTTAATGATTTCATAACAGTTCCTCAAATTCATAATTAATACAGCTTTTGCCGAAGCAAAATACCGCGCCGAAAGGCTACCATTAAATATAATACCTAAAAAAACAAAAGTCAAGCAATTTAACAATTAATTAATTATTATACTTTTACCGAAAATCCCGTCCGTTAAAATCTAATCTGAAATTTCAGCCTGTAAACAGATGAGGTTTTATTCTTGTAAATATCGTTGCAGTGCGCTCCCCAGCTGTCGTAGCCGCCTACGCCCTGCTGTCTTGCAATACATCTTACAACGGTTTTTTCCGCTTTTTCCAAATCCTTTTTATGCCAAGCATTTTCAAGCTCCTTGGGAAGATAATGGCAAACATTCAGCTCCATAACCGGCTCGGCAACAATACTGAAAACCTTTTTATCGCCGATAATGCTTGCGTATCTTACGCCCGTTCTGTTTGCACATTCCTGGGGCTTAAGATAATCGGTGTACATTTCGTTTACTGTTGTATTGTAAAGACCGATATTTGCACTGCAACAACGGTCAATGTAGTTTTCGTGCGGTCCGCGACCGAGATATGTAACATTCTCAAAATCGGCAGGAAGCTCAAAGAGCATGCTGACCTCGGGAATTTCGGGAAGGCTGTCGTCGGGGAAGAACTGAAGATCAACCTCCATACCCTTTGATGTAATTGTGTAAATAATCTGCGCCTTTGATTCGGGCTGAGTGCAAACCGTTGCGGAGCAGGTAACTATAACCTTTTTGCCCTCGCTGAGAATTTTATAGCCCTCTATTGAATATTTAGTGTTGTTGTAAATTCCCGGAGTATCGCCCGCATCTCTCCATGCACCGAGGCGGGAGCCCGCTCTGCTTCCTCTGTCGTTATCAGTGAGCGCTCTCCAGAAGTTAAGCCTTACGGGAGCCTGAAGAAGCTCCTCGGAGCCAACCTTAATTGAATAGAGCTGATTTCTTTCACGGCGTTCAAAACGAATTCTGACATCGTCCGAATCAATTCTCAATGAGCCGTATGTGTCTGAAACGAGAAGGGGAAGCTCCTCCTCAAGCTCATCATATGTATTATCGTATTCATTAATAACAAACTGTTCCTCGGCAACAATATGACCCGCTTCGCACCATTTTGTTTCCTCCTTTGTTACGAGCGAAACATTGAGATAGCACTCGGTGCTTGTTACTCTGTTGAGCTCAAGGTCAACAACGCTCTTTTCACCCGGAGCTATATCAAGGCAAAGGCTTCCCTCGCGGAAAACTCCCTTATCCGAACACTGAACCCAGCGGAATTCATATTCGCTGAGATTGGTGAAAAGGAACTTGTTTTTAATTTCAATAACGCCTTTTTCAGCATCTATTGCGTTAAAATCAACATTCTGATAAAGCTTTTTCAATTCGTAAAGCTTGGGAGTGGGCTTACGGTCGCCGAATAAAAGACCGTTTCCGCAGAAATGCCCGTCGTGGGGATTTTCACCGAAATCACCGCCGTAAGCGAGATATTCGTTTCCGTTTTCATCGGTTGTCATAATACTCTGGTCAACCCAGTCCCAAACGAAGCCTCCCTGAAGGCGCGGATATTTATCCCAAAGGCGTGTGTATTCGTCTGTTGAACCGCAGGAATTACCCATTGCATGAGTGTACTCACAGAGAATAAACGGTCTGTTATCTCTCTCGGTTACAGCGTATTCAACAAGCTCCTCGGGTCTTGCATACATTCTTGACTGAACATCGGAAATCTCCCATTCATCGGGGCTTTTGTAGCACTCATAATGAACAAAGCGCGATTTATCGGCATCCTTTAAGAAAGCATACATCTTTTTAACAACATCGCCGCCGAGAGTTTCGTTTCCGAGACTCCAGCTCACAACACAGGTTCTGTTTTTATCACGGTGATAAAGAGCCTTAATGCGCTCCATACAAGCCTTTTCCCATTCGGGTCGGCTTGCGGGAATCTGCGGACAGCCGACTATACTGCTCCAGTTAGTTCCGTGAGCCTCCATATTGTTTTCATCAATAATGTAGAGACCGTATTCGTCGCAAAGCTCAAGCCAGCGCGGACAGTTCGGATAATGGGAGGTACGAACAGCATTGAAATTGTTTTGCTTAAGAAGAAGAATATCCTCAAGCATAACCTCCTCGGTCATATATCTTCCGTTTTTACAGTCGAATTCATGACGGTTTGTTCCTTTAAAAACAATCCTTTTTCCGTTAAAATAAATTACACCGTCTTTAATTTCAATTTTTCTGAAGCCGAAGCGGTCGGAAACATATTCAATCGGAATTCCGTTGTTCTTGAGTGTTAAAACAACCGTGTAAAGATACGGATTTTCAGCGCTCCAGAATTCTGCGTTAGTAATAATTGCCTTTAAATCAACGGTGTGATTTTCATCGGCATACCTGCTGTCGAGAGCAACCGTTTCTCCGTTTGCATCAAGAACGCTCATATCAACGCTCAGACATTCGTAGGAGCCGTTGAGCTTAACCTTAATACCGAGATATCCGTCGTGAACGGTAAGCTCCGGCTCGGCGCTGATTTCAAAATCGCGTATATATTCCTTTTCGGTTGTGTAGAGATAAACATCTCTGAAAATTCCTGCAAGGCGCCACATATCCTGGCACTCCAGCCATGAGCCGGTGCACCAACGGTAAACCTCAACACCTATAACATTTGAGCCTTCGGTGAGGTAGCGCGAAATATCGAATTCCGCTCTGTTGAAGGTTGATTCACTGTATCCAACTCTCTCGCCGTTAACATAGAGATAGAATGCTGATTCAACACCCTCAAAGCAGATAACAACTCTTTTATCGAGCATTGAAGCCGGGCAGTGAAATCTTTTAAGATAACAGCCTACGGGGTTGAATTTAGTGGGAGCATTGGGCGGGCATATATCCTCGCTTCCCTCCCACGGATAACGAACATTGCAGTACTGAGGAAAATCATATCCCTGAAACTGCCACGAACCGGGCACCTGTATTGAATCCCAGTTGTGCGAATCATAAAGCGGCTGTGCAAAATCGGACGGTCTGTATGCATAATTTTTATAAAGCTTAAACTTCCATTTACCGTTTAGAAGCTTGCATCTTGACGATGCATAGCGATCGCATTTTTCAGCCTCGGCGGCATTTTCATACGGCATAAAGGTTGCTCTTTGCGGGAGCTTGTTTATACCTGTAATTTCGGGATTTGCCTGCCACTCAGAGTAGCCGTCAATAAAATTTCTTTCCATAAATTCTTATCTCCTGTGGAATTTACCTTCGTGAAAGCCCTCCTGCTTAAAGCAAACAGAAACAGACTTAATCAAAATTTTGAGGTCGAATAAAAGCGACCAGTTATCGCAATACTCTTTATCGAGCTTAACCTTTTTCAGAATTGAAATATTATCTCTTCCGTTTATCTGCGCCCAGCCCGTAAGCCCCGGTCTGAATCTGTAAACCCCGTATTCAAGGCGAAGGCGGTGTGCGCGAAGTTCGCTCGAAATAAGAGGGCGAGGACCTACAAAGCTCATATCACCTTTAAGAATATTCCAAAGCTGAGGAAGCTCATCAAGACTTGTTTTGCGAAGTATTCTTCCGATTTTTGTTATATATTGCTCGGGGTTTTCCAAATCGCCCGTAGCAACATTCGGAGTGTTGTTTTTCATTGTTTGAAACTTATAAATTTTAAACGGAACTCCTCTTCTTCCGCGCCTTTCGTGGCAGAAAAAAACGGAGCAATCCGGAGTGCAGGCGTTTATTACGCAAATCACAAGAAACAGCGGAGAAAGGAGAATCAGCGCAAAAAACGAAGCAACTATATCAAAAAGGCGCTTCCACTTAGTGGGGCCGAAATATTTTTTTAAAAAATTCTTCATATCATTATTCCTTTAATAAGCAAGGCTCTGCACGGAGCGGCCTCCGCACCCTCTATCTTCAGAGGCGGACAAACTATAAAATACTCTCCGTCGGGTACATTTGTCAAGTCCAAACCTTCAAGGATTGCAATATTGTTCATAAGAAGCTCTCTGTGAACGGCTCCCTCGCTCTGCTTATTTGCAACGGAAGGCATATCTATTCCAACAAGCTCAATGTTAAATCGGGCTATTTCAAAAGCCGCGTTTTCCATAAGATATCCGCTGCCGTGTGTGTTTATTATCATTCGTTTGCAGTCCCACGGCATATTTTTTTCTATCCATTGTGCGGTCACGGGTCCGTCACAGCTTGCAACGGTGCATTTGCCCACAAATTTTTCACATGAAAGCTCGTCAATCGGCGCTCCGTCATCAAGAAAATGAAGAGGAGAATCAATATGACAGCCGTTATGAACACACATATTTATGTCTGAAAGATTAAATTCATTTTCATCGTTAATGGTGCAAACTCTTTTCAGCGTTGGCTCTGTATCGTTTGAATAAGCCTCGCGTGAAAAAAGTCCGGGAGTAATATCGTAAATTTCCACACTTCCACCTCATTATTTTAAGCGTTACATTGCAAAAACAACCATATAGAGTGCTCAATTTAAGCCATTATACCATATGTGACAATAATATGCAATTTTTTTAACATTTTTATTAACTCTATTGAAAAAATTTACAAATTATATATAATTATAATAACCGAAAAACAGGAGGCTTATTGATTATGAAAAAATACTTATGCATTGTTATTTCAATAATTATGGCTTTATTTTTGACTTCATGCACATCAGGAGAGGACAATCAGGCGGTCAGAGACTCTGTTGAAGCTGCAAGGCAGGCGCTTATTGAATTTGACACGAATGAATTTGAAAAATATGCAAAAAGCGAAACACTTGATGCAATAGAAGGACAAACCGCAGTATATCCGCAAATCAATACTCTCGCACAGGAAATTTTTAAAGAGCTTGAAATTGAAGTTAAGCGCGTTAAGATCAACGACGAAAAAGGAACCGGAACGGCAACTCTTAAAATCCGCAACAAAGCTCTCAAGGAGCCGGCAAGCGATTATGTTTCCTCAATGGTAACTCAGTACCTTCAAGGAAATGTTGACCTTAAAGACAGCACCTTTATTAACGAACAGCTTGAAGCGCTCTGCAAAATAGTTGAAGGTGCCGAAACGGGCGATTGGGTTAAGGTTAAGGTTGATGTTGAAAAGCGAAACGACGGCACATGGATTATCGTTTTTAACGACGACGCCGAGGATGCTGTTATGGGCGGTGCCGCGTCAGTTATTAAAAATATAACAAAACTCGCTTGATTTTTTTACAAACTTGTTATAATTGTTTATATTTTTTATTTGCAATATCTTCTGATTTATGTTACTATATAGAATTGTTACCGTACTAATTGTACGCACTACTTTATATGAGGTGTATAAATGGCTTCAAAATTTGTTACCCTCCTTTTTGGAGATTACTCAAAAAAAGAGGTTAGAAAACTCAGCAAAACCAAAGATAAAATTCTCGCACTTGAGGAAAAATACAGTCAGATGAGCGATAAAGAGCTCACCTCTCAAACTCAGCTTCTTAAAGACAGACTTGCTAACGGAGAAACTCTTGACGATATTCTTCCCGATGCATTTGCCGTTTGCCGAGAGGGTGCATGGCGTGTTCTCGGAATGAAGCATTTCCCCGTTCAGCTTATCGGCGGAATCGTTCTTCACCAGGGCAGAATTGCCGAAATGAAAACAGGTGAAGGTAAAACTCTTGTTGCAACTCTTCCCGCATATCTTAATGCACTCACGGGAAAGGGAGTTCACATTGTAACGGTTAACGACTATCTTGCAAAGCGTGACTCCGAATGGATGGGCAAGCTTTACCGCTTTCTCGGTCTTTCCGTCGGTCTTATTATTCATGAAAAGGATAACGAGGAAAGGCAGGAGGCTTACAACTGCGATATAACCTACGGAACAAACAATGAAATGGGCTTTGATTATCTTAGAGATAACATGGTTCAGTATAAAGAAGAAAAGGTTCAGCGCGGTCACAATTTTGCAATAGTCGATGAGGTTGACTCAATCCTTATAGACGAGGCAAGAACTCCTCTTATTATCAGCGGACGCGGAGAGCAATCCACCGATCTTTACAGACAGTCAAACGCTTTTGCTCACACCCTTAAAATGGTTAAGGTTGCCGAGATGGACAATAAGCAGGATGCCGAGGAAACCTACGAGGGCGACTTTATCGTTGACGAAAAAGCTAAAACCGCAACGCTTACTCAAAGCGGTGTTAAAAAGGCAGAGGCTTATTTCCATGTTGAAAACCTTATGGATATGGACAACACAAATCTTCTTCACCATATCAATCAGGCAATCAAGGCAATCGGCGTTATGCGCAGAGATATAGATTATGTTGTTAAAGACGGTCAGGTTCTTATCGTTGATGAGTTCACGGGAAGAATTATGCTCGGCAGACGATATAACGAAGGTCTTCACCAGGCTATCGAAGCAAAGGAAGGCGTTAAGGTTGAGCACGAGAGCAAAACTCTTGCAACAATAACCTTCCAAAACTATTTCAGACTTTATGCAAAGCTCTCGGGTATGACCGGTACCGCTTCAACCGAGGCTCCCGAATTCAGCGAAATCTACAAGCTCGATGTTGTTGAAATTCCAACAAACAAGCCACTTATCAGAGAAGACCGTCCCGATGTTATCTTCCAAACCGAAAAGGGTAAATTCTACAATGCAATTCAGCAGATTAAAGAGTGCCACGAAAAAGGACAGCCCGTTCTTGTCGGCACAATCAGCATTGAGAAGAGTGAGCTCTTAAGCAAGCTTCTCAAAAAAGAAAGAATTGCTCATAATGTTCTTAACGCTAAGAATCACGAAAAGGAAGCTGAAATTATTGCTCAGGCAGGTAAGCTCGGAGCAGTAACCATTGCAACAAACATGGCAGGACGCGGAACCGATATTATGCTCGGCGGTAACGCTGAATTCCTTGCAAAATCGGAAATGCGCAGAATGCAGTTCCCCGACGAGCTTATTGCCGAGGCAACGGGCTTTGCCGAAACCGATAACGAGGAAATTTTAAATGCCCGCAAAACCTTCCGCGAGCTTGAAGCAAAATATAAAGACGAAATTAAAGAAGAGGCGGATAAGGTTCGCGAAGCAGGCGGTCTTTTCATTCTCGGTACCGAAAGACACGATTCACGAAGAATAGACAATCAGCTCAGAGGCCGTTCCGGACGACAGGGCGATCCCGGTGTAAGCCAGTTCTACCTCTCACTTGAAGACGACCTTATGAGACTCTTCGGCGGTGAAAGAATGCAATCCGTTATGAGCAGACTCACCGATGATGAAAATATGCCCCTTGAAAGCAAAATGATAACCAAAACGGTTGAAAGCTCTCAGAAAAAGGTTGAAGGCAGAAACTTCGGTATCCGTAAAAACACTCTCCAGTACGATGATGTTATGAATCGTCAGAGAGAGCTTATTTACCGGCAGCGTGACCAGGTGCTTAACGGAGTTGATTTATCAGAGCAGATTCTTAAAATGCTTGATACAAACATTGAAGAAAATGTTCAGCTCTTCTGCCACAAGGATTCGGAGAAAAAGGATTGGAATATTAAGGGTCTGCGCGAAAAATACAGAGGCTGGCTCACAACCGAGGATGATTTTGAGAATTATGAGGATCTTTCATCCGAGGAAATCACCGAAACTCTTATTCAGCGCGGACACGCAAGACTTGCAGAAAAAGAAGCTCTTATCGGAAGCGACCTCTTCAAAGAATTTGAAAGAATGGTTCTTCTTCGCAATGTTGACTCGCTTTGGATGGATCATATTGATGCAATGGAAGAGCTCAAGCAGGGTATTCACCTGCGTGCTTATGCTCAGCAGGATCCCGTTGTTGCTTTCAGAATGGAAAGCTACGATATGTTTGATGCAATGACCGCGGCAATCCGTGAGGAAACCGTCAGAATGATGCTCACCCTCGTTCCGAGAAGAAAAGAGGATGTTGAGAGAAAGGCTGTTGTTAAGGTTACGGCAACCTCATCCGGCGGCGGCGATGACACGGTTAAATCTTCGCCTGTCAGAAAAGGATCAAAGGTTGGACCAAACGACCCGTGTCCCTGCGGAAGCGGCAAAAAGTATAAAAAATGCTGCGGCGCTCCCGGCAAAGAAAAATCAAACGATTAATAATTTTAAAACGGCTGACTAAAAAAGTCAGCCGTTTATTTTGAAAAAAATTAAATTAGGTATTGAAATTACAAAAATATATGCTATAATGTTATAGCAACGCAAAGATATTTCGGGGTGTGGCGCAGTTGGTAGCGCACTAGACTGGGGGTCTAGGGGCCGCAAGTTCAAGTCTTGTCACTCCGACCAAAAGAGCAGAGTATCCATTCGGATGCTCTGCTTTTTAATTTTAAAGACTTAACCCTAATGATTTAATCGTGCTCGGCTTCAGATTTTGTTCTGTGCACAGTTCCGAAGGGATGCTGTGGCATTGTATAGATTGAATAGAGCTTCAGCGGTTTGTTACCAATATTAATAATATTGTGCCATGTGCCCGACGGAACGATTACGGCATAATCCGAATTCACTCTTTTTCTGTAATTCAAAGCGTTTTTGTTCTGACCCATCAGCACAAGAGCATATCCGTCCTCGATGCGTAAAAACTGGTCAACATTTTCGTGCATCTCAATTCCGATTTCTCCTTGCGGCGGTATGCTCATCAGCGTTACCTGAAGGTATTCTCCCGTCCACAGAGCCGTTCTGAAATTTCTGTTTTCCTTAGCTGATCTGTCTATGTTCACAGCTAAAGGCTGGGGTCCGTAATCTGTTATACTTGTAAGATTCTGTATACATCTGCCCATAATAATCACCTCTTATATAATACGCTATTGCCATTGTATGTAAATAATCTGTGATTGTGCATATTTATATTGTGCCGTTTATAAATTTAAGGGCTTGATTTTCATTTTAAATGCTGATAAAATGTACTCATACACGGGGCATTAGCGCAGCTGGGAGCGCATCACACTGGCAGTGTGGGGGTCAGGGGTTCAAGTCCCCTATGCTCCACCAAAAGGCACTTTAGTGCCTTTTTTATATTTATAATTGTTGTATTGAATTGCGATGTGAAGCAAAAATGAATTTTGAAATTATAAAAAAGCTTGCTGAAAGCAGAAATCTTTCCGACAATGAGCTAAAGGCACTGATAAGCACAGATGCTTTTGACAAAAAGCTTTTTAATGAAGCGGATAAAAAGCGCCGTGAAATTTACGGCGACGAGGTTTACATTCGCGGTCTGATTGAATTTACAAACTATTGCAAAAACAACTGCTTTTACTGCGGTATTCGATGCTCAAACAAAAATGCCGAGCGTTATCGCTTGAATAAGGAGCAGATACTCGAATGCTGTGAAGAGGGCTATCGCCTCGGCTTTCGCACCTTTGTTCTTCAGGGCGGAGAGGATCCGTTTTACAGTGATTCGGTAATATGCGAAATAATTTCAAAAATCAGAAGCCGTTTTCCCGACTGTGCGATTACCCTTTCAATCGGCGAAAAGCCGAAAGAAAGCTATAAAGCCTTTTTTGATGCTGGTGCAAACCGTTATCTTCTGCGCCACGAAACAGCAAGCGCAGAGCATTACAAAAGGCTTCACCCCGATTCTATGAGCATTGAAAACAGAAAGCAATGCCTGTTTAATCTTAAGGAAATAGGCTATCAGGTTGGCTCGGGATTTATGGTGGGCTCGCCGTATCAAACTGTTGATAATCTTATTGCGGACCTTCGCTTTTTGCAGGAGCTTGAGCCCGATATGATAGGAATAGGTCCGTTTATAACTCACGGCGACACTCCGTTTTCATCCTTCAAAAACGGAAGCGTTGAACTCACCCTGCGCATGATTTCAATTCTGAGACTGATGTTTCCGTATGCCCTCATTCCGTCAACAACCGCGCTCGGAACAATTCATCCCGAAGGGCGTGAGCTCGGTTTAAAGGCAGGCGCAAATGTTGTTATGCCAAACCTTTCTCCCGTTGGCGTGCGAAAGCTATATAGTCTTTATGAAAACAAAATCTGTACCGGCGAAGAAGCGGCGCAGTGCCGAGGCTGTCTTGAAAGAAGAGTGGCTTCTGCCGGTTACCGTATCGTAACCGCCGTAGGCAGTGCCAAAAAGGAAATATAAAAACGAAACGACCTTCTCAAAAGAGGAGGTCGTTTATCTTTACTGAGGAATGATGCAGTTTGTTGTAATTATTGAAACTCCGTTTTTAACAAGGCGTTCCATTGCGTCCTTCGTATCAATGGTCCATGCCGCAACAATAAGTCCGCTGTCAACACATTTTTTAATTATTTCATCGGTGTTTTCTTCCTTGTTGCCGTTGAAATTAATTCCGCATTCTCCGCCGAGAGCAAGTGCAAGCTCGATATCTTCATCGGTTATTTCCTGAACAAGATACAAAACAGGTGCATCACAGAGCGAGCGGATTTTTTGAAGATTTTCATAGTGGAAAGAAATATAGGTTGTGTAGTCGCTCATTCCCGCTTTTTCAACCGCTTCAATTATTTCATCATAATGCTCGGTGTTATTTTTGCCCTTTAGCTCAATAACCGCATTCATTGAATTTTCCTTGCAAATTTCAAGATATTCATCGAGCGTACAAATTTTTAATTCGGTATAATCGCCTATATTGCTTCCGTTATCGTATGTATAGCTCTTAAGCTCTTCGTAGGTTTTCTTTTCTACGAAAGCAGATTTATCCATCATACGATATGTTGAAATATCGTGGGTAAGAATCCAAACTCCGTCGGCAGTTCTGTAAATATCGCACTCCGCTCCCCAGAAGCCCTGCTCGCCCGCTTTTTCATATGCCGGAGCAGTGTTTTCCGGAGCTATTGCACTATATCCTCGGTGGGCAACAAGCTTATATTCCTTATCAGCCGTGTTAACCTGTGAAGCGTTTATAATTGTGTAATCCTTAACCTCACAGTAGGAATTAAGAAAAGAAACTCCCACGCACACTACTGCAATGAGTAAAACAAGAATTACGCTCGCTATAATCAGAGCTACCTTTTTGCCTTTTGAAAGTTTTTTTGCCATATTAATCTTCCTCTCTTTTTTCACTTTCCTCGGGGAACTTTATAACCTTTGGCTCATCTGTTAAAAACTGATTTATCAGATTCCATGAGCCTTTAACGCCCGATGCGGCGCAGCCAAGCTGAAAATGGAGCTTAGCGATGCCGAAATCCAAGCTTTTATCTGAATACGGGTCTTCAACTCTTGCAGAAAGAATTCCGTTTTCATACTTAAAAATAACGGGACGGCGGTTAACGGACGAGGGCGCTTTTTCAACCGCCTTAAATCCACTAACAAAATAATCGGGAAGCTTCTCATCGCACACCTCAATCATTTTTTGATAGGGCTTATTTTTTCGGTGAAGCGTGTTATAAACAAGCTTTTCTTTAACGGTTTTATTCTTTTTTGCATAGCCAAGAACAATTACGGCATAGAGCCTCTCCTTGTTTCCGAGCTCAATTTGCTCATAAACCTTGTTTTCGTTATACGAGCCGCAGGTCCAACAGCTTGCTATTCCGTGATAAGCGCATTGAAGAACTATTGTTTCTCCCCAGTAGCCGCAATCCTCACGCGCCTTTTGAGTGTCCGCTCCGCAAACTGCAATATAGGAAAACTTTCCGGTAATTGCGGTAAACGGCTTTGTTCCGTCCTCAACGAAAAAGAATTTTAAATTGCTTTTTTCATTCACATAATCAACAAGCTCTTTAATAACGGCAACCGCTTCACTGTTCAAGGGCTTTGAGGAAAACGAACGGCGCGATTCCCTTATATCTATTGCCTGCAAATACTCTTCGTTTGTCATAATCATTCCCGCTTATATTATACTTCACAGTAATTGTATCACACTATTCCCTCAAAAACAACATTATTCTCAACGCACCAAAAATAAAACTGAAGCAAATATGCAAGAACCTGCGGACCTCTCATAAGCTGACCGTACCATGGCTCCGAAAGAGAATTCGGATTTTCAATAAGACCTTCAACTGTTTTTCTGTTTACTATATCTGCGAGAATACAATTTTTATCATTAAGTGCAAGGCGAAGCATTCTGACAACCTCGGCAAGATAATCGGGGCTGAAGGTTTTCGGATACGGGCTTTTTTTGCGCCATGCTATAACGCTCGGCAGTTCATTTTCAAATGCCTTTCTCAAAACGCCCTTTTCTCTGCCGTCCAACGCCTTAATGCTCCACGGCATATTGTAGGCATACTCTACAAGCCTGTAATCACAGAACGGCACTCTCACCTCAAGCGAGCTTTCCATACTCATTGCATCCTTGCGAACAAGAAGAGTTTGCATAAACCAATCAAGATTAAGCATAAACATCTCTCTCATGCGCCTGTCGGTTTTGCTGTCGCTTTCTAAAAACTCGGCAGAGCGCACTGTTTTATCGTAGGCACTTCTCACATAATCGTCGCCGTCGGAGAGTAAACCCTCTCTTAAAACGGATTTTCTCAATGCTGTGCTCCTGCTCCACGGAAAAGTATCTTCAAAAAGTATTTCCTTTCTGTGATACCAGGGATAACCGCCGAATATTTCATCGGCACACTCGCCCGAAAGGCAAACGGTGTGGTTCTTTTTAACCTCTCTGCAAAACAGAAGAAGCGAACTGTCCACATCGGTAAATCCGGGAAGGCATCTTGCCGAAGCGGCGTCCCTGAGGCTCAGCGCAAGCTCTGTGTTGCTCAAGATAATGTTTTTGTGGTTTGATTCAATGTACTCGCTTATAAGTCCGGTATATTCGCTGTCGCTGTTTGGTTGAAAAGCACTTTTTTCAAAATATTTTTCATTATCGGCATAGTCAACGGAATATGTTGTCAGCGCTTCTCCGCGGCTTTTATACACATCGGAGGCGGTTTTGCTTATTATTGAAGAATCAAGTCCGCCGCTCAAAAATGTTGCAAGCTCAACATCGCTCACAAGCTGTCTTTCAATAGCATCTTTAACAAGAAAATGCGTGTGTTCAACGGTTTCGGATTCATTTTCCGTGTGCTCCTTTGCTTCAAGACGCCAGTAGCGTTGAATTGAAAGACCCTTTTCCTGTGAATACTTTAAATATGATGCTCTTTCAAGCTCGCTTATGTCTTTAAAGATAGCCTTTCCCGGAGTTTTTGCAGGGCCGAGCATAAATATTTCGTAAAAGCCCTCTTTTGTCACCTTTCTATCTACCCAAGGCAAGCACAAAAGCGTGTTAATTCTTGAAGCAAATGCAAATTTATTCTGCTTAATTGAATAGAAAAACGGCTTAACTCCTATTCTGTCCCGTGCGGCAAAAAGCTCATTTTTTCTGTTATCCCAAATTGCATAGGCAAAAATTCCGTTCAGCCTTTTAACGCTTTCCTCCCGCCAAACATAATAGGCCTTTAAAACAACCTCCGTGTCGCATGTGGTTTCAAACTCCATTCCCTTTGCTTCAAGCTCTTTTCTTATCTCGGAGGTATTGTAAAGCTCGCCGTTATAAACAATGGTAAGCTCCCGAAAGCTCATCGGCTGCGCTCCGTTTTCAACATCAATAACAGCAAGCCTGCGGTGAATCAGCGCCGCGTTTTGCAAAATCATTTCGCCTCTTGAATCGGGACCTCTCATTTTGAGAGTTTCGCTCATTTTTTCAAGCATTGCCTTTTCTTTTCTCAAATCCGTTTGCGAGTCGAGTATTCCCGCAATTCCGCACATAAAAATCACCTCCCTTCATACTATGCGTTAAAGGGAGGTTTGGCTTAATATTTTTTCAATTCTTCATCAAGACATTCAATAACAAAGCCTTGACGCTGTTTGAAATAAGAGGAAATTTCGTTAATTCCGAAATTAAACGCGCCCTTGTCGAGCTTTTTATTAATAAATCTTGTGTATGTTTTTTCATAAGGTACGGCACCCTTGGGTAGATATTCGGAATAAACCCTTTGGGCGTTTGCCGTTGAAAACCTTTCCTTGGATACAGACCTAAGCTTTTTTTCAAATTCTGCTCTGAATTCATCGTTTCTGAGCATATTGCGAAGCATTTTTGCTCCTGCACCGTTTGCGCTTTCAAGCGTTTCAAACGGATTTATCATGCCGTTTTTATTCATGTTGTAATTTCTTAAAAGCGCTCCTGTTTCCTTTTCGCAAACAGGATACCATTTCCCGCTTGCGTATTTATCACCCGATGCAGTCGAGGTTGAGCTCCACATCGGAAGCGCGCCGTAGAAGAAAGAGCCGGCTTGAAGATATATACTATCCGCACAGTAATCAATAAAGGTTGGAATATCTATCTTTCTTTTAAGAATTTCATATTTATCACTGTTTGTAAAATCGGTTGTTGCGGCATAGTTTATTACATCCGAATATACCGAAGCAAGAGATGAATCGCAGTCTATCGCCTCAGAGCCCGAGCAAAGAGCAATTTCACTTTGCTTAAGCCCGGTTCTGTTTGCAATCATTTGAGTACCGAGGCGCTCGCTCATATTATAAACTCCCCAGTATTCCCCGTTAATAAACACAGTTACCTGAACGGCATCTGCAACGAAATAGCTGCTGTCGGAAACGAGCTCTCGGATAATTAAATCGTGAAATCTTCTTCCCGAAACCGAAGAGCCTGCAATGAAGGTGAGCTCATTAATTGCTTTATCCGAGCTGTCAATAAGCTTTGAAAAATCCTCCTTGGAGCCGTATTCGGTTTTTGAAAATATCTCAAATTGCTTTTGTGAATACTCTGCATTTGAATCTCCGTAAGGCGCTATTGAAAACTCTCCGCTCTTAATAACTTCTCCGCCTGCCTTGTAAAAGGTGATAAATGCATTCTTGTGCCATTGAGTGCCCTTTGCATTGCAGTTTGAAATAACCGTGCCCTTGAGCTTTTCCTCGGTATTGCCCGCTACTGCATCATTAAACAGCTTTCCGAGAGTGAGAATACCGCTCTCCTCGGAGAACAAATTGCTTTCATCCGAAACTATTGAAACGATGTTGTAATCCGCGTATCCGCTCTTTGATGAAAATCCCACAAAGTATTCCTTTGTAAAAACTCTGCCGAAATTCCCTTTGCTGTCCTGTGCGGCAACGCGTAAAACGGTTGATTTATCAACCTTGTAGGAGGGAATATATTCGCCTGCCTTACCCTCTTCATTTATCAAGGTGTTTTCTTTTGCACAAAAAACATTATCGTTTTTACTTGCATCGGTGATTTTCAGTGAAGAGCCCAACTTTTCAGACTCAGCATTGGGCATACTGCCGTCGGTTGTGTAATAAACGGTACAGCCCTCAGGTGCCTTTATATCCAAAGTGAATGCCGAAGAATAAAAGCCGCTGTCCCTTGAAAACTCAATAGCGCTTACCTCTGAATACTTTCCCGCATCGTTGTTCGATTTTTCGGGAGTGGGGCAAAGACTTTCAAAATCAACTGCTCCGTCGGTAACTCTTGAATAAGCCTCGTTCTCCGATAAAACGGGAACATCAACGGAATCTATTTTTACTTTTGTGCCCTTTGTTAATATAATTTTATTTTCCTTATTAATATCAACCGAAAATCCGCTGACATTATCCTTATTCTTTTCATCTGTTGAAAAGCTTTCGCTCAGGAAAACGAGAAGATAGCCGCCGGGAGCAACCTTTGTAAAAGGAACTCTGTATTTCTGCAAATCGTTTTCATCATCGGAAAGATACAAATTTGACACGCTCTCCTCCGTCGAAGAAGAATTATACAGCTCAACATAGGAAAGATATCTTCCGCTGCTTGTTGCAACAGCATTCTGATTAATAAAGCAAACCTCATTAATTTTCAGCGCGCTTGAATTTGAGCTTCCGCCTGTAACGGCAGTCTCTTTTTTTGCACACGAGCAAAGAATACCCGAAACGGTAACGAGAACGAGCAAAATTGCAAAAATTCTTTTTTTCATTAAGAAAACCTCTTTTTAGATGAAAAATATAAATATTAAATAATATATTTTTTAGCAACGGGAATTTTACTGATTATAAGCGAAACGAGTGAGCTTACCATGAAAACTCCCACCGACAAAACAGGAACTGCTATCAGCGGATTCGTGTTTATTGATGAGAAATTCAAGTATTTTGATGAAATCATTATAAACATTTCGTGCACAAGATAAGCGCCGAATGAAAGCTTTGATAAAAGGAAAATTGTTTTTTTGAAAAACTCATTAAAATGGATTTTAGAAACAACATCCTTGAAGAAGAGGAAAACCATAACACTGTTGAAAAAGATGTTCAAGAGAAGATAATCAAACAAAAACTGCTGCGGCTCGCCTCTTTTTACTGAGAAACACCATGTTACGAAAACCGTGAGCGCCGTGCTCACAATTCCCGCGGTATATAAGAATGCTTTCATTTTTTTGGAGAGCTCGTGATTATAAAGGTAATACCCGAGAAGAAAATATCCCGTGTATCCCCCAACAAAGGTAAATTGCGCGCTTCCCATTGTCCAACCGATAATCTCGGCGACCTTTGGAATTATCTTGAGCGTATTTAAAACAAATGTAAAAATAAACGAAAGAATTATGAAATACTTTACTAACGACTCGCTCTCGGCAATTTTTTTAAGAAACGGAACAATAAGATAAATACAAATCATTGCAACTATAAACCACAAATGAAAATGGGGCGCAAGCGCATCGTGAAGCATAAGCTTCAAATTCTCCCTGTTCAAATCCTTGAGCCTGTCGGGAAAGAAGAAAACCGCATAAAACGCAGTCCAAAAAACATACGCCGTAAAAAGCCTTAAAATATTTTTAGAAAACAGCTTTTTTAATGTGTATTCTCTTTGCGGATTTAAAAAGAATATGCCTGAAATCATAAATAAAATGGGAACGCAAAAGCGAAAGCACGAAACAAAAAGAGTTAGGCATTCCCACCTTGCTCTGTCAACCGACAGGGAATACCATCCCGGTGCGGCAACATGGAGAACAACTACGCTGAAAACACAGAAAATTCTTAACAAATCAACCCAAACAACTCTGCTGTCCTTCTTTTTTTCCATTCCTATTACCTCATATTCTTCTGTTTTATCACTTATCACAATCTATCACATATTCAAATACTTGTCAAATAAAAATGCGGCTTCAATGAAGCCGCATAAATACCATAAGTTTAATGCTTATTACTGCTCAACGGGATAAACGGAAACTTTCTTTCTGTCCTTACCCATTCTTTCGTATTTAACTGTTCCGTCAATAAGAGCGAAAAGGGTGTCGTCGCTTCCGATTCCTACATTGTTACCGGGATGAATGTGAGTTCCTCTCTGGCGATAGAGAATGTTTCCGGCAAGAACAAACTGACCGTCTGCTCTTTTAGCACCGAGGCGCTTAGACTCGGAATCTCTTCCGTTCTTTGTGGAACCCATACCTTTTTTATGAGCAAAAAGCTGTAAATCCAACTTAAGCATTGTTACACCTCCGAATTAATAACTTTAACGCTTTGGGGATAATCCTTTTGAAGCTCGGTTAAATGAAG
This sequence comes from uncultured Clostridia bacterium, assembly GCA_945948515.1. Taxonomy (GTDB): domain Bacteria; phylum Bacillota; class Clostridia; order Oscillospirales; family Acutalibacteraceae; genus CAMFBH01. Next base: position 82,572 of record CAMFBH010000001.1, read on the forward strand.
CCTTAACCCCTCAAGGACTGCTCCCGCCTTTTCTGCATTTTCAAGAATTTCAAGGCTCAGAAATCCGTCTGCCGACTTTGCGCTTGCGTTTAGCGAAAGAATTTCGGTAACGGTATTGGCTGCCATTAAGCACGCGCTTGAAACAAACGCGCAGATAATATCCTCTCCCTTAGGAGCGCTCATTGAATGGCCCTTAGCCTCAAAGCCTGTTATAATTGAATTCTTTTGAAAAAAAACTATTTTAATCATGTTGCTTTACGCTTTAATGGATGTGATTTCAACCTTTGTGTAAGGCTGACGGTGACCCATTTTGCGTTTTTCGTTTTTCTTGGGCTTGTAGGTGAAAACAGTGATTTTCTTGCCTTTGCCGTTTTTAAGAGCCTTGCCTGTAACCTTTGCCTTTGCGGCATCAGCACCTGCTGCGAAGCCCTTATCTGTGCTTACGGCAACAACATCAAAGTTGATTTTGTCGTTTTCTTTAACATCGAGCTTCTCAACATAAAGAACATCGCCCTCTTCAACCTTGTACTGCTTTCCGCCTGTTACGATAACAGCGTACATGGACTTTACCTTCCTTTATTCAGACTCGCTATACGGGGCGGAGCATTGTGCTCACTTAGGGTGCCCATAATAAGCGGCTTAACAATTATATCACAAATATAATAAATGTCAAGTAAAAATCAGCAAAGCCTGTTCATTATTTTAACAACGCCGTTTTTTAGCCTTTCTCCAAACGGGTTAAGCAGCTTGCTGATAATGGGGATAAGCATTTTTATAAGCGATGAAAACTCGGGTGATTTTCTGTAAATAACAAACAAAGCGGTGTTTGGAATTATTATACAAATGATTGCCCTTAGAATGAGCGTTAAAATAAGTGAATCGAAAATAACATAATGAACGGCAAAAACACACACCGCACTCAAAGAAAGCGCAAGCAGGCTGTATTTGAGTAAGCTTTCAACATATTGCTTCGGACTTGTGCAAAAAACTGTTGAGAAAAGATTTTTTATAAGCCACGGCATGCCCACTACAACAACGCTCGCTATCGTTGAAATAAGTATTCCGTAAAAACCGAAGCTATTAACCATAAGTAAGTTCAGGCAAAGATTTGTAAGCGAGGTTATCAAAGGTCTGAATCTATCCTGATGCCAAATTCCCGATGCGTCTTTATATGCAAACAGAACCGTTTGCATAACGGAAATGAAAAAGTAAACGCAAAAGGTTATAACCATTCCATATGGGAGCATATTCTTTTTGCCAACCCAAAGCTGAATAAACGGCTGATAAAGGCAGGCAAAGCAGCAGGTACAGAAAATTCCTATCCACGCAAACAGAAAGCTGAACTTTTTTAAATCATTGTAGTTCTTTTCCTTGCTTTCCGTAACAATGCTGTTCCCTATTCCCGAACGACTTGAAGCCGTAATAACAGTTATAAATCCCATAACGGCATTCATTATGAAATAATAGTTTTGGTAAACGGCAAGCTGGGAAAGGCCCATAAATGCTGAAATAACAACAGTGTCTGATGCACTGCTGATAATAAATCCGATTTTTGATGTAAATAAATCCCGCACTCTTCGGTTGATTGTGTCCGTTTCTTCCTTTGACAGCTTTCCCTTAGCTTTATACTGCGGATAAAGCCTGTCAACAACAAGCGCCGTTACTATGTTATTTATAACAGTAAACGCCATTGTTACCATAACATATGCATAGTAATTCTTAAAAACCAAAAGAACCAAAAACTGCAAAATATAGTTTACCGTGTTAACACCGTATCCGATTTTATCTGAAATATCATTCCTTTGATGAACATTCAATAAACAGTTCTTATACGCAAAAAGCCAATAGGAAAGAACCGTAACAAAAAGGTTCATATAATAGAGAACATAAAGGTTAATATCGCTCGGCAAATCGCGTTTGATAAGGTACGGCAAAAACGGGGTTAAAGCCGCTCCGATTATAAGAATCGCAAAGCCTATAACTCGGTAATAAATTTTATAAAGGCGCATAAGCGCACAAATTTTTTCGGTATCGTCATTCGCTAAGGGCTCATACATACTGAACACAAGAGCCGAGCCCACGCCGAGCTCCGCAAGGTTAAGAACGGTGAGGATTGAAGTGAAAAGACTGCTGAGTCCCGCATACTCCATTCCGAGAAGATAAATAATTGCCGTTCTCATTAAAAACGGAACAAGAAGATTATAAATCTTTGTTATTGAACCGAAAATAACATTTCTAAAGGTATTTTTGCTTCTTTCTAATTTCATAAAATCTAATAACCACGGCTTAAATTTTTCAGCCGATGTCCTTTTATGTAGTTGAAAACATTATATCATTTTCGATATAAATATTCAATAAAATTTGCGCCTTGAATAATTATAAAAATTTACTCTTTACAAATAATAATTTATGTGCTATAATTTCAAGGCTGACTACGGATTACTCGGTTTGGGGTTCAAGCCCTTTAGGGAATCACCTATCCCCAATCTGTGTTTTCCGACTATCGGCAAATAAATTAAACGAGGTGAAAATAAATGACTAACGAGGAAAAACAGGCTATCATCAAAGAGTTTGCCACTCACGAGGGTGACACAGGCTCACCTGAGGTTCAGGTTGCAGTTCTTACAAGAAGAATTAACGAGCTCACCGAGCATCTCAAGGTTCATAAGAAAGACCATCACTCAAGAAGAGGTCTTCTTAAAATGGTAGGTCACAGAAGAAACCTTCTTGCATATCTTCAGAAGAAGGATATCGAAAGATACCGTACTCTTATTGCAAAGCTCGGCATCCGTGACACAATCAGATAAGCAATTAAGCAGATGACGGCTTTTGCCGCCGTCTGCTTTTGTGTTTTTTAATCCCGTAGGAGAGGCGGTGTTAGTGATAAACTGAGTTCGTTTTATATTTGAAAGCGGGCTGAGTTTATTACTAAGCCACCTCCTTCGGATTATCAAAATAATTAAAGAAAGAGGTAAAAAAGATGTTTTTCAAAAACTTCAAAAAATGGGAAACCGAGCTTGCCGGCAGAAAATTAACACTTGAAACCGGCAAAATGGCAGGTCTTGCAAACGCTTCTATTATGGCTCGCTACGGCGAAACAGAGGTTCTTTGCAATGTTACCGCATCCGCAAAGCCTCGCGAGGGAGTTGATTTCTTCCCGCTCAGCGTTGACTTTGAAGAAAAAATGTATTCAGTAGGCAGAATTCCCGGCTCATTCCAGAGAAGAGAGAGCCGCCCCAGCGAAAAGGCAATCCTTGCTTCACGCTGTATAGACAGACCTATCCGTCCGCTTTTCCCCAAGGATATGCGTAACGACTGCTCGGTTGTTGCAACCGTTATGTCTGTTGACCCCGACTGTAGCCCCGAAATCACCGCAATGATTGGTGTTTCCGCTGCAATCGCAATTTCCGATATCCCGTGGGACGGTCCCATAAGCGGCGTAAGCGTTGGTCTTGTTGACGGCGAAATTGTTATCAACCCCACTCTTGAGCAGAGAGCCAAGAGCGATTTGAACCTTACCGTTGCTTCAACCGCAGACCTTGTTGCAATGATTGAAGCAGGCGGAAACGAAATCCCCGACGACCTTATGTTTGATGCTATTATGGCAGGTCACGAGGAAAACAAAAAGATAGTTAAATTCATTCAGGGAATCGTTGATGAAATCGGAAAGCCGAAATTCACATTTGAATCAAGCAATCCCGATCCCGAAATTATGGCTGAAATCGAGGATTTCTGCATTGAAGATGTTAAAAAAGCCCTTGATACAGACGATAAGCTCGTACGCGACGAGGCTCTTCTTCCTATTTATGCAGCAGTTCACGAGAAGTTCGACGAGCGCTTTGAAGGCTGTGAAGAAAAGCTTGATGAAATTATGTACCTTGTTCAGAAGCATGTTGTTCGCTCATGGCTTAAGGACGAGCATAAGAGAGTTGACGGCAGAGGAATAGACGAAATCCGTCCGCTCAATGCCGAGGTTGACCTTCTTTCAAGAGTTCACGGCTCGGGTATGTTCACAAGAGGTCAGACTCAGGTGCTCTCAATCACAACACTCGGTCCCATGAACGACTGTCAGCTTCTTGACGGTATCGACGAGCAGACCGAAAAGAGATATATTCATCACTACAATTTCCCCAGCTATTCCGTTGGAGAAACAAAGCCCTCAAGAGGACCCGGACGCCGTGAAATCGGACACGGAGCTCTTGCAGAAAAGGCTCTTCTCCCCGTTATCCCTTCAGTTGATGAATTCCCCTACGCTATCCGCGTAGTATCCGAGGTTCTTTCATCAAACGGCTCAACCTCACAGGGCTCAATCTGCGGCTCAACTCTTTCACTTATGGCGGCAGGCGTTCCGATTAAGGCTCCCGTTGCAGGTATCAGCTGCGGACTTATCACCGGTGACGAAGGCGTTTACGGCGACTTTATGACAATGGTTGATATTCAGGGACTTGAAGATTTCTACGGCGATATGGACTTTAAGGTTGCCGGAACCAAGAAGGGTATTACTGCAATTCAGATGGACCTCAAGGTTCACGGACTTACCCCCGAAATCATTAAAGAGGCATTTGCTAAAACAAACAAAGCAAGAAACTATATTCTTGATGAAATTATGCTTCCCGTTATTTCCGAGCCGAGAGCAGAGCTCAGCAAGTACGCTCCCAAAATGCTCACAACTCAAATCAGCCCCGAAAAAATCGGAGATGTTATCGGTAAGGGCGGAAAGGTTATTCAGGAAATCCAAACTGAATGCGACTGCAAAATCAACATTGAAGAGGACGGAAGAGTTTATATAAGCGCTATTGATATTGACAATGCAAAGCGTGCATTAACTCTTGTTGAAACAATCGCAAAGGATCCCGAAATCGGCGCATTCTACAACGGCGTTGTTACAAGAATCATGAACTTCGGCGCATTTGTTGAAATTGCTCCCGGAAAAGAGGGCATGGTTCACATTTCAAAGCTTGATGTTAAGAGAACCGAAAAGGTTGAGGATGTTGTTAATGTAGGCGATTCCATCGTTGTTAAGGTTATTGAAATCGACGACCAGGGCAGAATTAACCTTTCAAGGCGCGACGCACTTATTGAGCTTGAGGGAATGACTCCCGAAGACGACGGTGCAGATTCTCAGCCGAGAAGACCGAGAAGAGATAATCACCACCGCTCTCACAGAGATTAATAAAACAGGATAAAAAACGGCTTCGTTAAAACGAAGCCGTTTTTTTATTCATCTGTTTTTTCAGCAACGGGATATTTTAAATCCTCTTTTGTCCAATCCTTAATAATCTCGAGGAATTTTCTGGATTCCTCCTTCGCCTGGGGAAGATTATGGTCAAGGCAGTTTCCGCATTCCTTAGGTGAACAGCCGGGGATTTTCCCCCAATACTCCGCAATGTATTCAAAAGCCTCCTTGATTAGGTTAACCGAATATGCATCGGTAAGGCTCCTTGTTAAGAAGTAAAAACCCGTTCTGCAACCCATAGGTCCGAAATAAATAATATTATCTCCGAACTCGGTATTTCTCACATAGGTTGCAAAAAGATGCTCAATGGTGTGCATTGCGGCATTTGTCATAACCGGCTCGCGGTTGGGCTCTCTCATTCTTATATCGTAGGTTGTTATATCCTCATCTATGCGTGAAATATAAATTCCCTTTTTTAAAATATTGTGATCAATCTGAAAGCTCGGTATTGTTTTCACTTAACTTCAACTCCTGTTAAAAATCCTTTGTTTTCGGTAACCTCGCCTGCGCTCATTTCTCCTGCAAGCATTTTATAAAACCCGCAGATGAGCTCACGGCAATCCTGCTTTGCAAGCTCATAGAGATCAAGAAAGCTCTCGTTTCTCTTAAGGCTGTCGTAGGGCGAGCACCAAAGCTCATTATTTATATTAGCATATTTTTTTGCTTTTTCCAAGTCCTTCTCTCGAAACATTGCAGAAACGCGAAAGCCCTTTGAAAACGGGTACGCAATGCTCTCTGCCGCATAAACCGCGCCTTTAACTATTCCGTGCCTGTCGCACAGAACCGACTGAAGCCTTGCCGTGTCGCGAAAGGCCTGCAAGCAGCGTTCCTGTGAAATATTGATTTTCAAAGCTTCGCTTGAAACCGTGCTTAAGGTATTTGCACATTCATTAAGAATTACCTTTTCATTAGGAAGCGTTTTGCAGGTATCAAAGCATTCGGGATGCTCAATGCCGAAGCGCTCCGACAAAACAAGCAAATCCATCGACAGCTCAACAACATTGTGTGCCGAAAACGGATGGAGCGACGGATAATCTCTAAGCACTTTTTCCTGAAATGAATAAACATAGGGGTGGCACATACGGTCGAGTGAATAATGCGTAATAAAGCCTATAATATAGCTTTTTTCAATATCACTGCCGTTTTTAAAAGCATTTCCGAGGCTTTCAAATATAAGCGAGGGCTTTTCTCTGTGAATTGCGCTCCCCTGCTTTCTAAGGGATTTTCCGGGCACGGCGCACAAAATTCTGTGGAAGAAAAAAACATCCGGACCCTGTGCTCCCAGCAGATACGCCTGCTCATTTAATTTAAAATCCAACTCTTTTTGAATGCCCTGCACCGTCTCACAGGCAAAGGCATAGTGTGTTGAAAAAGCGGGCATCAGTAAACCAGTCCTTTAATATCATTATCAAGCTCACAGCTTAAACACATTTCGGTTTCATACACGGGATGAACAAAGCGGATTTCACAGCATTGAAGCGCCTGACGGCTGATTTCGGAGCAATCGCCTCCGTAAAGAGAATCTCCGAGAAGCGGAAAGCCGATATGAGAAAGGTGAACCCTTATCTGATGAGTTCTTCCTGTTTCCAATCGGAGCTTCAAAAGAGCTTTTTCATTTTTCCTTGAAACAACGCTCCAATGCGTTACTGCGCGCTCGCCGTCCTCTCTTACGCACCGCTTTATTATACTGCTGTTCTCTCTTGCTATCGGTGCATCAACAGTTCCCTCGCTTGGAATTTCGCCCGAAACAACGGCGTAATAATCCTTTTCGATTTTTCCTGCAAGCTTACACGCCGCAAGCTCATTTTTTGCAATAAGAACAACGCCGCTTGTATCTCTGTCAAGCCTGTAAACGGCGCGAAAGGCGGTATTTTTTTCTTTAATAACAGCAGAAACTGCATTGGAAAGAGCATCGCCCCTGTGGTTTCTGCTTTCATGAACGGGCATGAACGGCGGCTTATTAACAACTATTATATCGCCGTCCTCATACACAATATGCACCTTTGTGTCGGACGGCTCAGGCATTTCCCCGCGATTTTCAATGTTAATTGTTAAAACATCTCCTTCTGAAAGAAGGTCTATCGTTCTTGCGGGAATACCGTTGAGCAAAATCCCGTTTTCGCTCATTTTCAGCTTTTTTAAAAGAGCCGTTGAAACACCGAAGCCGCGAAGAAAATCCCTTATGCTTTTTTCGTTTTCATCTTTTCCTGCCGTAAATTCAATAGTTCTCATATCTGCATAAAAATTGTGCAGACAAAAAGCCTGCACAATTACTTTTCAATTAAAATTATTTAACCTTAACGGTCCAGCCCATATTGTCTTCGATTTTACCGAACTGAATTCCGGTGAGAGTATCGTAGAGCCTTTGTGTAAGCTCTCCGGTTTTTCCTCCGTTAATGGTTACGGTTTCATCCTTATAGGTTAATGCGCCTACGGGGCTGATAACAGCGGCTGTACCTGTTCCGAAAACCTCTTCAAGCTTTCCGTCTTCAGCGGCTTTCATAACATCGTCTATTGAAAATCTTGTTTCGTTAACCTTATATCCCCAATCCTTGAGGAGCTCAATACAGCTCATTCTTGTGATTCCGGGGAGAACGGTGCCAACGGTGGGAGCGGTGTAGATTTCTCCGTTCATTTTGAACATAATGTTCATTGAGCCAACTTCCTCAACATACTTTCTCTCAACACCGTCGAGCCAGAGAACCTGACTGTATCCGAGGTCGTGAGCCTTCTCGCCTGCTGCGATTGAAGCGGCATAGTTACCGCCGCATTTTATGTATCCTGTTCCGCCGGGGGTTGCACGAACATATTCATCCTCAACATAAATCTTAACGGGATTCATTCCCTCTGCATAATAAGCGCCCGAGGGTGAGCAAATAACCATAAACTTGTATTCATCTGCCGCCTTAACTCCGAGAACGGGCTCTGTTGCAATGGTGAAGGGGCGGATGTAAAGGCTGGTGTCGGGCTCTGAGGGAACCCAATCCGCATCAACGGCAACAAGCGCCTTGATTGCATCAACAAAATCCTCAACGGGAATTTCGGGAATGCAAAGTCTCTTGTGAGTTGACTGCATACGAAGAGCATTCTTTTCAGGTCTGAAAAGCTGAATATCGCCGCTTTCTGTGCGATAAGCCTTTAAGCCCTCGAAGCATTCCTGCGCATAGTGAAAAACAAGAGCCGAAGGGTCAAGCTCAATAGGTGCATAAGGTACAATTCTTGCATTGTGCCAGCCAAGTCCCGTCTTGTAATCCATAACGAACATGTGGTCCGAAAAGATGTGACCGAAGCCGAGAGCGCCTGTTGGCTTTTGCTTGGGTGTTTTTGTTAATTCGTACTTAATTTGCATATTTATACCTTCTTTAAAAGTTTATTACTTACTGAATGAAACAATTATTCCCCCGTCGGAAGCATAAAGCGAGTTCAATCCGCTCGCACGGATAACCTCAACGCATCCGAAATTACAGGAGGCGGAAATTTTTTCTGCAACATCCTTTGCTTTTTCTTCGCAGCAAACATGGGAAATGATAATCATTTTATCCGACAAATCGCAACCCTCAACGGATTGCTTGATAATGTTTATCATTTTCAGTATTGCTCGGTTTGAGTTCAAATCCTGACCGGAAATTCCTATTGAGCCTGCCTGAGTTCTGTTGCAAATAAGCCTTACACGAAGCTTTTTAAGAATTGTTGCGGCAAGGGAGCCGAGACGACCGTTTTTACGAAGCGAATCAAAGCTTTCAAGGCAGAAGTAAAGCTCTGTTTGATTAAGAATAAAATCTTCAACCTCTGAAACAACGCTTTCAAAATCCTTACCGCTCTTTTTAAGAGAATTAATTTTGAGAGCGATAAGTGTTTCAAGCCCGCTTGTTGCAAGCGAGTTGAAAATATGGATTTTTTTCTTAGCCGGATTTTCCTCTTCAAAAAGAGCCTTTCCCTGAAGGGCACTGTTGTAGGTTCCGGAGAGCTTGTCGGTAATAGTTATAGCGTAAATCTCGTCCTCTTCTCCTGCAAAAGCCTCTGCCCACGCCATGGGAGAGGGGCATGCCGACTGAGCATAGCCGCTGTACTCCTTCATTCTTGAAATGAAATCATACTGATTAAAATTACTGTCATCGAGAATTTTATAATCACCAATCTGGAGAGTAAGCGGAACGGAAACGAAATTTTCTATTTCTTTAATTTGGGGTGTAATGTCGCAACAGCTATCTGCCACAATTTTAAAACTCATAGATTAACCTCATATAAAAGTATTTAAAATATTATAAACCTTTTAAGCGCTTTGTGTCAACACTCTGAAATAACTCTCTTTGCATATTTTATCTGATTTTCAACACTTTCGCTGCACGGCGAACCTATAACCTTGCGGTCGTTAACGCACTTTTCGAGATTAATAGCCTCATAGATGCCGTTGTCGAACAAATCGCAAACGGCTTTATATTCCTCAATAGGAAGAGTTTCAAGAGTTAATCCCCTGTCAATGCAAAGAGCCACAAGCTCGCCCGTTGCCTTATATGCATCACGGAATGCAAGCCCCTTGCCAACAAGATAATCAGCGCAGTCCGTTGCATTAATAAATCCCTTTGCGGCGGCGGCACGCATATTATCCTTGAGAACGGTCATTGTTTCAATCATGGGTGTAAATGCCTTAAGGCACATTTCAACCGTTGTAAATGCATCAAAAATTGCTTCCTTATCCTCCTGCATATCCTTATTGTAAGCAAGCGGTATTCCCTTCATAACGGTTAAAAGAGTGGTTAAATCGCCGAAAACCCTGCCGCTTTTTCCCCTTACAAGCTCCGCAATATCGGGATTTTTCTTTTGCGGCATAATGCTTGAGCCTGTTGAAAACGCATCGTCGAGCTCAACGAACTTGAATTCCCAGCTGCACCACATAATTATTTCCTCGCTGAAGCGCGAAAGATGAACCATAACGAGCGAAAGTGCGCTTGCAAGCTCAATACAGAAATCGCGGTCGGAAACCCCGTCAAGACTGTTTTGAGTAACGCCGTCAAAGCCGAGAAGAGAGGCTGTTAATTCGCGGTTTATGGGATATGTTGTTCCTGCGAGAGCCCCGCTTCCGAGCGGAAGAACATTCATTCTTTTAACTGCATCCGAAATTCTGTCAATATCCCTGAGAAGCATTGATGCGTACGCCATAAGATGATGACCGAAGGTAATCGGCTGTGCTCTTTGAAGATGAGTGTAGCCCGGCATTATTGTGTTTTTATGCTCCTGCGCCTTATCGCAGAGAACAAGAACAAGCCTTTTAAGCTCCTCGTTTAGAGACAAAGCCTCTTTTTTGAGATACATTCTTATATCAAGCGCAACCTGGTCGTTTCTTGAGCGCGCCGTGTGAAGCCTTTTCCCTGTTTGACCGAGCCTTTTTGTAAGCTCTCCCTCAACGAAGGTGTGAATATCCTCTGCCTCAAGGTCAATTTGGAGCGAGCCGCTCTTAATATCATCAAGGATTTCGGAAAGGCCGTTAACAATTTTTTCGCTCTCACTCTTTTCAATAATTCCGGATGCGCCGAGCATTGTTGCATGGGCAATACTTCCCTTAATATCCTCCTCAAACATTTTACTGTCGAATGAAATGCTTGAATTAAAATCGTTTGTTTCCTTTGCAAGCTCTTTCTTGAACCTGCCCTTCCAAAGCTGTGCCATTTTTTCTCTCCGAATAAGTTTAAATTTGTTGTTTATTATAATAAAAATTTCGGGCAACCTCTCGATTGCCCTGAAATATTTTTTTACTTTTCTTCTCTTTCAGCGTCGAGAATTGCCTTAACCTTAAGCGGAAGTCCGAAAAGATTAATAAATCCTGCGCTGTCGTTCTGGTCATAAACATCGTCTGCATCAAATGTTGCAAAATCCTCACTGTAAAGGCTGTAAGGAGATGTTACACCAACATTAACGATATTTCCTTTATAAAGCTTAATTCTTACATCGCCCGTAACCCTCTTCTGAGTTTCTGCAACGAATGCAGAAAGAGCCTCGCGAAGCGGAGTAAACCACTGACCGAAATAAACAACCTCGGCGAATTTCTGAGCAACAAGGAATTTATAGTGCTGAGTTTCACGGTCAAGGCAAATCTGCTCAAGTGTTTCGTGTGCTTTATAGAGAATTGCTCCGCCGGGAGTTTCATAAACGCCCCTGCTCTTCATTCCAACGAGCCTGTTTTCAACCATATCAACAAGTCCGCAGCCGTTTGCACCGCCGAGCTCGTTAAGCTTTTTAATAAGCTCAACACTGTTCATTTCAACACCGTCAATAGCGGTGGGAACACCCTTTTCAAAATGAAGAGTGAGGTAGGTGGGCTTATCGGGAGCCTTTTCAGGAGAAACACCCATTTCAAGAATTTCATCGTATTTAGGCTCGTTTGCGGGGTCTTCAAGGTCAAGTCCCTCATGGCTGAGATGCCAAAGGTTTTTATCCTTTGAATAGTTTGTTTCCCTGTTTATTTTAAGCGGAATATTATGCTTTTCTGCATATTCAATTTCATCCTCACGGCTCTTGAATTCCCAAGTTCTCCAAGGAGCTATAATCTGCATTTCCGGAGCAAAGGCCTTAATTGCAAGCTCAAAACGAACCTGGTCGTTTCCTTTACCGGTACAGCCGTGGCAAATTGCATCTGCACCCTCTGCCTTAGCAATTTCAACAATTCTTTTTGCAATAATCGGGCGTGCAAAAGCAGTTCCGAGAAGATACTGATTTTCATAAACCGCACCTGCCTGAACGGTGGGAATAATATAATCGTCAACAAACTCCTGATTCAAATCTTCAATATAGAGCTTTGAAGCGCCTGTTGCAATAGCCTTTTCCTCAAGTCCGTCAAGCTCTGTTCCCTGGCCTACATTTCCCGAAACAGCAATAACCTCGCAGTTGTTGTAGTTTTCCTTAAGCCACGGAATAATGATTGATGTATCAAGTCCGCCGGAGTAGGCGAGAACAACCTTCTTAATTTCTTTAGCCATATTAAAATCCCCTTTGCTTATGCTTTTGGTTTATCTTTTATGTTTTTCATTATACACCACAGAACAGCATAGTCAAGGGATTTTGAAAAATTTGCATAAAAATACAAATATTTGCAGATTTATACACTCGATTTGTATAATTTTACAACAAATTATAATATAGATAAAGAAAAAACACACTTCGAGATACGAAGTGTGTATATTTATGCAATATTGATTTTAATAATTATCGGCTTTTATTTCAAAATAAGCCTGCTCCTTAGAGCAAACAGGGCAAACGAGAGGTGCGCTCTTTCCGAAATGGATATGACCGCAGTTTCGACACTTCCAAACAGCGTCGCCGTCCTTTGAAAAAACAAGCGAATTTTCCGTGTTTTTCAGCAGCTTTAAAAATCTCTGCTCGTGCTCCTTCTCAATTTCCGCAACCTTTTCAAACAAAAAGGCAATTTCCGTAAAGCCCTCCTGCTTTGCCTCCTCGGCAAAGGTTTTGTACATATCAGTCCACTCAAAATTCTCGCCGTCTGCCGCCGTTTTAAGATTTTCGGCAGTAGTTGAGGCTGATCCCTCGCTGAGAAGCTTAAACCATATTTCGGCGTGCTCCTTTTCATTATTTGCCGTTTCCGTGAAAATAGCGGCAATCTGCTCATAGCCGTCCTTTTTTGCTTTATCGGCAAAATAGGTGTATTTGTTTCGCGCCTGGCTTTCACCGGCAAACGCGGCTAAAAGATTTGCTTTAGTTTTTGTTCCGTCAAGCTGCACAGAAACATCTCCTTTCGGAGATATTATCGGCTTATTTTTTTGAAATATTCAAATCACAAAAGCATGCTTAATCGCCGAGGCGTTTTATTTTTGAAATCAAAAGAACAAACAAACCCCATAGCGCCTGAAAAACAACAACCGGCAGAGCGCCGATTTGAGAAAATCCGCCGAGAAGCGAAAGAAGGGCGGCAATTCCGAAGCCCACGGCACTGCCGAAGCTTACAAGAACGCTGATAAGCCTTGAAACGCTCATAAGACTGTCTGCGCTTTTCATTGCCGAAACGAATCCGAGAGCCGTTCCGTTGTGTACAATATATGCAGGGGAGGTTGCAACGCTTAAATCGGAATATTTTGAATAAACCCTTCCCGAAGCCGCATTCATAACTCTCATATATCCTTCGGGAAGCTCAAACAGCTCATTAAGACTTTCCTCATTAATATAGGGGTCACAGCTTTTAACAATAATTGTTATTCCCGTTTTTTCAAGTCTGCGAAGCTCTCTTTTGAGTTCTTCATCAGCACTGTAAGAAACAATGAACATTGCGGCAATTTTTCCCGCAACCGCAAGGTAAAGAGCCTTTCTGCCCTTGCGTGTGTATTTATTTTCATATTCGATTTTAGGAACGGAAACTCCGTGATTTATCAAAAGATTTCTGTTTCCTACAAGAATTTTTTTCTTGTAAATCCAAGCAGAAGTTCCCATTCGGTCTTCATAAACAATGCCCTGAGCATCGGGAAGAATTGTTTGCTTTCCGACAATAACATCGTCAAAAACATTTGCAAGCGGGCTTTTTGTTTTAATTATAACTGCGGCGGTTTGAATAATTGCATCGTCGATTTTTGTTCCGTTAAATGTTTTTATACCGTGAAGGTCGCAGCTGTTTCTGCCGAATAAATCCGATGCTTCAATAACCATTGCATTTGCATCCTCGGCACTCTGTGCGCCTGCATATCCGCAAACAGCGCCGCCCTTTTGAGCAAGAGCTCTGCCCGAGCCGAGAAGCGCGGTGTTTGTTGCAAACAGCGCACAAACGGGAAGACTTATGCAAAGAGCGCAAACCGCAGCGTTAAATCCCGCATAAACATTTCTGCTGACTGCAAAAACAACTCCGAAAAGAACCGCGGAAAGAGCAAGCATAATTGTTGAAATCTTTGAAGAAATCTTATCTGCCGGCTCGTTCATATATGAAATCTCAAGAAAATTAGTTGGTAAATCTGTTTTTACACTGTTTTTCAAAATGGGCTCTCCCATAAGAAGTCCGCGGCTGATTATCGTTGCATCAATGGGATTTCCAATATTTTCAACCGTGTATTTATCCCGTCCGTCAGTTATGAAATCAAAATTATTTGCAATTCTGTTTGCAAGCGCCTGCCGTCCGAGAGCGTTCATAAGCAATGCAAACGAAGCCGACAGGGCATACGGCGTTCCGCCCTCAACCGTTAAATCGGGAATAAAAACAAGCAAAATGCAATGAATTAAAACTATTATACTTGCACTCGCACATGAAAAATCAAAATTTATTTTCTTCTTGAAAAGAGCGGAAAAAGCAGATTTAAACACTCTGAAATTAACCGCCATAACTATCGCGAAAATAACGGAAACGGTTATTGCATAAACACTCTGCTCGGATAAAAAGGTCCATAGCTTTCCTGTTGATTCCAAAACGGAAAGAATAAGAAGAAGTATTGTTAAGCCGCCTGTTACAGCGCTTTGAATAACCGCTTTTTTCCAAAGAGAGCGAAGCTCCTCGGTTACGGCGCTTTTTTCCTCCTTGCGCTCGTAATCATCTATCGGCTCGCTGTTTTCGGAATCAATTCCGTCGTGAAGCGTATCGGGAGCAAAAATTCTGAATTTTCCAACCTTTTCCTTGCGTCTCTCCCTGAGAAGCTTTTCAGCCTCCTCCTCATCAATTTTCGGAACATCCTCCAGCTCGTCGTCAAAGCCCTCAAGCTTTATCTGAGTGTAATCACCGCTTTGAATTGAAGAATTATCCTCGGCTTTTTCCTTACGCTCAATGTTTCCCATAATTCTTGTGTTATGAAGCTCCTCAATCGCAAGAATGGTGGGAATTTCCTGAAGGTCCGAGGTTTTGTCAAAACGCGATTTGCTTTTGATTGTTGCAGGCTTTTCAATTATATCCGGAGGAGTTGAATCGTAAACGCTGTCCTTAGAAGCGGTTTTGAAAAACCTTTTTGTGTCCGGCACGGGACTTGTTTTTTCACTCACTCTTACCGGCTTTGTTTTTTGGTCGTCTTCAGAAGCGGACCTTGAAAGCTCAACAGGCATTGTTTTTTGAGAAGCGGCACTGCTTTGATTATAGGCTTTAACATCGCTTTCGCTTTTTTCAGGACTGCGCGCCGACTCGGCAACATTTTCCTTAATGACAGATGCTTTTTTCTTTATTTCGTTTTGAACTCGCTGGGCCTCTGCAATAATTTCATCTATTGAAAGGTTTTCGCTCATTATTCATCACATTCCCAATCTTTGTTTTGCTATTTCGTACATAATAATTCCTGCGGCAACGGAAGCGTTCAGAGAATTAACCCTTCCCCTCATCGGCAGACTGACCGTTAAATCACATTTTTCCTTAACAAGTCTGCTAACGCCGTTTCCCTCACTTCCTACCACAAGCGCGGCACCTCCCGAAAAATCGGTTTTGCACCAGGGTTGTCCGTCCATATCGGCGGCATAAACCCAAATATTCTTCTTTTTGAGTTCATCAATGGTTTGCGCAAGATTGCCGACGCGCGCAACCTTCATATATTCAAGCGCTCCGCAGGAGGTTTTTGCAACAATAAAATTCACGCCGACATTTCTTCTTTTCGGAATAATTATTCCGTGAGCGCCGCATGCCTCTGCGCTCCTTATTATTGCACCGAGGTTATGGCTGTCCTCAATGCAATCGCAAATAACAATAAAGGGAGCCTCGCCTTTTTCCTCTGCATAAGCAAGAATATCCTCAACACTTGAATACTCGTGCGCCGGAACAGATGCCGCAACACCCTGATGATTTGCGCCGCCGCACATAAAATCAAGCTTTTTCCTATCAACATTTTTTATAACTATCTTCTTTTCGCGGCAAAATGCAATAATTTTTCCGATTGAGCCCTCGCGCTCGCCGTTTGCAATCATAACATTTTCAATTTCTCTGCCGCTTTTGAGAAGCTCTAAAACAGCGTTTCTACCGATAACAAGATTATCGTTTTCTCTAAAGTCTTTTTTATTTTCCACTGTGACGCCACCGTTTCTTTATACTCGGATTTATTCTAACATATTGTTACATGCTTTTCAATATCATAATATTAGTAAAAAAGAAAGGCTTGATTTTCCAAGCCTTTCTTTTAATATCTCATTCCGAGGAAAGAAGCATTCTGTCGTTATCAAGTGCCTTGCCCTTAACCTGACGGTAAAGCTCAAGCAAGCCGGGAACGGTCATATTCTTTCTTTCGTCCCCTTTAAGGTCAATGGCGATTGCGCCGTTGTCCATAAGAATTGTTCTGTTTCCCAGCTCAAGCGAATTTGCCATATTGTGAGTTATCATCAATGTTGTTATTTTTCTTTCCTCAACTATTTGCTTTGTTATTGCAAGAACCTTTTCTGCGGTCAGAGGGTCGAGTGCCGCCGTGTGCTCATCTAAAAGAAGGAGTTTAGGCGTTACTATGGTTGCCATAATAAGAGTTACGGCCTGTCTCTGACCTCCCGAGAGTGTTCCCATCGGAACCTTCAGCCTATCCTCAAGTCCCATATCAAGCGGAGCAAGAACCTCGCGGAAGGTTTCGCGATCCTTTTTTGAAACGGCGCTTCTGAGAAAGCCCTTTCTGCCGCCCGAATAAGCGAGCGCAAGATTTTCTTCAATGGTGAGGCTCGGAGAGGTTCCCTTCATCGGGTCCTGAAAAATTCTGCCAACGAATTTAGCGCGGTAGGTTTCGGGAGCAAAGGTAACATTTTCTCCGTCAATATAAATCTCGCCGCTGTCAGTTGTCCAAACACCGGCAATAGCGTTGAAAAGTGTTGATTTTCCCGCTCCGTTTGAACCGATGATAGTTGCAAAATCACCGTCTTGCAATTCGAGTGAAAGTCCGTCCAGCGCTTTTTTCTCATTAACGGTGCCGGGGTAAAAGGTTTTTGAAATATTATTTATTTTCAGCATTTACTCCGCCTCCGTGCTTTGAGTTGTTATAATCTTATTGCTGTCGTACATTCCGCCCTCTTCCTGAGTTGTTAGAACGGAATCAGACGAGTTTTCGTTTTCCTCTGGAGCTTTTGAGAAAACAACGGTAAGTGTAATTACGGCAATGATTGCAAGAACAACACTTATCGCCTTTATTGCGCCCTTTGCGCTTGCTTTCGGCTTAACAGCGCTTTTTGAAATTCTTGCTTTCTTGTTCATAGCCTTAGCAAAAGCATCCTTTGCAGGCTTAATTCCGAGAGCCACAACGATAATAAGAACCGAAACAAGCTTCAGGAAGTAGCTTGGGAAAACCTCGCTTTGAATTGCAACCGCAACGATAATTCTGTAAACCACAGAGCCAAGGATTGCGCCCACAAACGCAAGGGAAAGATTATCCTTTTTGCCTAAAAGAAGAGCCTCGCCGATAATTACCGACGCAAATCCTACAACAACCGTTCCGCTTCCTGCCGTAACATCGGAATAGCCCATATACTGAGCAAATAACGCTCCGGAAAGTGCAACAAGCGCGTTTGCAAGCGAAAGGGCAATAGTTTTCATTGCATCCGAATGAATTGAGGTTGACCTAACCATTTCCTCGTTATCGCCGGTTGCTCTGATTGACAGACCGAGATGCGTTTTGAAAAACATTTCAACAAATACAACCGCCACCGCACAAATTATAAGAGTTACAATTATTTTAACAAAAGTTGTGTCAAGCGACGGAAAAAGCTTAACGGCCTTTGTGTAAATGGTTGAAGCGCCGAGAAGTGACAGCGTTGGAGTTGAGGTGTGCCAGTTGTCGCTCATTATGAGCAGGTTTACGGAATAAAGTCCGGTCATGGTCAATATTCCCGAAAGAATTGCCGGCACCTTAACCTTTGTTTGCAAAACTCCGGTAACAAGGCCTGCTATTGCACCGCATGCAGTTGCAAGCAAAAGCGCAAGAAACGGATGCCCTGCATTTGTTAAAACCGCACAAACGCTCATTCCGAGAACAATTGAGCCGTCAACTGTTAAATCCGGTATTTTAAGTATTCTGAAGGTAATATAAACGCCGAGTACCATAAGGCCGTAAACAAGTCCTGTAAGCACGGCGCCCGATATTGAATTGAGCATATTTTTCTCCTTCAAAAATAAGATATATTATTCGACGGAAATCCGTCCGTTCTATTATAATACAAAATCGCAGGAATATCAATTCCTGCGATTTACGGAATTTATATTAATTCTTATTCAGCCTCTGCTGTTTCAACATAGTTTGCTGTTGATTCGTACTTTTCGGGAAGGGTGATATTGAGAGCCTCCATTGTTGTTTTGTTAACAACAAAGTTGAATTCGTCAAGAATCTGAACGGGCATATCTTCAATTTTCTTTCCGTTATACCAATCAATAACCATATCTGCGGTCATTTTGCCGATTTTTGAATAATCAACGCTGTATGAACAGAAGCCGCCTGTTTGAACCATTGCGTCAGCAGGGTTATAGCTCGGAATACCTGCTTTGATAAGAGCATCTGCAACCTGGTTGAAGCTGTTTGCGATAACAGAATCAAGGCAAACATAAACGAAGCCTGTTGTGTCTTTGCTGAGACTCTGTGCAACCTGAAGAGCTGTGTTTGCATCCTCATAGGATTTAACCTCGTAAGGAATGCTCTTTTCTTCACAGTATTTAACTGCTGCTTCTTTTGTTACCTTAGAATTATCCTGGCTTGTGTTATACATAATAACTGCCTTTTGATTATCCTTAAGAGGAGTAATCTCCATAGCCGCGCTGAGAGTTAAATCGGCAGGAATTTTGTTTGAGGTTCCTGTTGCCTTTGTTCCGGGATTATCAAAATCCTCAACAATACCGGAAGCAACCGGCTCTGTTACGCTCATGAAAATCATGGGAATGTCGGTATCTGCCGTTGCATTTGCAACTGCCATTGCAGGCGGTGTAAGCTGCGGAATAATTAAATCAACTTCGTTGCTGATAAAGCCCTGAATTGCAGTTGACATTGCACCCTGGTCACCAGCGGCATCCTTGTATGTTACAACGATTTTTTCGTCGTAGCCTTTGTCTGAAAGCTCCTTTTTGAAAGCCTCATTCATGATTGTTGCATCATTCATATCAATTAGCTGAATGAAGCCAACATTTACGACCTTATCTTCCTGTGCTCCGGAATCGGAAGCTGCGCCCGAATCTGAATTGTTCTTACAGCCTGCAAAGCAAGCGGCAGTGAAAAGAACTGCAAGAAGAAGGCAAATGATTTTTTTGAAATTGCTTTTCATTTTTGTTCCCCCTGAATAATTACTTTAAAGCGCTAAAGCAACGCTTGCTAATATAATAAATCACTTTTTGCATTTTGTCAATAGAAACATATTGAAGAAAAGAAAAAAAGTGATATAATTCAATTATAATCTATCTTCGGAGGTATAATTATGGATATAAATAAATATAAAGATTTACCCGAGGTTAACCTCAGTCCGAATGTTAAAAAGAAGCTTCTTGCCTATTTTGACGGAGAAAACGGCTACACTCTCAACCTCATGAGCGCAACGGCGGGACCCGGCGCACCTGCTCATTCTCACCCTCACCTTCAAATTGTTTATGTTGTTTCCGGCGAGGGAGAATTCAACACGGGAGATGAAAACAGGGTTATAGGCACCGGAGATGTTGTTGAAATACCCGGAAATGTTCCGCACACCTTCAACAGTTTTTCAAAGGATACTGTTTGGCTTGAATTTTTCACTCCTGCGCGCCGTGATTACGCTCCCCAAAAAGACTGACAAAAATCCCCCACAAGTTAATTTGTGGGGGATTTTAATATTATCAATATACAAGAGCGGTTGAATCAACATACCAGCTTGAACCGATACGACAAACATAAACATTAATGTTATTCACCGTACTGCCGTTGATTTCAACAAAATATGAGTATTTTGAAAACTCTTTAATTTTCTTTGTTTTAAGATTACAGCTTTCAAAAATCTCATTTGCCTTTTCCGACTTTTGTGAAATAATTGTTTTTGTTTCTTTTTCGGAAAACTGAAGAGAATCGCTCTTTTTAAGCTTAATTCGGGCTCCGCCTTCATCAATATATTTATCCTCAAGCTCGCTCTCTTTCTCTTCCTTATAATTATTAAGATTTTGCTTTATAACAGCAAGCATAATTTTTCGCGTGCAGAATTCCTCGCCCTCATATGTTAGAATTTTTTCATAGAGGCTTTCAAAATACTGACTGAAAAACGCATCGAAATCGGAAAATCCGTTCAGCTCAATATAAGAGGAAACAAACTTATCCATAACAATAACCATATCGTTAATAACCTTTTGGCTCTCGTCGGAGGAATCGTTTCCCTTATCATAATCGGAAATATATCGCTCTGTTACATATTTATCAAAGCCGTTTTTTCCTGCAATTGTATAGGAAAATGCGGTAAGATAATCGCTTTTTGCAACGCTTTGTGCATAAGCAAGAGCTGTTTTGGATGCATCTGATGAAGTGCTGTTTTTCTTTTGGTTAGCGGCAGTTATTCCTATTATTCCCGCAATAACAAGCGCAATGACAACTGCAAAAATTATCCAAAACTTTTTATCTGCCTGCCTGATTTTTGAAAAAAGCTCAATAAAAGCGGTTCTTAAATTTTTAAAAAAGTATTTTAAGCTTTCCATAAAAAATTCCTTATTAAATTTCCCCTTGAATAAAATCAAGGGGAAATATTTTTAAGCTAATTCAGCGAATTAACCGGTTCACAAAGGTAAACATTGCCCGCCTTGTTCCAGCCAAGGTCAAGAGTTTCAAGGTTTGCCGCTCTGTGAAGATTGATATAGAACGAATTAATGTTAATATCGAATCCGATAAACGAACCGTAATGCTCGAAGTAAACTCCGTTTGCCTCAATTTTTCCGTTAGGTGCATAGGTTATACCGCCGGTTGTGCTGTAAATTGAGTTGAACTTAATATTTCCGTTTTCAGAGCAGATAAACAAATCAACATCCTTGGGATTCGTGTAGATATTGTTTCCGTCGTAAACATAATTTGTGTAAATACTACTGAAAAGAATATTTCCGACACTGTTGATTGTTCCGCCTTCAATATCGGAGCAGCCGTAAACTTTAAAATCGCCTCCGGCATAAACAGCACCGTGATTAAGCTCAAATCCGCAAACACTGTTGCCTTGAATAAGGCTTGAAATTGAGATGTTCTTCGTTGAACGGAAATCCTTTTCGGCATATACAACAGCCTTTGAGCCGATATAGCATTTTCCGTAAGGAATAATGTTACCCGTTGCATAGAGATTAGCATAAGCATTAACCGACAAATCTCCGTAAGAGGTAATTGAACCGTTGGCTACAAATACATTAATAACAGCATCGCTGGCTTTTGTGCCCGAAAGGTCGGTTCCCTCGCCGAGAGTTAGAACACCGTTCTGAATACCATAATAATATGTTACAGTGGTAATCTCTCCGTCAACCTCAACCTCAACATCTTCGGCATAATAATCCTTGCTGCCGTCGGAGTTATAATAATAGAGATTTTCCTGATAGATGCTTCCCTTAGACTTATCTGCATCATAGGATTCGCTGTCATCAACCTCAACATTAAAGCCATAGAGCTTTATCTCTTCAACTCCGCCGTTTGCAACAGGAACGGTTGCCTTATAATAAATATTACTGTATTCGGGAGATGCTGTATCTAAATCAACATAGAAATTCTCAACAACATTTCCGTTTGTATCAAGCAGTCTGCCGTTTTCATCACAATCAAACATAATTCCGTTTGCATCAGGCGAACCGGTTGTAACATAAAGACCTGCATGATGGCGGAGGGTTATGTAGCTGAGAGAACGAATGCTCTTAGTTGCATAAGCTTTTGTGTTTGCAAATATTTTCAGATAGCTTGTTGTTGATTTAATTGTTCCGTTAACATAAATTGCTCCGCCGATTGCACCGTCATCGTCAAATGCATCAGCCGTATCGTCGAACACCTCTGAGCAGTAAGCACAGGTGTAGGTGTCTCTGTCTTCAACAATTGTTGAAGAGAACTGTCCGCCTGCAACAGTGCCCTGTGTTCCGCACTTGGGACAGGTTATTCTGATATGGCTTTCATCATCGCTTCCGATTGAAGATTCATCCGATGAACCGGCGCCGGTATTTCCGTCCGGACTTTCATAATCGGTATTTGTGTTAGCAGCCTTATTCTGCTCCCATGTTCTGTACTTATATTCCTCGTCCTCGTGCTTTCCAAGCTCAATGTAGCTCAGAGCCGAAAGGTTACCCGAGCCGTTGCCTCCGACAGAAACCTCGCAGTTGTCGCGGATTTTCATTGTTGAAAGCGTTGCTCTGAAATTCTTGCCCGCATAAACGGT
Source organism: uncultured Clostridia bacterium (assembly GCA_945948515.1). Lineage (GTDB taxonomy): Bacteria > Bacillota > Clostridia > Oscillospirales > Acutalibacteraceae > CAMFBH01. The sequence continues at coordinate 105,064 of CAMFBH010000001.1, forward strand.
TGAGCAGGAGCCGATATCAGCCTGAGTACAGGTGATGTTTTCAGCCGCACGAAGCTCCGCATGGTGACGGAGAGTGAGATAAGATTTTTTCAGGAGCGAAGGATTGGTTGTAACATTTCCGTTTGCATTAAGAGTAGCGCGTGCATAAATCTTAATATATCCGTTCGCGTTAAAATCACCGTCGCACTGAACGAAGCAAAGGTTGTTTCCGTCAACAGCCTCGTCATCGCCGCTTGGCGATTTTCCGATTTCGGCATAATCCGTTGCCTTAACAGAACCGTTGATTATGCTTCGCGTTGCATCTCTCATTTTAACAGTTCCGTTAAATGTTGCATTTCCGTTTATATAAAGTTGAGTATAGAACCACTCGTTAAGAGCAATACCATCGCTGTTTCCTCCGGTAGCATAGAGATTGCCACCGCAGTAAACTCTTGAATACGGGAAAGTGAAAACATGGTGAGTATGAATTGCGTAGTCGGGGTTAAGATACTTTCCGTTCGCCTGACTTCCGCCTACATAGAGAACGCTCTTTCCGTATGGTTGAACATAGTTTTTACTGTCAAGACCGGTAGTCAGCGTTCCGTTTATGAATGCAAGACCGAAATCGCGGATATTATTTCCGTCCTTTCCGTTTGCACAATCGGAATAGATAACATATTGGTCGATAAGGTCGGATGCATTAAGCACCTTTCCGTCTTCATCAAATACCTTTCCGTCAATATCAATATACGAAACCTCTCCGGCACCGACTGTTCCCGTACTGCTGGAAACTTTAAGTCTGCCCGGCTGAGTTACATCCGTACTCAAAATATAGCCTGCAATGCCGTTGTCAAGGCCCGTATAGGTGGAGCCGCTCATATATTTATACTGCTGCGGACCCTCCTCACTCTTTGTTCCGCCCTGCATAAAGGCGTTACCTAGGATGAAGTTTCTGGAGGTTTTAACATTTCCGTTTACAAAGAAAATTGCATTTGAACGAACAACTATTGATGTTCTTTCATCATTTCCGTTATTTGTGTTAACACAGCCGTCCGTCATAAATACGGAATTGTTTTCGCTGTCGAATCCAACACCCGTTGAATTCTGACCGCCGGAGAATGTTTTAGCGTTATAAATTGTTGTGGTTTCAACATCGGAGCCTGCATAGAGCTTACCAAAGTTATCTATTGCCGCATAGCAGGTAACAGCGCCGTCGGCATAAATCTGAGAATTATGATTTTTGGCATTTCCGTTTTTGATTGAAATTCCGGCATGATACCAAACAAGACCGTTTTTTGCGTGGTTTGTTCCTTTAACGGCAAGCTCGCCTTCCGCATAAATAATACCGTAATTTGTAAGGCTGCAATAATCCTTGTTGTCGGCGTCATAAACATAAATGTTTCCGCCTTTACCAAGAATATTTCCCTCAAGGCATTTTATTGTTCCGTTGTTAACAACATCGCCCGTAAGATAAATATCATAGCCCTGTGTAACAATACTTACACCCTTGTGAATCGTGAGCGTTTTTCCTGCTTCACCGAGATACAGGTCTCCTGTTATTGCAAGAATATCATTATATATTTCCGTTGAAGTATTCGGCTGAAGTACTGTTACATTAACCTTACAATTTACAAGATTTCTGTAATTAACATAAATCTCATTGCTTGAATTAATAGTACTTTTGGAAGAATAATTAGAAACAATATCTCCGTCTGTATAGAAGGTATTACCCGTTGTGCTGGTTGCGGCATTAAAGGTTATACCGTCTCTTGCAAACAGCGTTGCCGCGGTGTAAACAATTATTCCGCCGTTTTGAACAGTCAGCTGTTCATCAATAAGAAGTATTCCCTCATCATAAACAGAAAGACTGCCTGCGCTTGTAACGCTTCCGTCGCAGAAAATAAGGTTTGCACTTGCGTTTTCCGCGTACCAAATAGAATTGGTTTCGCTTGAGGTTGTAACAATATCGCCTTTAACAAAGAGATATCCGTAATCCCAAAGGTTTATTTTTGTTGCCTGAATACCGTTTCCGAAATATGATCTTGTGTAATCGTCAACGGTAATAAGACCGTTGGCGGTAAGCTTTCCTTCAATAAATGCAAGTCCGTAAAGATTAACTGCGTTGTTAACCGTTACATCACCCTCGCACCAAAGCGCACCTTTAAGATGGTTTGCTATACTTTCCTCAATTTCGGCAACTCCTACATTAAGAGTGCTGTTCATTGTGAGAGAGCCTACATGCACAAGAGCACCCTGCGGAACGGGACAGTTCGTATCTGAGCTGAGATTTCCGCTTATATACAGATAGCTTGATGCATCAATGTTCATTGAAGTTGAATCCTTGCTTCCGAAATGAACATTTCCCTTAATATATAACTGAGTTCCCGTTGTGAGCCGTAAATAAGTTGTTGTGTTAAGAGCCCATCCTGTATCGCTTGCAAGACCGCCGTCAATATAAACTCTTGCAGCGTTTGAGGCGTCGCTTGAATTCAGAACAAATCCGTTTCCGGTACAGTTTACTCTTCCTCGGATATAAACCTGAGCCGCATTCATAACATTAACACAATTTGTTGAGACGCCGTCAATATAAGATGCCGTCAATTCATCGGAAGCCTCTGAGCCGTCGGAGTTTTTCGCTAGCCCGTCAACACAGAAAATTCCGTAAACATTAACCTCATTCGAGCCGCTCAGCATACCGCCTATGCAAACCCAGTTATAGAAATTTGAGGTTGCTCCGATCTCAAGATTTTTGCCACTCGACAAATATGCCGAAGAATTATTTGTAACAGCTCCTCCGGAAGCTATTACACTTCCTGTTTTTGTTACCATAATTCCGTTATTTGTTATTCCGTTTTTATCAGATTTAATATTTCCGCCTTCGCTGATGATAATGCAATCGGCGGAGTTTTCAATTTTACCTGTTGAATTAATTGTTCCTCCGGTTGTAATCATTCCAGTATTGTAAAGAATACCCGAGGTAAAGTTGCCGTTGCACAAAACGGTTCCCTTGCAGTAAAAGTCTGCTTTTCCGCCTGAGAAGCTTCCTCCTGCTATCATCGCCGAAGCGTTGCCTATACCGTTATTTGAATTAGTTGAATTGCCTTCAATAATAATATCACCGGAGCAGATAATACTGCAATTTGAAGCACCTGATGCCTCAATAATGCCGTAACCGGAGCCCTTAACATAAATATTACCGTCACAGATAATCATTGTGTCATCCCACATATGAAGGCTTCCTTCTTCAAGAAGAATATTTCCGTGAACAATAAGCCTGGAATGCGGGTACATATAGATATCGCCTCTGGAGCTAACAGTTGCGCCGTTTATGCTTTGGCTGCCACCTGCATAGAGAACAGTCGGATCCTCTGCCGTTCCGGCATTGAGCACAATCTTTGTAAATGTGGATTGACCCGCGGAGGTTTTCTTACCCGAACGAACATAGCCGTTAACCGATACATCGCTTCTGCTGTGAATAATAATACCGCAATCGTTGTTGGCAAGGTTTGTACCGCTGTAAACAACATTGTCTCCGTCAGAGCAGTTTACACCTCTGTACCAACCGTTACTGTTTCTCTTGTATGTACAGTAACCGTCATCTTTGAAAGAAACGTTGTTAAGATTCTGAAGTCCGGCAGAGCCGAAGCCAACAACCTTTTCGGAAATTATTCTTGTTGCAACATTACTGTCCTTAGCAAGAATACTATTATAAAGATTAACGCTTGAGCTGTCGTATCCGCAGGAATCGGCAAAGCCCTTTGCCTTAACCTCAACAGAGTTTCTGAGAGTGCTGTCACTTGGCTGAACCTTTGAAAGTATTGAGCTGTTTACAGTTGTATAATACTTTGAAACAGTTTTATCAACACCGCCGTCAAGCTTGCTGTTCTGCTGTAAGCTTTTCTCGAAGCTTATTAGATTTGTTTTTAGAATTGTTGAGGTTTTGCTTACGGCAGAGGGTATGTCGATATCAAAATAGCTTTTGAACTGTTCTTCGGTGTAGTTATCCGGCAAATCGTTTATTGAATGCTCAACGCCTGTTACTCCGGCAACAATATTATCAATACCTATTCTGATATCTTCCTTAGTTCCCGTTGAATCAAGCTTGTTTCTTTTTGCCGCAATAATATCCTTAACCGTTGTTGCACCGGATAGCACCTGCTTGATTGAATCTGCTTTTCCGTCAACATCAAAATCGAATTTATAATATGAATCAAAAGAATCATAAACATTGGGAAGCGCCTTGTCGTTGCCCAAGTCTATTTTGTTCAAAAGTGAAAGTCCGTTAACAATCTGTGTGTATTTCGGAGTTTCAATGCTTGAAGCATCGGAGTCAAGCGAGAGCTTTTCCGCCTTGAAGGTAAGGCTTCTGCTTTTTGCATATGTTTCTGCATAGGATCCGGCAACACCGTAAATAGTTTTAAGCGGTGCAGAAGTAAATACACTTGTTCCGATTTTTGTTAAAACAGAGGGCATATATATTTCCTGAAGACCGCTCTGCATAAACGCATATGTATCAAGCTTTTTAACTCCGTTTCCGAGAACAACCTGCTTCAAGCTCTTACAGCCTTTGAAGGCGCTGTTGCCCACGGAAGAAACAGTATCCGGAATATCAACACTTACCATTGCAGTGCAGTTGTAGAAAGCATATTTACCGATTGATTTAACACCGTCGTTAATAACAACATACTTAATCTGACCGGCATATTCGCTCCATGGAGCAACCGTTACACCACTTTGGGTATAATCCTGCATTGTTGTATTTCCGCTGATTGTTAGGACACTTGTTGATGTATTGAATACCCAAACAAGTCCGTCCTCAGAGGTACCTTCAAAATCAACAAGGTAGCTCGAGCCGGAGGTTTGCTTTGTTACTGCTCCAACATTTGTGTTTCCGCCGTTTTTGGACAGGTCGATATATCTTTTATGAACATAATTAATAAATCCGGGGTCTTCAACCTCATCGGTTCCGTAAAGGAGCTGCTTCTTAATTCTTGAAGCGTCCCAAGGCTTTGCCTGATCCGCTCTCTTATAAATTGTTCTGTAAACAGATTTTTCTTCACCGTCGATAACCTTTGTTATCGGGTCACCGAGGAAGAAAATATCCTGAGTTCCTCCGTTTGCAACCTCACGCTCCTTGATTTTCAGTCTGCTTTCATCACCTGAAATTTCAAGAATGGGTCTGTTTGAAAATTTAATTCCGTTTTTATAATATGTGTAAAAATCATCCGTATAATCAATCAAATCATCATCCGGAGTAACATTTTCTTCGAGATAGCTTCTCATTCGGAATGTGTCTATATCAATCCGAGCTCCGCCGTTTGAATGAACAAATCCGTTTAAAACGGCGGCAGAGGTTGTTAGACTCATTGAAACCTTATTGGTATCGTCAACGGTGCATTCCGTTGAACAGTTAGGACAAATATAGGTTTTACTTCCGTCAGATGCCTCCGCAACGAAATATATCTCCTGCGCCTCATATGAGCACGCCGGACATTTTACTCTGGTTTTTCCTCCCATCAGCCACTCTGAAATAAAATGAGTTCTGTTTTGGAGAAAATCAAGTCCTGCATTTGTTACATTTTCAAATATATTTAAAAATGTTTTAAGATTTGTGTTTTCAATAGGGCCGGTAATGTTAAAATCTGCCTCGGGGTTTAAAACCAAAATCTGATAGTTTAAGGCATCCGGGTTTCCGCCCTTAACAATTTCACACTTTGCGGCAGAATCAACAAGCAGGTTATAAGCCGACATCTGCTCCAGCACATTTCCGAAAATTGCGCGTTGCTTGAGTTTTGCAACAACCTCAATATATCGGTAGCCGCTTTCTCCGTCTGTTGCCTCAACCGTGTCATAAAAAATATAGCAGGTATTATCCTGAATATTATTCAGCACGGTTGCTTTTTTAGCAAGAGAATAAACCTTAATATTGGTTTCGTTAACATTTCCGCGAACATATTTAAACACTTTAACATTATTCTGCTCGTAGTATTTTTGCGCTTCCTTCATTATTTCAGCGCCTTGACCGTTATATTTAACCGGATTGAAATCGTTGATATTTGCAACGGAACTTGCTATTGCAAGGGCTGCACTGTCGGAAGCGGTTTGCAGCATACTGCGCCTATGATATGATAGACCGGAGTCTATAACAAGCGCAGTGAAGCAAAGCAAAACACTTATGAGAATAGCAACAATAACCATTACTGCGCCGTTCTCATTTTCTTTGCCCCTGAAAATACTTTTCCTTTTCATAATATATCACCACATTTCATAGCCCTGATGCCGTTTGGAAGTTTAACGGCAATATCTTAAAATATGTCGTTTGCCTTATTTAACTGTTCAACAAGGGAATCAACAATTTGCCTTGTTTTTCTTAGGTGAACCGTATAAGCTCCAACCATCTTTTCAAGCTCTGCGTCCGGATTCTGTACCGAAGCAGGTGCTTCCTTCTTTTCGCTCTCTTTTTCGGGAGCAGGTGCGTTTTTGGCACTTTCAAGTGCTTCTGCAAGCGCCTTTTTGGTTTCACTTAATTCTTTTTTTACGCCGTCGAGCTTTTCTTTTGCATGCTTTTTATCAACCTCGGCGCGCATTGCATCTCTTTTTGCAATATCTCTTTCCGAGGTAAGCGATTCAACAAGGCGGTTGAGCCTTTCATTTTCTTCCTTAATTGACTGAACCTGATCAATATCCTTTTGAATTGCTTTAAGCTTTGCCCTTGTTTCGTCAGCAGCGGCAATCGCGCTTTTTGCATTTTGCTGATGCTTGTTTGACGCTTCTTTAAGCTGCTCAATTTCACAGCTTAAAATCTCATTATTATCTTTAAATTCGCTGATTCGCGATTCGTAATTTTTTATTGCGTTGGAGTTGTTTTTCATTAAATTTGAAATGAATTCATTAACTTCCTTTGCATTATAACCTTTAACAGAACGCGAGAATCCATAGATGTTTTCCGCATCCTCCTGATTTGTTTTAACATTCTTCCTCTCAAATGCCATGATAAAAAATCAACTCCTGATTTAACTATTTTCTTATAATAAAACAATTGAATATAACACTCAATCTATTTTTTCAAATTCAAACACATCTCCGCGCTTGAGTCCGAGCCTTTTTGCCTCACCGGCATTCAACTCAATAACTTTTGCCCCGCCTTTAACCGCAGGCTTAACCTTACCCTTGGGAACGCTGTCAAAAATCTCTGCAATTTCATTGTTTTTATACAGAGTAACAACATCAATGCTGAATTTCATATTAAAGGTATGAATTTCGTTACACGGCTCAAGAAGCAAAGCATTTCCCTGTGGCATGCTCTTGCGGAACATAAGCCCCATAAAGCGCGAAAACACATTATTCGCAACCTCGCAATTTTCGGCAACAACCTTTGAATTGCAGGTTATTCTTACATATTTCTTCATTTTTATTTCATTGTATCCATTACTGTCATAACGGTTGGTCCTAAAATTACTATAAACAAAGCGGGGAAAATGAAAATCATAATGGGGATAGACATTTTAACCGGGGCTTTATTTCCTTTTTCCTTTGCTTCTTCACGCCTTGTTTCGCGAAGCTGCTTTGCCTGAACCTTCATAACATTATTAACGGGAATACCGAGCGTGCTTGCCTGAACAAGTGCGGAAACAAAGGTTTTAAGCTCGGGGATTTCGGTTGAATCGGCAAGGCTGTTCAAAGCATCCGCTCTTGAAACACCCATTTGCATTTGGCGGAAAACCGTTACAAGCTCATCTATAAACGGCCCTTCCATTTTTTCCGAAACCTTCAGCAATGCATTATCGAAGCTCAAGCCTGCATCCATACAAACCGAAAGCAAATCAAGAACATCGGGAAGCTGGCGCTTTATTTGGGTTTGATGCTGTGTTACAAGTGATTTCAAAATAAAATCCGGAAGGAAAACTCCTGCAAACGCTCCTACAAAAATTATCAGCACCGTATAAAGTGCGCCGAGCTTAAGTATAAGAGAGATACCAACAACAAGAATAATAAAAACTATTGAGCCCGCTCTTTTATAGAACTGATAATTCTGATAGCTTGTGTGAATACCTGCCATTCTGATTAAACGCTCAGTACTTTTAACCTTGGCAACCTTCTTTTCATCAATAAACTGGCCGTTCTTTTCGTCTCTTTTTTTTCTTCGTTCTTCAAAAACAGCGCTTATTTTCTTTACAACAGGCTGAAAAAATCTTGCATAGAAGGACTGTTCGAGCTCTTCATGTTCGATTTTAATTACTTCATCGCTTGTAATTGACTTCATCATTTTGCGCCTTGAATCATCTGATTCGCCGCGCTTTCTCAAAACAATAATACAAAGCATAAACGCTAAGCACGCCATGCTGATTATAAAGAAATTCCGTACCATATTCTCACCCCGATATTAGTGAACAGTAAATTAATATTTAATGCTGGTAATTTTCTTAATTACCATAAGTCCGATAAGTTCAAGACCGACACCCAAAGCAAGAGCTATCTTGCCCGCCGTCTTTTCAAACATGGGGTCCATATATCCCGGGCTGGTAAGATTAAGCAAAAGTGTTACTATTACGGGCATTATTCCAACAATAAGTCCGGACATTCTTCCGGTTGCCGTAGCAGATCTTATCTCTTTTTTGAGAGTATAACGCTCTTTGATTGTTTCTGAAATAGTTTCAAGAATTTCCGAAAGACTACCGCCCGTTGTTCTTTGAACCGAAATTGCAACAGCCGCGATTTTAAAATCATCACTCTTAACGCGTTTATAAATGTTATCAAGAGCCTCATCAATCGTGTAGCCCATATTCATTTCATTAACCGCTCTTGCAAACTCTTCGCTGATGGGCGGATACATATCATGAGAAATAGTTTCCATTGCCTGCTGGAATGTAAGTCCCGAACGAAGGCTGTTGCAGGCAATCATCAATGCGTCTGAGAGCTGCTCTTCAAATCCCTGTGTTCTTTTCTTCTTCTTGTACTTGATAAAGAATATAGGTCCTACAACACCCGCAATAACAAGAACAATCAAAAGAAGAAAATTTGAGGAAAACAGCGAAATTACAGATGCCGGAACAAAAGCCAAAATAATCCAAACGGTTGCAAATTCTTCGGGCTTCATCATAATGTTGGCAGCAAGAAGCTCTTCAAACAATGCATCACCTATCTTAGAAATAATGCTCCTGCGCTGAACATATTTTTCCTGAGTTTTCTTTCTGCTTTTGAATTTGCTCTTTACTGTTCTTTTGTTTTTCTGTAATACAACCTCTGCGCCCAAAGACTGACCGACAATTTTTGTTATTCTTTCCTCGGAGTTTCTGCTTGCGCGTGTAACTCTTTTGGTTATAAGGTAAGCAATTATGCCGGTTATCACTCCGTAAACAACGGAGACAATAAGCATTTTAATTTGTAAACCAGTCATTATTAATCATAACTCCGTTTTCCTTGATTTTTTCAAGTGTCTTAGGCATAATTCCGGTGGGAACGAATTCACCGCGGAATCTTCCGTTGAGATCCAGCTCACCGGAGGTTTCGTATTTGAAAATATCCTGAAGCTGAACAACATCACCCTCAATACCCGAAATTTCACTGATTGAGGTTATCTTTCTCGTTCCGTCACGAAGACGGCTTTGCTGAACAATAATATCAACCGCCGAGGAAATCTGCTCACGGATAGCTCTTGAGGGGAGCTCAAGTCCGCTCATCATTACCATTGTTTCAAGTCTTGAAATGCAGTCTCTCGGAGAGTTTGCGTGGGTTGTTGTAAGAGAGCCGTCATGACCTGTATTCATAGCCTGAAGCATATCAATTGTTTCTTTTGAACGAACCTCTCCGACAATTATACGGTCGGGTCTCATACGAAGTGCGTTAACAACAAGGTCCTGAATGGTAACCGCACCCTTGCCCTCAAGGTTTGCGGGTCTGCTTTCAAGAGTTATAACATGCTCCTGATGGAGCTGAACCTCCGCAGAGTCTTCTATTGTAACTATACGCTCATCTGCACCTATGTAAGATGACAAAACATTAAGAAGCGTTGTTTTACCTGAACCTGTACCACCCGAAACGATTATGTTGAGCTTTCCCTTAACGCAGGCTTCAAGATAATGAAGCATTTTCGGTGTAAGAGAGCCCCATTCAATAAGCTGCTGTGCCGAAATAGGTGTTTTTCCGAATTTTCGGATTGTTATTACCGGACCGACAAGTGAAAGCGGAGGGATAATAACATTAACACGAGAACCGTCGGGAAGACGGGCGTCAACCATCGGGCTTGCCTCGTCAACATGTCTGCCGACTGCCGAAACAATTCGGTCAATCGTGTTCATAAGGTGTGCTTCATCTCTGAAATGAATATCCGTAAGGGTAAGCTTACCCTTTTTTTCAACAAAAATCTGGTCGGGACCGTTAACCATAATTTCGGTATATTCATCGCTGTCAACCAATTTTTGAATAGGTCCGTATCCCAAAATATCGTTGAACATTTCAACTGCTATATGAGGCTGTTCAACTCTTGGAATATTGTATTCCTCTTTGGCAATTTCTTCTGCAAGAAACGCCTGCATTTTTGCAGCGTCGATTTCAACAGATGCGCCGGGTTTATTGAAATTCTCAATAGCGGCAAGGTGAATTTTGCGCTTTTGTTCAACAAATCTGTCTTCTGCTTCTCTTGAAGCTGATTCAGCTGCAACAGAAGAGGTGTTTTGCAAAGCGCCTGTCTGCGTATTCTGCGCGGAGGAGCCGTTGCCCTCCATTCTTGACAAAAGTCCCATGTGTAACTATCTCCCGAATTAAATTATACGCGTTCTTTTTCCTCAATGATTTTGTCAACATACTTAACCAGATCCTTGGCAACAGCCGAACGGGGCTGGTCCGTAACAAAAGTAAGTCCGCTGTTAAGTGCGTTTGTGCAAATTCTTCTGTCGGAAGTTATTGTTGCATAAGCATGGCGTTCGATAAGATTTTCAAAATCCTTAACCTTGAGAAGGCTTGCGGTGAGTTTGTTAACAACAAGCTGAACCTTATCTGCAACTCTAAGCGAATCAAGAACATTCATTGCGCATTTTGTTCCTCTGAGACAAAGAATATCAAGATTTGTAATCAAATGAATTTCGTCGCAGTTTTCAATCGCCGTCAGAGTTTGATCGGCAAAATTTGCTCCGAGATCAATGAGAATATATTCAAAATAGGGGCGAACATTTTCAATAATCTTCTGAATATGCTCAGGTGTAACATATTCGGCAAACTCAGGGCTTTTCGGTGCACATAAAACGGTAAGTCCCGTTGAATGCATTTCGGCTGTTGTGTTAACCTTTTCTATCGAAATACCCTCGGGGTCCCTTGCAAGCTCAACGATTGTGTCCTTAGGCTCCATATTGAGGAAATAACTATCGTTTCCGAACTGAAGGTTGAAATCAAGAAGGAGAACCTTTTTACCTTTGTTTGCAAGAGTAACCGCAACATTTGTTGCAACCGAGCTTGTTCCCGCTCCGCCTTTAACTCCGTAAAATCCGAGCACCTTGGAACGAACTCTTTTTTCAATTTTCAGCTGACCGAGAAGCTGCTGCTCAAGCTGATTAACTTCAACAATACTTTTGCAGAAATCCTCGGGATCCATATCGAATGAATAAACCTGACGGATTCCAACCTTTGCCGCCTCGTTAACAAGCCGAACCGAAACATTGTCGGTCATAAGAACTACCGCACATCCGGAGCTCTGGAACTGAAGGCTCTTGATAAAATCAAAAAGCTGGTCATCTATTGTGCTTGAATTAACAGCACAAACAACAACATCGGGAAAATATCCCTCAATTTTAAGTCTGGAGTTTTCATCAAAATCTGAATATCCGACTATCGCAAGCGAACCGTCCTTTATTTTATTTTTTACGGCAACTCTGTATTCTGTTTCATCTGCAAGAATAACAATATTAATTCTGTCCATTATGTATCCTCTTTCAAGTTAAATAATTGCTTAATCTACCTGCTGATAATCGCCGGTGTTTTCATCTGATTTTGATTTGTCCGTGGTTGCGGTTTTCTGTTTTTCCATAACGGAACCGCCTACACGCGGCTTAAGTACAAGCTTATATTCCTTGTCACCGTTTTCAATATCCATAAGTGCAACTGCCTGTTCTTCGGTAACAACAAGAGTAAGAGTTGAATACTCGGTGATTTCCGTTCCGTTGTTTTCAGCATCAACATTTGCTGAATTTGTTGAAACTCTGAGAACCTCCAAATCCTTAAGCGGAATTGTTGTTGTGCTGCCCGAGAAGGTGTAAACATCAACCTTATCACCGATGCTGATATAACCGTCAGCAGCCTTAACACCGCCGCCGCTTATCGGATATGCAACATAGCCGTCGGGAATTGTAAGCGAAAGAGTTGCATCATCACTGTCTGCGGTAATCAGCTTGTTTTCGGTTAACTGCTCTCCCGCATAAACAGTTTGACGGGTTACTGTTCCTATCGGCATTGCAGAATCTGTTACCGCACCTTTGAGAACATAATCCGAAACAACTTCACTGTCTGCAAAATAAGTTGCGTAATTATCCTGCGTAATTGTTGTGTTCTGAGGAACATCGGTAATCGCCGTAACAACCGTTACTTTTTTTGCGTCCGCATAGCTCGCTCTCTCGCTTATTTCATTCGCAAAAAGGAATGTTGCAAAGCCTGCTACCAGCGCAAATACAACTGCAACTAAATAAACTTTTTTCATTTTTTACCCCTCAATTTCTTCCGCTTATTCCAATGGAAAATCACGAAAAATTTGCTAAAATTATTTTTATTCGGCTCTTGCCGAAATATTTTTTAAACTATTGATTTGATACCAATTATATTTATTATAAAATTAAAAAGCACATAAGTATATTAAGGCTCCGTGGTCGGCACCTCAGCCTGTGTTTCAACCTTATATGTTGTTTTTGCGGCAACAGTTCTTGTATCTCCGCGGCAAATTGCATGCAAAACGAATGTCAGAACCGGCATATCGGTCCTAACCTCAACCTCTACCATTACTGCTTTTTTACCTTCAGCATTACCAATCTGCGTGCCGGAAGCATCGTAAAAGTTTACAATTACCCCCGGGTCCTGAAGCGTTTCGGGATCTCGAAGATTTGCCTCAACAATTTCTTCAGCCATAGTTCTAACATCATCATACGGCTGCGTTTTGCATTCAACGCAAATAGCCCTTGCCGCAGTTCGTGATGCATCGTCAACATTGAGCTGATTATAAAATAACCAACCGAAATCAAGAATTCCGCACAAAATGGCAAGCAAAAGCGGCAGAACAATGGCAAATTCAACCATAGCCTGGCCTTTTTCGCTTTTTATATGCTTTGCAATAGTGCTTTTTAACATGATTACCACCTAAAAGGACGGTGCAGGAACCTTCCTACACCGTCCGCATTATGACAAATTATTAAATTAAGCCGTTTCCCAACGGGAATTACAATTTGTCTGTATCCGCACGGGATACTTTTCAGTTATGCAAATAAGATAACAATTATTCAAGAACTTGATCCATAGCTGTGTTGGTCTTCTGGAACATAGCAGAGATCTTTGTTCTCATAGCAATAAGGATAACAACTGCTACCACTGCAATAGCACCGATGATGAGAGCATACTCAACCATTCCCTGACCGTCTTCATCTTTTAAGAAAGACATAAACTTTTTCATAACTATTTCCTCCTGTCGTTTTTTGGCCTAATTTAATGACCTTTTTTAATAATATATGTAACCGCCGTAGCGATGTTACCAAATTAAAACAGCTTAATGCTTCCCGAAAGAGCGGGATAAATTAAGCTCGCAAGTGCTCCGGCTGCAAGTGCAGGACCCATTGGAGCATACGATTTACCGTTACCCTTCTTTGTTGCAAGAAGATAGATAAGATAAATAAGCATTATTGCCGCCATTATAAGCATTGCCTGTATGTAACCGACAACTCCGAGAAGAAATCCTATTACGGCACTGAGCTTGATATCGCCGCTGCCGATTGCAGTTCCGAATCTTGCAGGGATTGTATATAAAACAAATCCGCAAACAATTCCGATTGCGCTGAGGATTAACTCCTCTTTAGGATTAACATGATAAACAGCCCAATTAAGAAGGATATACGCAAGCCGCGAAACGAGAAGAGCTAAAAGAAGCTCGTTCGGAATTCTTCGGATTGATAAATCAACCATTGAAATGTTTATTATGCAGGAAATACAAATTAAGTAATAAATTATTTGAAGCGGATTGCCTGCAACGAATGCACAAAGTGCAAACAACAGTGCGAATGCAATTTCCCAACAAATAATAACTGCACGGGGTTTGAGCAAATTCGGACTGTAATCCTCTGCAAGGTACGGGAGCTTTTCGCACCGAACCTTAATTTGCCTTAATGCGAGCTTGTAAAATCCAAATCCCACAAGTAATCCTGTTATTAACAATATAAGCGCCTTAATTACTTCTGACATTAAATCAACAACTCTACCAAAAATGATTATTATTTCCTGTAAGTATACTTTACAACTTTGGGGAAATTTTATCAACCCTAAAAACAGCCAAAGTTTTACAGTTTTTATTGTGCATATTGCACAAAAGAATTTAACTTTATTTTATTTTAATATATTTTGGCATTGAAGCGTAATACAATCTATGGTAGAATAATCACATTAGCAACAGATTTATTACAATATATAGAAAAAGGCTTGATTTTTAATGCAAAACACTGTAAAAAATAAACAAAATATAAACTCCGTTCCGAAATTTATCAAGGGAATAATGCTTTTATTCCTATTCTTCCCGCTGATAACCATAAACAATACAATGAACACAGACTGTGTTTTTCTGATTAACATGGGAAGATACATAACAGAAAACGGATTTTTCACCAAAGACCCTTTCACACTGCACACAGGTATGGATTCACTCGCTCAGCAATGGCTTAGCGATGTTATTTATTATAATGTTTACCGTCTTCTCGGTATTGCAGGATGCGTTGCACTTGTTTATATTGTTTTTTGCGTTTTTCAAATTTTACTTTTTAAGCTTTCAACACTCGTTAGCAACAACTTTTTTATAAGCTGTGTTATTTGCTCGGTTACAGGTCTTTATATGTGCAGAGCTTTCTTCGTTTCAAGGCCTCAGATTTTTACATATCTTCTTATTGTTTTTGAGTTTTATGTTCTTGAAAAGTATGTTAAAACAAAAAAGGCGCGCCACCTTGCTTGGCTTCTTCCGATTTCGCTTTTGCAAATAAATCTACATTCATCAATGTGGCTCATGCTTTTTGTTTTAATGCTTCCTGTAATTGCAGATTCTATTCCTTTTAAATTTAAAACAATTAATAAAGAGCCTGCCTGTAAGCTTCTCCCGCTTCTTGCCGCCGCTCTCGGTATGTTCGGCTGCGGATTTATTAATCCTTACGGAATTAAGGCAATGACCTATCTTTTCACATCCTACGGCTACGATGTAATCAGCGAAAACATATATGAAATGCTGTCGCCGAGTCTGCACGACCTCGACGGAAAGGCATTTTTCTTTATGATAGCCACTGTTATTTGTTGTTTCATTTTCTACAGGAAAGGCAAAACCACACTTCGCCATGCTCTCCTGACAGCAGGAACGCTCTATCTTGGATTGTCGTCTATGAGAAGCATTTCCATATTCCTTATTGCCTCGGCGCTAACTCTTTCCTTCTATTTCAAGGAAATAACAGTTTATCTTCCTTCTCCGGAAGAAAAAATCAGCAAGAAATCACTTGCTAAGCTCGGAGGCGTTCTCGGAGTTCTTCTTTTGTGTGCTTTTGTGATAATGCTGCTTCCTTCACCCAGTGCAAACTCAACTGATCAAAAAATCTCTGTTTCTGAAAATGAAGATGTAGGGAAGGCAACACAAACCGCCTCAAGTGCCTACAAAAGTCTTAATAATATCATCCGCATTCTTGAAGAGGATGGCGGTCCTGAAAATGTAACAATATTTAACAGAATTGACGCCGGATCGTATCTTGAATTTAACGGATACAAAGCATATATTGACCCGCGTGTTGAGCTTTTCCTAAAAGACAACAACGGTCAGTACAACTATATAAATGAATACTTCAATGCCTCCTACGGTAAAATCTATTACCGCGATTTCATTGAAAAATACGGCTTCACTCATCTGATTGTTTCGGATTCAGAGCCCGCCATTGTCAGCGGTCTTGAACAGGATTCTGATTTTGAAAAGATTTATGAGGATGAAAATTATAAGCTGTTTCGCCGAGTTCAAAAGGAGGATGTAAAATGAAAAAGGAAAAAAAGCAGCAAAACAGGATTGATATAAACTCTCTTCCCAAAGGTGTTAAGCTTTTTTATGCACTTTTTATGCTTCTTCCTGCCGTTTCAATTCCGCTTACAATGAATACGGACGCCTATTTTATGCTTAATGCCGGAAGATACATATGCCAAACAAAAACAGTTCCCGACACTGATTTTTTCACAAGCCACGCGGGAATGCACGCAATTATTCAGCAATGGCTTACGGATGTTATATATTGGCTGCTTTACAGCAAGCTCGGAGAGTATTCTCTTATTGCTCTCGTTTTTATCATTTATATTGCGGTTGTTGCCGTGCTTTTTACAATATGCAAAAAGGTTAGCGGAAATTTTATAATTTCGGTTTTCTGCACAAGCGGAGCAATGCTTTTTATTTGCAAGCCCTTTATGGTAACAAGACCACTGACCTTTACTTTTTTGATTATTCTTCTTGAAATCCTTATTCTTGAAACATATGCAAAGGAGAAAAAAGCGACAGGTCTTTTCTTTCTCCCGCTTTTGTCCGTTCTGCTTGTTAACACGCAGTGCTCAATGTGGCCGATGCTTTTTGTTGTTTGCCTCCCTTATTTTATAGATTCTTTCAAGTTCAATTTTAAGGGAATAAAGAGCGACGGCTCCTACAAGACTTCGGCAATTATTCTCGGCGCGCTTTCAATGCTTGTTACAGGCTTTATTAATCCCTACGGTATTGAGGGAATGACTTATCTTTTTACCTCCTACGGATATGACGAAATAAACTCAACAGTCACCGAAATGTTTTCTCCTGATATAAAAACTCCCGACGGAAAATTTTATTTTGCAGGAATTCTTTTGGTTGTTCTAATATTAATAATATACAGAAAGGGCCGCCTTCCGCTGAGAAATGTTCTTTTCCTTCTCGGCTTCGGTTATCTCGGAATTTCTTCTCTCAGAAGCTTTCCTTTCCTTGCGTTTTCATCGGCAATAGCCCTTAGCGTATATCTTAAAGACTGCCGCCTTTACTACAAATATACAGGAACAAATCCACAGTTCAAAAAGCAATGCGCCGCAACCCTTATGGTTGTCGTTTTGATAATGGGACTCGGCTTCACCGTTTCTTCCGATGAGTCGATTACGGGAAACAGCAGCAAGTTCGGATGCGAGGACGCCGTTGAATACGCGCTCGAAAACTACGACCTTAATTCCCGCAATATTTACAATTCCGCCGATATAGGCGGATACCTTGAGTTTAATAAAATCAAGGCTCATATTGACCCCCGTGTGGAGCTGTTTTTAAAAGACAACAATCACGAAAAGGATTATCTGCTCGAATATGTTGGATTTCAATCGGGGTCAATTCATTACAAGGATTATCTTAACACCTACGGATTTGATTTTCTTTTCGTTTCGGAAAGCGAAGATATTTTAAGCATTTATCTTCCAAAAGATAACGATTATAAGCAGATTTACAGCGACGGAAAATACAGTATCTACACGCTTGCAAAGGATTGATTTGAATGAAAAAAGAGCTTTGTTTTAAGGTTCGTAATATTGAAATAGCGGCTTTGGTTTTTCTTTATTCCTCGGCAGTTATATTTTTATTTGCTTGGCTGAAGCTTTACCTTGCAATAATCTCCTGTGCCGCTATCGGCTATGCCTTTTTTCGATTTATTAAAAGCTACGCCTCAAAAAGCAATAAAGAAATCAAAATTTCACTCGGTGCATTTATCGGAATTATTATATTTTTTACAATAGTCTGCATTGCCTGCGGTTTGGGCGGATTTATTTATCAATCCTCAGACTGGAGCAAGCACAACGCAATCCTTCGCGATTTAATCAATTATTCTTGGCCTGTTTTCTATACCGACTGTCCGGATAAGGCAATGCTAACATATTATGTAAGCTCTTATTTAATTCCTGCGCTTGTGGGAAAAATAACCGGAGTTATGAAGCTTGCCGAAATAACACAGCTTATTTGGAGTGTTACGGGAATTACTGTTTTCTTTTTATTATCAATGGAAATAACAAAAGCAAAAACCCTAAAACGACAAGTCTTTCTCGCCTACAATGTGGTGATGTTTTCCTCTTTTGCCGTTGTTGCCGCAGTAATTGTTCAAAACCTTTATCCCGAAATAGGCTCAAAGGAGATTTTTTCAAGCGTTGCCAAAAACGGTGATTTGAATATTTTTTTACAGTACACGCCTAATTTTGTCGGAATAGAATATGTTTTCGCGCAAACAATTCCGATGTGGCTTTGCTCGGCGCTTTTATTTACTAAGCGGGATTTTTTTGAGCACTACATATTTCTTCTTATTCCGCTCGCCTTTTATTCCGTGCTGTGCTTTGTTGGAATAACCCTTACTGCTGTAATTTATGCCGCATACACTGTAATTTCAAAAAAATTCAGCATAGAATATATTAAGAAAATTTTTTCATTGCAGAATATTTTTATGCTCTTTGCCGTATGCGTGCCTCTCGGACTGTACTATCTCGGAAATGTTAAAACCGAAAAGCCCGCTTCGTGCGATTTTATGATTTCTCACATTGTAAGCAAGCACTATCTTCCCGTGTTGATTTTATTTATTGCAACAGGGGTAGGAATTTATTTTACATTTTTCTTTAAAAGATTTAAAAAAGAACCGTTTTTCCTGATTTCAACAGCAATTCTTGTTATTCTTCCTTTTTTTAATATGGGCTTCAACAACGATTTGCTTTTAAGAGCAACTCAATGCTGCTTAACATTTTATATGTTCTTCTTTATTGATTTTATTTTCAACATGAAAGAATATCGAAGAAAAGCATTAATGCTTCTTATGATTTTCGGAATAGAAGCTGTTTTTCATCTTGCAAATTTCGGCTACTGCTTTGTTTTAGCAAGCGAATATAAAACACTTTATAAGGAACGCGATGAGTATATCTCAATGAGCCAATTTGCAGATAAAAGCGGGGATCCCGATCTTCCGATACGATTCTATGACCGAGAAGCGCTTTGCTTCAATTATTTTACATACGACATTGATGAGGATTTATTCGTTCAAAAGCTTGCAAGACGAAAGGACTCCGATTATTCTCCGATAGCAGAAGAATACAATCACGGAAAAATGTATGGCAGAAAAAAGGACAGATATTATGAAAAAGATTTCGTTCAAAAAGCAAACCGTTGAAATATCGGCACTTATATTCCTATATTCTTCGGTCTTGATTTTCTGCTTTTCATGGCTTAATATCTTTGCGGCATTGCTCTGCTCTGCCGCTTTTGCCGTCGGATTTGCCGAATTTTTAAAACGCAGAAAGCACTGTGCCGAGGATGTTATCCAAATCGGCACGGTGCCTTTTTGCTTGATAATAGTTTTTTTCACCGCAGTTTGTATCTGTTCGGGTATCGGTGGATTTGTTTACCAATCCGGAGATTGGGATAAGCACAACGCCGTTCTCCGCGATTTAATTAACTATTCCTGGCCTGTGTACTATGAAAACGGAAGTGTTATGCTCACTTACTATATTGCAGGCTATCTTATTCCGGCAATTATCGGAAAAATATTCGGCGTTCTAAAGCTTGCCGAGATTGCCGAACTGCTGTGGAGCGTTGCGGGACTTGTTATTTTCTTTCTGTACGCTTGTTTTATTACAAATGCAAAAAGCATAAAAAGGCAGCTTGCCGTTTCTTATTTTTCAATATTTTTCTGCACTCTTTCTCTGCTTTCCGAGCTGATAATCAGCTTCATTTATCCTGAGCTTCCGATAATTAATACCGACGGTTCGATATGGAATCCCGTTATCGGCGTTATGCTTTGCCAAACCGGAACAAGCGTTGGGCTTCAGTATTGCTTTTCACAAACAATTCCTATTCTCCTTTGTACCGCCCTGCTTTTTGAAAACAAAAGATTTCTTTCCGATTATGTTTTCCTGCTGTTTCCCCTTATGCTTTATTCCGTTGTTTCGTTCACCTGCTTTTCGATCTTTGCAATCGTTTATGCTTTTTGCTGCGTTTTTTCAGACAGAGAAAAAGCAAAAAGGATAAAATCACTTTTCTCGCTTTCAAATTTATTCGGAATTGTTCCATGCTTTTTCACAATGCTTTATTATTTGGGGAATATTAAATCGAAAAAGCCGGCTAACACAGCGTTTTGTATAAGCGTTCTGGCAGAGAAAAGGTATTTACCCGTTGCGTTGATTTTTATAGTTGTTTCTTTATCCGTTCCTCTTTTGTTTACTGCAAGGTCAAATAAACGCGATTCCTTTTATTGGATTACCATTGCTTTTTTATGCATTCTTCCGTTTTTTAAAATGGGGCTTTATAACGACCTCAATTTGAGATTTACTCAGAATCTTGTTTGCATTTTAATGCTTTATTTTCTCATTGAGCTTTTCGGAAAAAATGCAAAAAAAGAGATAAAAACAATTGTTCTTTCCGTAATTATTTTCTTTTCGCTATTCAGATTTGTATTCTGCTTTTCTTATTCAACATACTTCTTTGACGAAAGGCAGCCTAATTTGGAAAGAGATACATATTATTCAATGTCCGAATTTGCTTGCGAGAATGCCCAAAACAATCTTGAGAGAGCTGATTTTAACGCTCTTATTTCAAACTACTACACAAGAGATGCAAATAATGATTTTTTTGTAAAACATCTTGCAAGAAGGAAAAACTCGTCATATAATAGTAAAGTTGAAAGAGTTAACAATGACAAACTCTATATTTTCGGAAATCAATATGAACTACGCTACGGAGAAACAAATGAAAACTCTCAATGAATTGAAAAGCGGGGAAAGCGCAGTTGTTACAAAGCTTAACGGCGAGGGCGCGCTCCGCAGAAGAATAATGGATATGGGCATAACAAAGGGTGTTGAGATTTATGTTTCAAAGCTTGCACCCCTCGGTGACCCTATGGAGCTTACTGTTCGCGGCTACGAGCTTTCAATCCGAAAGGCAGATGCAAAAATGATTGAGGTGGAAACAAGGTAATGATAAAAATTGCGCTCATAGGAAATCCCAACTGCGGAAAAACTTCTCTTTTCAACGCGCTTACCGGCTCAAATCAGTATGTAGGAAACTGGCCCGGTGTTACCGTTGAAAAGAAAGAGGGCAAAATGAAGAATGAAGACGATGTAATTTTCACGGATTTACCCGGAATTTACAGTCTTTCGCCTTACACACCCGAAGAAATTGTTGCAAGAAACTATCTAATTGAAGAAAAGCCCGATGCAATTCTAAATATCGTTGACGGAACAAACCTTGAAAGAAATCTTTATTTAACAACCCAAGTATGCGAAATAGGCGTTCCGGTTGTTATGGCAATAAATATGATGGATGTTGTTCGCAAAAACGGCGACGAAATCCACACGCATGAGATTGCCGAGCATTTCGGCTGCACTGTTTTTGAGGTTTCCGCGCTTAAAGGAACGGGAATAAAAAAATGCGCTAAGGCAGTTATTGAAACAGCACGAACAAACCGTGGTATTCCCCCCATTCATCACAGCTTTGATGACCGTGTTGAAAGTGTTATTCATTTTATTTCAAGCTGTCTGCCCAAGGATGTTGATGAAAAGCAGCGCCGATATTTCGCAACAAAGCTTTTTGAAAGAGACAGCGTTGTTTGCTCTCAGTTCAAATCACTTCCGAATATTGAAAGCGTTATAAGCGATGTTGAAAAGGAATACGATGACGATTCCGAAGCTATTATTGCCGACCAGCGCTATCGCTACATAACCTCTTGTATTCACGAATGCATAACAAGGAACAAAACTAAAAAAAGCACGAGCGCAATTATTGACTCCGTTGTAACAAACAAATTTTTAGCAATACCTATTTTCGCTCTGATTATGTTTTGCGTTTATTATCTTTCCGTTACCGTTGTCGGCTCAAGCACGGTAACCGATTTTATAGGAGAAAAAATTTTCGGAACACAGGGAATTGTTGCTCTCGGAATAGGAAGGCTCCTAACATCAATAAACTGTGCAAAATGGCTTTCGGATTTAATTATTGACGGTATAATTGCCGGAGTGGGCTCGGTTTTATCCTTCGTTCCGCAGATTTTCACACTCTTTATTTTCCTCTCTTTCCTTGAGGACTGCGGATATATGAGCAGAATTGCATTTATTCTTGATAAGCTGTTCAGAAAATTCGGACTGAGCGGAAAAAGCTTTATACCTATTCTTATCGGAACGGGCTGCGGCGTGCCCGGAGTTATGGCAAGCCGAACAATAGAAAACGAAAAAGACCGCCGAATGACTGTTATGACAACCACCTTTATTCCCTGCGGTGCCAAGCTTCCTGTAATTGCACTTATTGCCTCCGACCTTTTCGGCGGAGCATGGTGGGTTGCTCCGAGCGCTTATCTTTCGGGAATTCTTGCTATTATTATAAGCGGACTCATTCTTAAAAAAACAAGAGCCTTTGCAGGCGAAGAAACTCCGTTTGTTATGGAGCTTCCGTCATATCATATGCCGAGTGCAAAAAGTGTTCTTAAAAGCATGTGGGAGCGAGGCTCCGACTTTCTCAGAAAAGCCGGAACAATTATTATGCTTGCAAGCTGTATTATATGGGCGCTCTCATATTTCGGAATTGCAAACGGAAGAATTGTTCCCGTTTCTTCAATGGAAAATTCCGTTCTGCAATACCTCGGAAAAGTAATCTGCGTTATATTCAAGCCACTCGGCTTCGGATTCTGGCAGGCAGGCGTTGCAACTATTATGGGACTTCTTGCAAAAGAGGGAATTGTTTCTGTTTTGGGCGTTCTATGCAGCGATGCCTCACAGCTTTTCACTCAGGCAGAGGGCTTCAGTTTTTTGATGTTCAATCTTCTCTGTGCTCCTTGTATAGCAGCCGTTTCTGCTATTAGGCGTGAAATGGGCTCGGTGAAATGGTTTGTTGGAGCAATAGCTTATCAAACTGCATTTGCGTTTATCGCTTCGTTTTGTATTTACCGCTTTTTCCTTTTGTTTTCAAGCGGAATTTTTACAGCCGAAACAGCCATTGCCTTTGTCATAATAGCAATCCTTACATTTTTAATGTTCAGAAAAAAGCCTCGGAATTTAAAAAAGTAAAACAAAAAGACTCGGCAGCGCGCCTGCCGAGTCTTAATTATTTATATCAGTCGTTGGGAATGAATGCCTTGTGAACTGCGCTTACTGCTCTGTCTGCATCCTCCTCGTCAACGAGAACGGAAATTTTGATTTCGGAAGTTGAAATCATTTGAATATTGATGTTTCTCTCATAAAGAGCCTCAAACATTTTTGAAGCCGTGCCGGGATGTGATTCCATTCCCGCACCAACGATTGAAACCTTCGCAACCTTAGTGTCGCAAACGATTTTGCAGTTTTCGGTTACTGCGATTGAGTTTTCAAGAAGCTCAACGGCAATGGGTCCGTTATCTCTGCTTACGGTGAAGGTAATATCCTTGGTACCGTCTCTTCCTACCGACTGAAGAATAATATCAACATTAATATTCTTTTGGCTGAGCTTTGAGAAAATCTGGAATGCAACACCGGGATTGTCGTTGAGTCCGATAATTGAAACTCTTGCAACATCCTTATCCTTTGTTACGCCTCTGATTAACATTTTTTCCATTTTTGCTACCTCCTTAACGATTGTTCCGGGAATCGGATTTAATGAGGAGAGAACTTCAAGCTCAACTCCGTATTTTTTTGCCATTTCAACACTGCGGTTGTTAAGAACCTGTGCACCGAGCGTTGCAAGCTCGAGCATTTCGTCATAAGTAATTTCCGAAAGCTTTTTAGCGCCTTCAACCTTTCTCGGGTCCGCTGTGTAAACGCCTTCAACATCTGTGAATATCTGACATCTGTCTGCACTGAGTGAAGCGGCGATTGCAACAGCCGAGGTGTCCGAGCCGCCTCTTCCGAGAGTTGTTAAATCATCATAGCGGTTAAGCCCCTGAAATCCTGCAACAACAACAATATTGTGCTTTGAAAGCTCTGCCTTGAGTCTGTTTGTTTTAATATTTTTAATTCTTGCAGAGCCGTAAACAGCGTTTGTGTTAAAGCCTGCCTGCCAACCGAGAAGCGATATAACCGGATATCCGAGCTTTTCGATAGCCATTGCAAGAAGCGAAATTGAAATCTGCTCGCCCGCAGTGAGAAGCTGATCCATTTCTCTTTTTGAATAATTCGGGTTGATTTCCTGCGCTTTTTCAATTAAATCATCGGTTGTGTCGCCCTGTGCGGAAACAACTACAACAACATCGTTTCCGGCCTTGTAGGTATCCGTAACTATGCGGGCAACATTTTCAACTCTTTCGGCATTCGCAACGGACGAACCGCCGAACTTCTGAACAATAAGTCCCATTTTTCTCCTCCGCAAATTAATAGTTTGTTACTTTGATTTTGTTAATAACATTAACTCCGCCAAGCTTTGAATCAAGCTCGTTTTCGGTCATAATATCCGTTATAAATGCAACCTCGTCGCTCGGCTGGCCCTGACGGGAAAGGAATTTAACCTCGCTGAGAACAGCGCTGATTTCAGCCTCGCTTGCCTTTGCGCGAACATAAAACGGCATTTCAAGAGAATCTTTGTAGTTAACAACATAATCCTCGTCGCCCTTGCCCCAGCCGAAAATCTTTTTGCGGTCAATATGCTTAGCACAGTCAACCATATCCGCAACAACAGCCGAAGCGGTGGGAAGCTTTCCTGCGCCCGGTCCGTAGAAGCAAACATCTCCAACAGCATCTCCGCGAACAAGAATTGCATTGAAAACATCGTTAACCGATGCAAGCTGTGAGCCGCTGAAAACAATTGCCGGGCTTACAAATGCCGCAATTTTATCCTCGCTGATATATTTAATCTGACCGAGAAGCTTAATAACACCCTTAGCAGAAGCAACATAAGAGACATCCTCAAGAGTTATGTTTGAAATTCCCTCGGTTGAAACCTGATTGGGATAAACATGCTTTCCGAATGCAAGAGAAGCAAGAATGCAAACCTTACGGCAAGCGTCGTGACCTTCAACATCGGCAGTCGGGTCCTTTTCGGCATATCCGAGCTCCTGAGCAAGCTTAAGCGCCTCCTCAAAAGCCATATCCTCTTCAATCATTTTTGTTAAAATAAAGTTTGTTGTTCCGTTAAGAATACCTGCAACACCTTCAATGTGGTTTGCGGCAAGGCACTGTGCCATAGGTCTTATAATCGGAATACCACCTCCGACGGAAGCCTCAAACAAATAGTTTGCTCCGCTCTGCTCAGCGGCCTCCAAAAGCTCAAGACCTTTTTGTGCAACAAGCTCCTTGTTTGAGGTTACAACACTTTTTCCTGCAAGAAGAAGCTTTTTAGTAAAATCAAACGCCGGGTTAACTCCGCCCATTGTTTCTGCAACGATTTTAACCTCCGGGTCATTAAGAATATCGTTGAAATCCTTTGTAAACAGCGCCTCGTGGCTGTCGCCCTCAAAATCTCTTAAATCAAGAATGTGGGCAACCTCAAGTGTTTTACCTGCCGTACGCTTTGAAATAACATCGTTATGGCTTTCAATAACCTCAACAACTCCGGAACCAACCGTTCCGTAGCCCATAACTGCAACCTTCATATTTTTCATCCTTTCCGCTTCGGAGAAGCCCTTTGCTTAATCCGAGGCTGACTTTTTATGATAAAGCGGCGCTTTTAACACCGTTCATTTTAACAAGCCTTTGCATAAGCTCGTTTTCGCTTATGCTCATTTCGGCAATTCGAACCGTTATTGAAACGGCGGCAACCCCGTTTACGGGAACGCTTTGATTAACCGAAAGAATATTTCCGCCTGCCTTGTATATCTCGTTCATAACGCCTGATAAAACTCCTGCCGTATCTGCAAGGCGGGCGTCTATTGTTGCAAGCTCTTCGCTTTCGGGTCTGTATTCAAAAACCGCATCCTTATATTTATAGTATGCCGTTCTTGAAACGCCTGCCATTTTTGCCGCCGCGCTGGCGTTTTTTGCCTCTCCCGAAGCAAGCAGCTCCTTTGCCTTGAGCACCTTAATATATACCTCCGGCAATATTTCCGAATTAACAAGCACATAATTAATTTTATTCAATAACTGTTCACCACCCGCGCACAGTTGTTTTGCGTTCATAAACACTTGTTATATATTAACACTTAATTTGAGAATATACAAGAGAAAATTAATTTTTTTATATTTTCAACAAAAATCAAAAGTAAAACCTAATTTAATGTAGCATATTTATACCTACTGATTATAATCATTAATATTAGCTAAACCCAAAGCAGTAACAGTCGTAAGCAAATTCCAGTTCGGTCGAATGCGGTTAATCGTGATGTTTTTTCGGAAATCAATACCAATTTTCACTTGCATATATTATCAACATAGGTTAAAATAAATCTATACTACAATCTTATGAAGGTGTAAAAATGCAGGAGAAAACAAAAAAACAGCTTTCGTTTCTTATTGGGCTTGCAACAATAGTTGTTGTTCTTGCTCTGTATTATGTTTTTTTTAAATATCTTTTTCCTTTTGCCGCTCCGTTTTTAATTTCCTTTCTTTTTGCGGTAATTCTTCAAAAGCCACTGCGCTTTTTGGATAAAAAAACAAACAAAAAATGCCACGGCTTGCTTTCCGTTTTGCTTGTTTTGGTTTGCATTGCACTTGTGCTTGTTCCCATTATTTTAATCCTTGCAAATGTCGGAAGAGAAATTGCCGATTTTGCCCGTTATCTTATGGGTCAGATGAGCGATTTTCCTGCATTTCTTGCAACCCTGCAAAATGAAATACTCAACCTTCTGAAATTCCTGCCCGATCAGGTTTACAATTCCGTTTCCGAAACAATAACAAATTTCTTTGCGGGGCTTTCAAACGATTTTGACCTTTCAAAATTCGGTCTCAACGGAAATTCAATAACAAGCGGCGTTTCGGGAGTTGTTAGCGTTGTTAAAAATGTTCCGTCAATACTTCTGTCGCTCGTAATCGGCATTATTGCATGGATATTCTTTACTAAGGATTACAACTATATAGTTGGATTTATTAAACGGCAGCTTCCCGACGGTAAGAAAAATATTCTTGTTGAAATAAAGCAGGTTTTCACGCACACGATTTTAAAAATGCTCAGAGCCTATGGCATTATTATGCTTATAACCTTCTGCGAGCTTTCTCTCGGTCTGGGAATTTTGTCCGCCATGAATCTTGTCAGCAAGAACTACATTTTCGTTATTGCTCTTGCAATCGCCGTTTTTGATATTCTTCCCGTTGCAGGCTCGGGCGGAATACTCATTCCATGGGCTCTGATAAGCGCGGTTATGGGAGATTTTTCACGCTGTGTAGGTCTTTTAATAATTTATGTTGTTATATCGGTAATCCGCCAATATATTGAGCCGAAAATCGTTGGCGGTACTCTCGGCGTAAATCCGATAATAACTCTTGCGGGTCTTTATTTCGGACTCAAACTCTTCGGTTTTATGGGAATGTTTATTGTTCCTCTCACAATAGTAACGCTCAAAGCCTTTAATGACACGGGCAGACTTCACCTTTGGAAAAACGAATAAATAATAAAGCGGGCGGTTTTTACAAAAATGTAATCATCTGCCCGCTTATATTTTATATTTTTTTTAAATTTTTTTCCGATTTAATATTTTCTTTTCAATATTAATATGATAAAATAAACGAAAAATTTTTAATTGAGGACTGAATATGAACGCTTTACAAGAGGTGCTGAAAGCAATAGACAATGTGGTATGGGGTCCTGCAACGCTTATTCTGCTTGTCGGCACAGGAATTTTTTTAACAATACGCCTAAATTTTCTTCCCTGGAAAAATCTCGGTCTCTCCCTGAAGCTAATGCTGAGCCCCGAATCAAGAAAAACAGATTCAGACGGTGAAATCTCTCCGTTTTCGGCTTTGATGACAGCGCTCGCTTCAACTATCGGAACGGGCAACATCGTAGGCGTTGCAACGGCTCTCGTGTCGGGAGGACCCGGAGCATTAGTGTGGATGTGGATTGCGGCGGCATTCGGAATAACTACCAAGTACGCCGAATGTATGCTCTCAATAAAATACCGCACGGTCAATGAAAAAGGCGAAATGTGCGGCGGACCTATGTACACAATTAAAAGAGCTTTCAAAAATAAATATGTTGGCTCTTTTCTTGCAGGAGCATTTGCTGTTTTTGCTTTGATTGCCTCATTCGGAATAGGAAATTTAACTCAGGCAAATTCCATTTCATCGGCGGTTAATTCAACCTTTTCAATTCCCACTTGGGTAACCGGAATAATCCTTGTAGCTTTAACAGGAATAGTTTTAATCGGCGGAATAAAATCAATATCAAAGGTTTCTTCCGTTCTTGTTCCCGTTATGGCTGTATTCTATATTGCGGCAGGACTTCTTGTTATAATTCTTAATGCAAAAAATCTTCCTGCCGGAGTTGCAAATATCTTCTCAATGGCGTTTACCGGCAAATCGGTTGCAGGAGGAATTGCCGGAACAATGACCGCATCTGTTTTAAAGAGCGTTCAGTACGGTGTTGCGCGCGGAGTTTTCTCAAATGAAGCCGGTCTCGGCTCGGCAGCTATTACTGCAGCCTGCGCTTCAACCGATGACCATGTTCGCCAGGGCTACATAAATATGTGCGGAACCTTTATCGACACAATCGTTGTTTGCACAATCACGGGTCTTGCAATCGCTTCAAGCGGTGTGCTCGGAATGACCGGGGCAGACGGCAAGCAGCTTG
Source organism: uncultured Clostridia bacterium (assembly GCA_945948515.1). Taxonomy (GTDB): domain Bacteria; phylum Bacillota; class Clostridia; order Oscillospirales; family Acutalibacteraceae; genus CAMFBH01. The sequence continues at coordinate 133,937 of CAMFBH010000001.1, forward strand.
AGGGCGCACAGCTTACCATTGCCGCATTTGAAAGCGTTTTAGGCAAGGGCGGCGCAATAGTTGTTACTATAGGCATTATACTTTTTGCGTTTTCAACTATTCTCGGCTGGGAGTATAACGGCGAAAAGGCTCTTGAATATCTCTTCAAAAAGCCGATTTTCTGCTATATCTACCGCGTTGTTTTCACAGTAGTTGTTTTCCTCGGAGCAACAACAGCGCTTGAAATTGCTTGGTCGTTCAGCGATATTGCAAACGGACTTATGACTATTCCGAACCTTATCTGCCTGCTTGCACTTTCGGGCGTAATCGCAAAGGAAACAAAGGATTACCAAAAGATTATCGAGGCGGAAAAAGAGGAAAAAAGAAAATCAAAATAATTGATGAGTATATTAAAAAATGTCACGAACAATATGTTCGTGACATTTTTTAATCCTTTAAATCCTTCATTCTTTCGGGCACTGTGTCGCAAACCTCCGCTTTATTTGCCTGCATCCAAAGATTTGGAGTTATGCGAAGCTCAAAGCCGTAGCCCGGGTCCATTTGCCAATGTGCCATGGGCGCTTCGGGAAGTCCGTAGCACGACAGAATTGTCATAAGCACACCCGCGTGACAAACTATTGCCGAGGTTTTTGTGTTTGTTTTGATTATTCCCGAAACAACCTTTTCAAACGCAGAGCAAACGCGCTGGGCAAACTCGGCGTTGCTCTCTCCGTAGGGCGGACGGGCATAGATATCGCCGTGAAGCCACGCCGCAAAATCCTCGTTGTTTTCTAAATCCTTTGCCGTACACTCCTCAAATTCTCCGAAATTATATTCAATAAAATCGTCAATAATTATCGGCTCGGCTCCGTCAAACATAATTTTTGCACTTTGAACTGCTCTTTTTAACGGAGAAGAAAACACCGCGTCAACCTCGGGATAATGATGCTTTGCTTTTATTTTTTTAAGCTGCTCTATACCACCGCTTGTTAGTGGATAATCGGTATGCCCTATATACTGTGCGTTAATGTTTCCCTTGGTCAATCCGTGGCGAAACAGATAAATAGTGTAGGTTTTCATAGAAACAACCCCCAAAAGACAGAATTTCAAAAAAATACTTTACAAATTGTATAACAAGTTGTATAATACCGGTTGTAATAAAAAGAGAAGGAAAAGTTATGACAGAGAGTAAAACAAACGAAAAAGGAAAAAAAGATAAAGCAAAAAAAGAATCCGCTTTTTCCAAAAAGCTAACTCAGCTCAGAAAAGAAAGAGGTATCAGCCAAAAAAAAGCAGCAGGAGATCTCGGAGTTTCTCAGGCGCTTTTATCCCACTATGAGAAGGGAATAAGAGAATGCGGGCTTGATTTTGTTATCCGCTGTGCCGACTACTACGGAGTTACAACCGATTATCTTCTCGGCGTTTCCGAAAGCAGAAACGGAATAGACCTTGAATATTTTGATTCCTTTTCGGGTGAGGACTCAAAAACGCTTTCAGGAGGAACGCTCAGCCAAAGCACAAAAATTCTGCTTGACTGTGCAGGAGCCTGCGGTGAAAACAGTCCGTCAAAATATATTCATGATTATTTTATGCTCTGCCTTTACAGAGGCGCGCTTACTCTTGCAAAGGCAGGAGTTCTTCCGAGCGAAATGTTTAATATAGATATCTCGGTTGCACGCGAGCTGGCAAACGCCGCAATCTCGCTTCAGGATGCAAAGTTCGTTTTCATTGAGGATAAAACGAGAAAGGGAGCCGATTTTTCCGAAAAAACACCACTTCACACCTTGATTGATGAGGCGGAAACCTTTATTTTAAATAATTTTGTTGTTGATTTATAAATTCAAGAAGTATTGCCGTTGAACTTTCAGCGGCAATTTTTTTAAACGAGGGATAATCAATCTGCGCATTTTCGTCGCCGCCGTCGGAAACGGTGCGAAGAATTGCAAACGCAACACCGTTAACATATGCCGTTTGACCGATTGCTCCGCCCTCCATTTCACAGCAAAGAGCATCGAATGTGTTTTGGATTTCTTTCTTTTTTTCATCGCTTGCAACAAATGTGTCGCCGCTGGCAACAGTGCCACGGTGAATTTTTTTGCCCGTTTTTATTGCCGAATAAGAAATAGCCTCGCTGAGTGCGGCATCGGTAGGTATCTTAATAAGATTAACCCCGTTAACAAGTCCTCTCGGCTCTCCGAGAGCAGTTATATCTATATCGTGCTGAACAACATCATTTGCAATAACAACGTCTCTTATTGCAACATTTTCTTTAAGCGAGCCTGCAACGCCGATATTTATCAGCCTGTCAACTCCGAACAAATCAATCATTGCCTGCGCGCAGAGGGCGGCGTTAACCTTTCCCGGACTGCACATTGCCACAACAACCTCACAGCCGGAAATAGTTCCGTAAATAAATTCTATTCCCGCCGCTGTTTTTTTCTGCGGATTTTCTATTCTTGATTTAATCGAGTTAACCTCAACATCCATTGCACCGATTATACCGAGCATTTTTTGCCCTCCCTGAGTGTTTTTTTGAGAAAAATATTGCAAAGCAAAAGCCCTATAAGACTTCCTATAGTATTCAAAATAACATCGTCTATATCACATTCGCCGCATGCAAGCACGCGTTGTAAAATCTCTATCGTTGCCGAAAGGCAAACGGGAACTATTATATATGCCGCGCTTTTATCCTTTTCAATCAAATTATAAAGAATCGGCGCAACGGGAACAAAGAACAGAATATTTGAAAGACTGCGCTTTGCAAGAAGCGGCTGACCGCTTGATAAATAATAAAGGCTTACCTTGATTTCTCCCTTGAACGGAATAAGATTTACTCCCGTTTGGTCGCCGTGGGTTCTGTAAACAAAAGCCATAAGCACGGTAACAAGAAGAAATACGGCTGTGAAATAATAAGTATAAACCTTAAAAAACGAATAAAACGAGGAATAGCATCTAACCCTTTGCGTTGCCGCCCATGCGCCTGCATAAAGCGAACAAAACGCGGCAAACGAATATGTGAAATGAAGCGATGATGAAAAGCCCGGCATGCTGTTTGCAAGATTAAAGGTTTTCATGTCAATGAAAAACAAAACGAAAAATACTATTGTGAACGCGCCTGATGAAAACTTAATAAATTCACAGCTTTTTTCGTTAACGCAAACCGCATATGAGCTGAAAAGTACACCGAAAACCGCAAATAACAGCTTAACATAAAATCCCTTTTCGGAATAGTGAAAAAGGAAAAACTCATTCCATGTATCAAACAAAAGGCTTGTTGCACAAAAGAAAATTATGCAAAATATAAATCGCAGAGAATACTTAATTAACGAGCGTTTAGTTATTATCATAGGATACTCCCCCAAGATATAGTGTTATTATAATATATAAATTTAAAAAAAACAAGTTTTTATTGACATCGTCGGTTTTATATAATATAATACTTAACGCTAATGTGGATTATCATCACATTATAAAAAGTTTGTGCCTGCGTTATACCCACGCAGAGAAAATAAAGATTAAGACCAGTTTAGTCTTTGAATGGAGTGAAAAGAAGTGAAAAGAACCTACCAGCCCAAGAAGCGCCACAGAAAGATGGAACACGGCTTCAGAAAAAGAATGGCAACTAAAAACGGACGCAAGGTGCTTGCCCGCCGTCGTGCAAAGGGCAGAAAACAGCTCACTTATTAAGCGCTGATAGGAATGGTTTAGTGAAAACCCGTACGATTAAAGAAAACAAGGATTTTCGCAGGGCTTACCGCCGAGGAAGGTGTGTTTCAGGCTCTGTGCTTGTTACCTATGCGGTAAAAAACAAGGAAAATTGCACAAGAGTGGGAATCACCAGTGCTAAAAAAATCGGCAACGCCGTTAAAAGAAACCGCGCGCGCAGAATTATCAGAGCCGCTTTTTCTCAGCTCGAAAATTCCGTTTGCCGCAACTGCGATATTGTTTTTGTTGCAAGAACCAAAACAACCTTTGTTAAAATGCAGGATGTTCTTAAAGAAATGGAAAAACAGCTTTTACAGCTTGGAGTTATTGAAAATGAAAAAGCTCAGTAGTTTGATTAAAAAGCTTTTCTTGTTTTTAATCCGCACTTATCAGACAACAATGAGCCCCCGTTTTTCAAACGGAGCGTGCCGTTACACGCCCACTTGCTCACAGTATGCAATTGAGGCAATAGAAATTCACGGTGTTTTCAGGGGCAGCTTGCTTGCCCTTCGCAGAATACTGCGCTGTAATCCCCTGTTCAAGGGCGGTTACGACCCCGTTCCTCCCAAAAAATAATCCAAAGAGGAAATTAAATGAACACTATTTTATTGGCAGTTCAGAATTCCGGAATGGGCATTTTTAAACCGCTTTACTGGCTTTTCGGTAAATGCATGGGCTTTCTTATGGAAATGCTCGACAACCGCTATTTCATTGCTATTGTTATTTTTACTGTTGTTACGAGAATTATTTTGCTTCCCTTTAACATCAGGCAGCAAAAAACAATGGCGGCAACCTCACGGCTTCAGCCCAAAATTCAAAAAATTCAGAAGAAATATTCCGGAAACGACCCGAGAGACCGCCAGCGCCTAAACGAAGAAATGCAGGCGCTTTATCAGCGTGAGGGACACAACCCGATGAACATGGGCTGCGGAACAATGGCGTTCCAAATGATTTTCCTTATGGGAATCGTTGGTATTATCTACTATCCCATTCAGTATGTTCTCGGAATTAATATTGACGAGATTGCAAATCAAATTGCAGATCTCCTTAACTACAAGGGCGGATATCTTCAGCTTCATATTCTTGAGGAATTCACCACCCTTCAGCCAACACTGACAGAGCATTTTCCAAAGGTTTTCACCGAAAGCGCTTGCAAGGAAATTCTTGCTTACCGTTCGGGAATGGAGCTTTTCGGTCTTGATATGACCGCAATTCCCCATTGGAAAGACGGACTTATTCTAATTGTTCCCATTCTTTCCTTTGCAACCTCAATGCTTTCAAGTGTTGTTTCAATGCTTATTCAGAAAAAGAACAATCCTGCCGCGGCACAGCAGGGCATGCAGATGCTTATGATGACTCTTATGATGCCCTTCTTCTCGCTGTACATCACCTTTAAGGTACCCGCAGCAGTCGGCGTTTACTGGATTGTTTCAAACATCATAGCTGTTCTTCAGCAGCTTTATATTGCAAAATTCTTCCCGCCTAAAAGATCTCAGGCAAGGCTTATGGTTGAAAAAACCATTGAGCGCCGTTCAAGGGAAGAAACAATTAAGAAAATTAAATAACGGAGGATTTATGATAAAGGAATTTATCGGCACCGGCTCCACTCTCGAGGCTGCAACAAATGCGGCAAAAGCCGGTCTTAATGCTCCTGCATTGGCGGATATAAAAATCGAAGTTATCGAAATGCCCAAGAAAAAGGTGCTCGGTATTTTCGGCGGAAGAGACGCTAAGGTTAAAGCCTCTTACGAAGATTTATCCGACTCAAAACAGCGCAAGAGCGCGAAAAAAGATAAAAAATCACGCGACAAAAAGCCTCAGCAGGCTTCCAAAAAAAGCGCTCCGTCTCCAAAAAAAGAGGTAAAATCGGAAAGCGGCTTCTCAAAAGAGAAGGAGCAGACCGTTAAAGAGGCGCTTGATGCTTCTCCCCGTGAGGAAAAGGAGCATAAAAACACCACTCCTGCTACCGAGCAGGATGCAGCAGTTGCTAAAGAGTACCTTGAAATGATGCTTAAAGGCCTCAAAACAGAGGACTTCACTATCACTTCAGAGCTCGACGGTGACACTGTTAAAATGGAAATCGTTTGCGAGGATTACGGTATCATTATCGGCAGAAGAGGAGAAACCCTCGATGCTCTTCAGTACCTCACAAGCCTTGCAATCAAGAAAACCGGCGAGAGATTTGTTCGTGTAACAATCAATGTCGGCAACTACCGTGAAAAAAGAGCTGAAACTCTTTGTGCTCTCGCCCGCAAAAATGCAAGCTATGTTGCAAGAACGGGCAGAAGATACACCTTTGAGCCCATGAATCCGTATGAAAGAAGAATTATTCATACAGCAATTCAGGAGTTTGAGGGAGTTGAGTCCAGGTCTATCGGCTATAATCAGGACAGGCGTGTTGTTCTTGAACCCACAGGCGGGGTTAGAAGCTACGGTTCTTCACGCTATGGCTCACGCGGAGGCAGAAGAGGTCCCCGACCTGCTTCGGTTACAACCGCACCGGCTAACACAACGCCCAGAGCAGACAGAGCAGATTTGCCGAAATTCGGTAAAATCGAAATTAATAAAGACTGATTTAATCGGGGCACCTCTGCCCCGATTTTGTTTTTTATAATCGTAATATAATAAGTATATAAAAGGCAGGCGGAAAAATGGCAAAAGCAATAGCGGCAATCGCTTCGGGAAACGCACCGGGAGGAATAGGCGTTATAAGAATAAGCGGGGATAATGCAATAGAAATTGCAAGCCGTGTTTTTGAATGCGCCGATAAAAGCGCTCTCACCGAGCTCGGCGGTTACAGAGCCAAATTCGGAAATATAATTGCTTCGGGCAAAAAGGCTGATAATGCAGTTGCTCTTGTTTTCCGCGCGCCGAAAAGCTACACGGGTGAAGATGTTGCCGAAATCTCCGTGCACGGCGGAATTTTTATTGTTCAAAAAACCTTGGAGGCCGTTTTAGAGGCAGGAGCCGTTCCGGCGGGTCCGGGCGAATTCACTAAACGGGCTTTTCTCAACGGCAAAATGGATTTAACTCAGGCTGAATCAGTTGCCGCGCTAATCAGCGCCGAGGGCGAGGAAAGTGCAAAGGCTTCCTTCAGTGCGCTTCAGGGTGCTTTGAGCAATAAAATAAATTCGGTTCTTCAAAGGCTTATTGATTGCAGTGCACTTATGGCGGCTTGGGTTGATTATCCCGACGAGGAAATTCCCGAGCTTGAAACAGAAAGCTTAACAGAAACCTTGAGAAACGCAAAAAATTCGCTCAACGAGCTTCTTGAAAAATACGATGCAGGTAAAATTATTACAGGCGGAATTGACACGGTTATTGCCGGAAAGCCGAATGTTGGAAAATCAACTCTTATGAATCTGCTTTCGGGAAGCGAAAAAAGCATTGTTACTCAAATTGAGGGAACAACAAGAGATATCGTTGAAGAAAATATTCGCCTCGGAGGAATTGTTCTTCACCTTTCCGACACCGCAGGAATAAGGGACAGCAGCGATATTGTTGAATCCATAGGAATTGAACGGGCAATAGGAAAGCTCAAGGGCGCAGGTCTCATTCTTGCGGTTTTCGACAGCTCGCGACCTCTGAGCAGTGAGGACGAAAGGCTGATTAGCGAATGCACGGGAAAGAAATCCATTGCAATTATTAACAAAACCGATTTGGAAAACCGCCTCGACTGTGAAATAATAAATCGAAGCTTTAACAGAGTTGTTTATGTTTCGGCAGAAAGCGAAGAAAACGCTCTTGATAAAATAACAAGTGCAGTTTGCGAGGTTCTCGGCGTTGCGGATTTTGACAGCAGTGCCCCCCTGCTTGCAAACGAAAGGCAGCGGCTCTGCTGTAAGCAGGCGTACGATTATATTTGCGAGGCGCTGAGCGGTGCAGAGGAATTTTTAACATACGACGCAATTAATGTTATGATAGATTCCTGCATAGACTGCCTTCTTTCGCTAACGGGTAAAAAGGCAACCGAAGAGGTTGTAAACAGTATATTTGAGCAGTTTTGCGTCGGAAAATAAGGTGAATTATGGAATATTTTTCAGACAGCTATGATGTTTTGGTAATAGGTGCCGGTCATGCCGGAATTGAAGCCGGTCTTGCAAGCGCAAGGCTCGGCTGTAAAACCGCTGTTTTTACCATAAATCTTGATTGGGTCGGCAATATGCCTTGCAATCCGTCAATAGGCGGAACATCTAAGGGGCATCTTGTTCGCGAAATAGATGCGCTCGGCGGCGAAATGGGAAGAGCGGCGGATAAGTGCTCGCTTCAAAGCAGAATGCTAAACCTCGGAAAAGGTCCTGCCGTTCATTCTCTCAGAGCGCAGATTGACCGAAGAGAATACAGCGCTTTAATGAAGCACACTCTTGAAAAATGCAATAATCTTGATGTTCGTCAGGCTGAAATAGTTGAATTAAAGCACCTTGAGAACGGTGAATGGCAGGCAAAAACAAGGCTTGATGCAATTTTTAATGCAAAGGCAGTTGTTATTGCAACCGGAACCTTTCTCGGTGGCAGAGTTTATATCGGTGATGTTTCATACGAGAGCGGTCCCGACGGTATGTTTCCCTCAACCGCGCTTGCAAAAAGCCTTAAGGAGCTTAATATTCCGATTCGCAGATTTAAAACGGGAACTCCGAGCCGTGTTAACAGAAGAAGCATTGATTTTTCTTCGCTTGAGGTTCAGAGCGGTGACGACGAAATTGTTCCCTTCAGCTATGACACAAAGCCGGGCGATGTTCAAAACAAGGTTTTCTGCCATATTACATACACAAACGAAAAAACAAAAGAGGTTATCCTCAAAAATCTTGACCGCTCCCCTATGTACAGCGGAAAAATTGAAGGCGTAGGCCCTCGTTACTGCCCGAGCTTTGAGGATAAAATTGTTCGCTTTGCCGATAAAAAAAGACATCAGCTTTTCATTGAGCCCTGCGGTCTAAACACCGAAGAAATGTATCTTCAGGGATTGAGCTCTTCTCTTCCCGAGGATGTTCAGCTCGATTTTATCCACACGATACCCGGGCTCGAAAACGCCGTTGTTATGCGCTGTGCCTACGCTATTGAATACGACTGCGTTGACCCAACGGCATTAAAATCAACTCTTGAGTTTCAGGATTTGCCGGGTCTTTACGGCGCGGGTCAGTTCAACGGCTCATCGGGCTATGAGGAGGCCGCCGCTCAGGGTCTTGTTGCCGGTATCAACGCGGCGTTGAAAATAAAAGGAAAAGAGCCCTTAATTCTTGACCGAGGCGGTTCATATATCGGAACACTTATAGACGACCTTGTAACAAAGGGCTGCTCCGACCCATACAGAATGATGACAAGCAGAAGTGAATACCGACTTGTTCTCAGGCAGGATAATGCCGACAGACGGCTTACTCCTATCGGATACAAAATAGGTCTTGTTTCAGATGAACGCTACGAGCGCTTTCTTGCAAAGGAAAAAGCCGTTGAAAAGGAGCTTGAGCGTTTAAAGGAAACATCTGTTCCGATTACCGACGAGCTTCAAAAAATTCTTCGTGAAAACAATACTGCTGAGTTAAAAACAGGCTGCAAGCTAATTGAGCTTTTCCGCCGTCCTCAGCTAAACTATAAAAATCTTGCTCCGATAGACACTTCAAGACCCGAGGATTTAACCCGCGATGTTGCCGAGCAGGCGGAGATTTCGGTTAAATATGAGGGATATATTAAAAGACAGGAGGCGCAGATTAAGGAAATGCGCCGTCTTGAAAGCAAAAAAATACCCGAGGATATTGATTACTCCTCACTCAAGGGCTTACGGCTTGAGGCCATTGAAAAGCTCTCGAAGGTGCGCCCCGAAAATCTCGGACAGGCAGGAAGAATAAGCGGAGTAAATCCCGCCGATGTTACGGCGCTAAATATTCTTATTGACTCAAGGAACAAAAATGATTAACAAAGAACAACTAAAAAACGAAGCGCGCGATTTTTCGGCAGAACTCAGTGAAAACGCGCTTGATAAATTTGATACCTACGCAAAGCTTCTCTGCGAATGGAACGAAAAAATTAATCTTACCGCTATAACAGAGCCGTCTGAAATTGTTACAAAGCATTTCACCGACAGCCTTGCCGTTTTTAAATTTGTTGATATACCAAACGGAGCGAAAATCATTGATGTTGGCTGTGGTGCGGGCTTTCCTTCCCTGCCAATCAAGATTTTTCGCCCGGATTTAGACCTTTTTATGCTTGATTCTCTTCAAAAAAGGCTGAATTTCATCAACTCTGTTCTGGAGACGATAGAGCTTAGCGCAACGACCGTACACTCGCGCGGCGAGGACGCAGGACGACAAAAGGATTTCAGAGAAACATTTGATTTTGCAGTTGCAAGAGCGGTTGCTTCTCTCCCCATTCTCACCGAATACTGCCTGCCTTTTGTTAAGGTCGGCGGTGCATTTATTGCATTTAAGGGCTCTGCCGATGAAACTGATGAAGCAAAAAATGCAATTCGCGAGCTTGGCGGAAAAATTGAAAGCGTATTTGAATATACACTTCCGAACGGTGATGCGCGACAGTTAGTTGTTGTCAGAAAAATATCGCAGACACCGACAAAATACCCACGAACCTCCAAAAAAATTTCGTCGAAACCTTTATAAACTGAAACATATTGTCTAAAAACAGGGATTTTCCACAACGGGAAATCCTTTTTTTATGCTTTTTGCTATGGTATATTTAGTTCAAGGGGTTGAGCGAATGCAAAACAATTATGGACAGGTTATCAATTTACCGACAGAAAAGCTTCTGCCGAATCCCTATCAGCCGAGAAAACAGTTCAAAAGCGAGGAGCTTCTCGGTCTTTCCGAATCAATTCGAGAAAACGGAGTTTTACAGCCAATTCTCGTTAAACGCATAAATAACAGCGACTACTACGAGATTGTGAGCGGTGAACGCAGGCTGCGTGCCTCAATTCTTGCATGCCGCGAGGAAATACCGTGCATTGTTATTGAATGTAACAGCGAAAACAGTGCAATGTATTCAATTATCGAAAACATTCAACGCTCGGATTTATCTTTTTTTGAAGAGGCAAATGCAATTTCAAGCCTTATGAATCATTTCGGATTAACACAAACCGAGATTGCAAAAAGGCTTGGAAAAAGCCAGTCCGCACTTTCTAATAAGGTTCGGCTTCTCAATCTTCCCGTTGAGGTTAGATATTTTATTGAAAACGAAGGGCTTACGGAACGCCATGCGCGTGCGCTTCTTCCGTTAAAGGACCAAAATCAGATGTGGCGAGTGCTCAACGCAGTAAAGGAACGCGGATTAAATGTTGAGCAAACCGAGGAAATGGTTTCACGATTAACGGATAATACGGTTAAGCCCCGCCACAATGTTGTTAAAATATTTAAAGATGTGCGAATCTTCGTTAACACGGTAAACAAAGCAATAGAAACAATGAGAAGTGCGGGTATTGATGCAAAAAGCAACAAAACCGAAACCGAAGACTACATCGAATTCTATGTTAAAATCCCTAAAACCTCACAGGGCGCGCAAGGCTTTGAGCAAATGCGCGAAAACAACTTAGCTTAAAACGGGAAACCGTTTTAACATATTCTCCTCTTTTCATCACGCGAAACGGTCTGCCTGCGGGCGGGCCGTTTTGCGTTTTAATTGTGTTTCACGGAAAACGCTAACACAATATATAGTTTTTCATATAAACAACTTAGAATTTAAACAGTTTGTATGAAAATATTCAAATTTTGCATGTTTATTTGAAAATAGGTTCTTTTTTATTTCTTTTGATAATGTTTCATGTGAAACATCTATATCTTGTATATTCATTTCTTCACTCCACTATTTTTAAAAAATAATGCAAATTGTTTCATGTGAAACACTTGCTAACAATTATATTATGATGTATAATTGTTCTATAATCAGCGCAGTTTTATGTGCTTATGCACGGAGGTCCAATATATGGGAAAAACAGTTTCAATATTTAATCAAAAAGGCGGAGTCGGAAAAACAACCACCTGCGTTAACCTTTCTGCCGCATTAGGCGCTAAAGGCAAAAAAACTCTTCTTGTTGATGTTGACCCTCAGGGAAATTCAACAAGCGGTTTAGGTGTGGATAAAGCTTCCGTTGATAAATCAACATATGAGCTAATGGTTGACAAGGTTCCTGCTAAAGAGGTTATAATTGAAACCGAGTTTAAAGACCTATGGCTTATGCCTGCCAATATGAATCTTGCCGGCGCTGAAATTGAGCTTGCAGAAACCGAAAACCGTTTCAAGGCGCTTAAGTCAGCGCTTGCAGGAATTGTTCTTGATTTTGATTATATCATTATTGACTGTCCGCCGAGCTTAGGTTTGCTTGCTCTTAATGCGCTTACCGCCTCGGATACACTTATTGTTCCGCTTCAATGCGAGTATTACGCGCTCGAGGGATTGAGTCAGCTGCTCGGAACGGTAAGAACAGTAAAGCAGCATTATAACGAGCATTTAGAGCTTGAGGGTGTTGTGTTTACAATGTACGATTCAAGACTGAAGCTTAATCAGCAGGTAATTGCAGAGGTTGAGGAATACTTCCCTCAAAAAACCTATAAAACTATGATTCCCCGAAGCGTTAAGCTTGCAGAAGCACCAAGCTTCGGTAAACCTGTAATATATTATGAAAAGTATTCACGCCCAAGCTTTGCTTATAAAAAGCTTGCAGATGAATTTCTTAAAAAACAAAATGTTTAAATGAAACAAGGAGAATATATATGGCAAAAAAGCAATCCGGCTTAGGCAAGGGCTTGAGTGCATTAATGTTTGAAAACTCAGTAGATGAGCTTCAATCCGTCAGCACTCTTTCGCTCTCCGAAATTATTCCTAACAAGGAACAGCCGAGAAAAACATTCGACGAGGCGGCATTGCAGGAGCTTGCCGACAGCATTTCTCAACACGGCGTGCTTCAGCCGCTGCTTGTTCGTCCTCTTCTTACAGGCGGCTATCAGCTTGTTGCAGGCGAAAGGCGCTACCGCGCAAGCCGTATTGCAGGGCTGAAGGAGGTTCCCGTTGTTATCAAAGAGCTTTCCGATGTTGAAACAATGGAAATCGCGCTCATAGAAAACCTGCAAAGAGAGGACTTAAATCCGATTGAAGAGGCGGAGGGTCTCCAGGCGCTTATTGACAAATGCGGCTTCACTCAGGAGGAGGTTGCAATGTCAGTCGGAAGGTCAAGACCTGCCATTGCAAACAGTCTGCGCCTTCTCAGACTTCCGCAGGAGGTTAGGGATATGACTCGCGAGGGCGTTATCTCCGCAGGTCATGCAAGAGCGCTTCTTGCTTTTGATAACGAGGCTATGATGCTTGAAGCGGCAAACAGCATTGTTACAAACAATTTAACCGTTCGCGATATTGAGCGCCTTGCAAAAACGAATGAGAAATCCTCCTCCGTTCAGCGAAGAACCAAACGGCGTGACAGCTTTTACGACGAGGTTGAGCTTTCGCTTTCAGAGGTACTCGGCAGGCGCGTTAAGGTTTATAATTCGCGCTCAAAGGGAACACTTGAAATAGAGTTCTATAATATGGATGATTTAAAAAATTTAGCAAACAAATTAGGAGAATAAAAAATGCTTGATATTAAATTCGTTAGGGAAAACCCCGAAATAGTTAAGAAAAATATTGAAAACAAATTTCAAAACGAAAAGTTTCCTCTTGTTGACGAGGTAATTGCTCTTGATGCCGAAAAAAGAACCGTTCAGCAAAAGGCAGATGAGCTTCGCGCAAACAGGAACAAGATTTCAAAAGAAATCGGCGCTCTCATGTCTCAGGGCAAAAAGGAAGAGGGAATGGCTCTTCGCGAAAAGGTTAACGCGCAGGCTAAGGAGCTTGAAGAGCTTGCACAGCAGGAAGCTGAGTTAACCGAAAAGGTTACAAAAATAATGATGACAATTCCCAACATTATCGACGAATCCGTTCCGATAGGAAAGGACGACAGCGAAAATGTTGAGGTGCAAAAATACGGCGAGCCCGTTGTTCCGGATTTTGAAATTCCTTATCACACCGAGATTATGGAAAAATTCAACGGTATCGACCTCGATGCCGCAAGAAAGGTTGCTGGCAACGGTTTCTATTATCTTATGGGCGATATTGCAAGGCTTCATTCGGCGGTTATCTCATATGCACGCGATTTTATGATTAACAGAGGCTTCACCTACTGCGTTCCGCCGTTCATGATTCGCTCAAATGTTGTAACAGGTGTTATGAGCTTCGCCGAAATGGATGCAATGATGTATAAAATCGAGGGCGAGGACCTTTATCTTATCGGCACCTCGGAGCATTCAATGATAGGTAAATTTATTGACACAATTACTCCCGAAAAGGAGCTTCCTCTCACTCTCACAAGCTATTCACCCTGCTTCAGAAAGGAAAAGGGTGCTCACGGAATTGAGGAAAGAGGCGTTTACCGTATTCACCAATTTGAAAAGCAGGAAATGATTGTTGTTTGTAAACCCGAGGAAAGCCCGATTTGGTTTGACCGCCTTTGGCAGAATACAGTTGATTTGTTCCGCTCTCTCGACATTCCGGTAAGAACTCTTGAATGCTGTAGCGGCGACCTTGCAGATTTAAAGGTTAAATCTGTTGATGTTGAAGCGTGGAGCCCCAGACAGAAAAAATACTTCGAGGTTGGCTCTTGTTCAAACCTTTCCGACGCTCAGGCAAGAAGACTTAAAATAAGAGTTAAAGGCGAAAACGGAAACTATCTTGCCCACACTCTTAACAACACCGTTGTTGCTCCTCCGAGAATGCTCATTGCCTTCCTTGAAAACAATCTCTGCGAAGACGGAAGCGTTAAAATTCCCGAGGCTCTTCGTCCATATATGGGCGGAATGGAAAAGATTGAAGTAAAATAATCAAAAAATACTTTATTCACAAAAACTTAACATCAAGACAATTATTTTGCAAAAAATTTGCATTATTATTTAGTTGTAGCCTGGAACTAATATTAAAACACCAATTCGCTGTTCAGGTTACAGCTTATATGGAAAGCACTGTATTGTGAGCATAGAGCTATCCTCAACCAATATTTTTTCTTTTTCTTTTCCTTTTTCATTTTTCTTCCACAACTCTATGGTGCTTTTAAAAATGCTCAATCCATACAAAAAAAACAGCCGCCGGTATTCATAGTACCGGCGGTTAATCTTTATTATTTTATTAGTCAACCAATTTTTATTATTTGGTTGACAAGTTGCGCTCAATAGTGTAAATTATTCTTGATAATTTATGAAAGGCGTGATTTCATTGAAAGAAGAAAAAAGCAAAAAATTCAAAACTCTCGATATAGTTTATATCGGTCTTATGGCGGCGCTTATCGCCGTTTGCGCGTGGATAAGCATTCCGATGACCGTACCGTTTACTCTTCAAACGCTCGGAATTTGCCTTGCGGCGGGATTACTCGGAGCAAAGAGGGGAACGCTCAGCGTTGTTGCTTATATCGTTTTAGGTTTAATCGGCGTTCCTGTTTTTTCAGGATTTAAGGGCGGTGCCGGAGTTCTTTTCGGTTCAACAGGGGGCTACATAATCGGATTTATTTTCACCGCGCTCATAGTTGGGCTTGTTGCCGATAAAGCTCCTAAAAAGCTTTGGGCAATTATTTTGGCAATGCTGCTGGGCGTTGCGGTTTGCTATGTTTTCGGAACTGCTTGGTTTATGGTTGTTTACAACAAGCAGAATACAACAGCGGCAAGCCTTGCAACAGTTCTCGGCTGGTGTGTAACACCGTTTCTTATTCCCGATGCGGTAAAAATCGCCGTTGCCGCCGTGCTTGTTAACAGGCTGAAAAAATTTATTAAATAAAAAAGAAAAGCAATCTCTTCGAGATTGCTTTTTTCGCTTTCATACATTATATATAATAAATCAAACTCCGGAATATGCGTTAAATCCGCCGTCAACGGGAATTGAAACACCGGTAATGAAACCGCTGTATGCCTCGTCGCAAAGGAAGAGGAGGGTTCCGTCGAGCTCGCTTGCTTCGCCAAAGCGTTTCATCGGAGTTGCGGCAAGAATTTTTCCCGTTCTCTCTGTGGGAGAGCCGTCCTCGTTCCAAAGAAGAGTTTTGTTCTGCTTAGTTGAGAAGAATCCGGGAGCTATCGCGTTAACACGAATTCCGACCTCTGCAAAATGAACAGCCATAAACTCTGTAAAGTTTTTAACGGCGGCCTTTGCTGCGGAATAAGCAGGAATTCTTGTAAGCGGTCTGTAAGCATTCATAGAGGAAACCATAATGATACAGGTGTTCTCTTTTTCTGCCATATCTCTTGCAAAAACCTGAGTCGGAATAAGGGTTCCGAGGAAATTAAGGTTGAAAACAAAGCTGATTCCGTTTGCATCAAGGTCAAAAAAGGTTTTAATGTTTTCGTCCTTGTTGAAAAGGTCTGCCTTTTCAAGAGTATCCTTAGTTGTTGTTCCCTTAGGATTGTTTCCGCCTGCACCGTTTAAAAGAATATCGCAGGTGCCGAGCTTCTCATTGATTTCCTCTCGTGCCTTCTGCATTGATTCAAGCTCGAGAACATTGCATCCGACAGCAATAGCAGTGCCGCCGTTTTGTGTAATTTCATCTGCAACTGCCTGCGCCGCCTCCTTGTTTAAATCAAGAACAGCAACCTTGCAGCCCTGAGCGGCAAGCGTTTTTGCAAAATCACCGCAGAGCACTCCGCCGCCGCCTGTTACAACTGCAACTCTGCCCTTAAGATTTTCGTGAACAAACATAGCTTATTTTTCCTTTCTGCTTTTTTCAACTGCTTCCCAAAGTCCGTTGATATAGGAAACACCGAGCGCACGGTCAAAAAGTCCGTAGCCGGGGCGTGCAACCTCGTCCCAAATCATTCTTCCGTGGTCGGGACGAACATATCCGTCAAAGCCCGCTTCCTGAAGAGCCTTAACAATTTCGTACATATCGAGTGAACCGCAGTCGGATTCATGAGCCGTTTCATTAAACCACTGATTGTTTATGGAAACATTTCTGAGATGTGCAAAATAAATTCTTCCCTTTGCGGCCTTAATTATTTCAACAATATCGTTGTTCGGCGAAGCACCGAGAGAGCCCGTGCAAAGAGTTATTCCGTTATATTTGCTCGGAACGGTTTCAAGGAGGCGAACAATTGCGTCCTTTCCGGTAATAATTCTCGGAAGTCCGAAAATCGGCCACGGCGGATCATCGGGATGAATCGCCATTTTAACATCGCATTCCTCGCAAACGGGCATAATTGCTTCAAGAAAATATTTTAGATTGTTCCACAAATCCTCGGCGGTAACATTCTTGTATTTTTCAAAAAGCTCTTTTATTTCGCCCATTCTTTCGGTTTCCCAGCCGGGCATTGCATAGCCGTTTGAATTATCGTCTATCTCCTTGAACATATCCTCGGGAGATTTTCCCTCAACCTGCTTACCGTCATAGCAAAGGCAGGTGGAACCGTCGGGCAGGGGCATATAAAGGTCGGTTCTTGTCCAGTCGAAAACGGGCATAAAGTTATAGCATATAACCTTAACGCCGACTTTAGCAAGATTTCTGATTGAGGTTTTGTAGTTTTCAATGTATTTGTCTCTTGTGGGGAGACCTATTTTAATGTCCTCGTGAACATTAACGCTTTCAATGCATTCCATTGTGAGTCCGGCATCGGAAATCTCCTTTTTCATTTTAAGGACATCCTCTTCCTCCCACGCTTCTCCTGCCGGGAGATAGTGGAGTGCGGGAACAACGCCGGTAACGCCGGGAATCTGTTTAATTTGGTCAAGCGTAACGGTGTCCTTATCCGATCCGAACCAGCGGAAAGTCATTTGCATGGCATTAACCTCCTGTTTTAGTTTACTTCTATTTGATTTTATCACATCAAAACTATGTAATCAAGGCTCATTTTCCGTTTCAACACCGGAAATTTTATTAATTTTTTCTATATTCTCTATACAATTAAGGGTTGTGCTTGAAGAGATTCCTTCGGCGGTGATTTCAAGCTTTGTTTTTTCGCTTAGAATTTCATAATCGGAAAGCTGGGATTTTTTTAGTTGGGCAAGCTTCGTTTTTGCCTGCTTTTTCAAAACATCGTCGGAAACATCCTCATAGCTGTTTGAATATGTGCGAATAACGGTTGTTTTAATGCCGATTGGAAGAGTTGTTTTGTTTAGCTTGAGATATTTAAATGAGTCGCTTTTTTCAACATTCACTCCTGTTTTTTGAGGAAGGTAAAGTGGAATTTCCAAGCCGAAAAGAAGAAAGGCTTTAACGCTTTTTTTACTTTCGGTTTTTTTAATGCTCTGCGTTCTTTTAATTGTGAAATCTATTTTTTCAACGCATTTTGCAAGAACCTCTCCGTTTGCGCTTACAAAGTGATTCTTTTTGTCCACCTCGGAATAATAAATACCCGAAATAAGCAAATCGCCCTGCGTAACGGCATCGCCAACATTAACGCATTGCCATCCTTTTTTTGCAGAAACCTTAACTATAATTCCGTCCTTGCGCGCAGTAACATTTGAAGCCGCGCTGTCGTTATTTATTTCCGGCTTAGGAGTAGCCTCCGAAATTTCAATAACCGCACGGCTGCCGTAGCGGTTTATATGCACCCAGGCAATTTCGTCAAACTGTGAAAGCATTGAAAATTCAAGGTTATCCCTGTTAATATTTTTCCATCGAACACCGCTTTTAAACCCGTTTGCATTAAGATAAGAAATAATTTGAGCGCTTGACAGATTTTCACAGCCCGTAACCTCAATATTCCAAATAAAGCTACTTAAAAAAGAAAGAAGAAAAACAAAAATAAACGCGCCTATTGCAAGCCCCGTTCTTTTTCTGAATTTTCCGGTTGCAAAAACAAGACCGTGCTTTTTGATTATTTTTATTGTTCCGCCGTGCCGAAGCGCAACAGCGTGAAGCCTTCTGTAGCTTCGCGAGGATGCTTTTCCGAACAGCTTATCTCCCTGTTTTTCCAGCGAATATATTTTAATTCCTTTTTCATGGGCTTCGTTAATGAATCCCTCGCAAAAGCCCGCTTCAAAGCAAAATTCAACATAGCCGGAAAGCCATCTGAAAAATCTTAGTAAAATCAATTTGAAAACTCCATACTCATAATAAGACCTTCAACGATTGCGCCCTCGCGCGTTAACGAATTAATAACAAGATTGCTGCCGTGAAAGGTAACGATCTGACTTCCGAGATTGATTTTAATTTTTTCGCTTGTGTATTCAAGTATTCCGTTTAAACCGTCAACAAGGCATTCGCTGTTTCCCGTAATTTCAACATGACCCTTGCCCGTTAAAGCGTGCTCCGGAAAATCAAGCTCCTTTGCAAGTCTGAATTTTGAGCTTCTTTTCTTTTTCATATTAACGCCCCTTAAAAATATTTTTTGCGTGTTTATCACTAAAATATATGAATATAATTTAACGGTGATAACATGAAAAATGCCCGTGATTATTTACAGCTCATATTTTTCCTTTTTTGTGCATTTGCTCTGTCATTTTTTTCCGAAAGCGCAAAAAGCGGAGCGCAAACAGGTCTTAAAATGTTTTTGGATATTATTTTGCCGTCGCTTCTTCCGATGCTTATAATTTTTAAAACGGCAATCAAAACAAGAGCCTCTGTTGCAGTCGGAAAGCTTCTTTCGCCGATAGCTCAAAAGGCTCTGCGTCTTCCCGAAGCAAGCGCAAGCGCACTTCTTTTCGGTGCGCTCGGCGGATATCCCTGCACTGCCGTGCTGACAGAGGAGCTTTTTGAAAAAGGCGAGCTTTCAAGAGAAGAGGCTCAAAGAATACTGATGTTTAACATAAACGGGGGAGTTGCGTTTATTGTGAGCGCAGTCGGTTCATTCACCCTGAGAAGCACGGCATTCGGCTTCATTCTCTGGTTGTCAATAGCGCTTTCATCTTTCGTGCTCGGAATATTTCTTTCAATCGGAAAAGAAAAAATCACTTCAAAAAGTATTATTCTTTTTGAATCCAAGCCATTAAACGACGCGCTCTGCGAGGCGGTTGAGGAGGCGGTAAGAAGCGTTATGCTGATTTGCGCCTATGTTGTTTTTTTCTGTGCGTTTTTTAAAATATTCCAAGAGCTTTTCGCTTTTTCCAATTCGCTTTTTGCTTTTTTTGAGGTTACGGCTTCGCTTTGCTCAAAAAACAGCTTTTCACTACCTGAAACAGCGTTCTTTTTAGCGTTTTCGGGCTTCTGTGTTCATTTGCAAATTATGGGAATTTCAAAAAAAATAAAGCCGAATTATGCACGCTTTCTCCTTTTCAGAGTAATTCACGGCGTTCTTTCGGCTTTATTCTGCTACGGTATTTCCTGTGTTTTCCATATTGAGCGCGAGGTTTTTTCAAACGCGCAAAATCCTGTTTTCGAGCCCTCGGTTAACGGAGCGGCTCTCTCGTTTCTGCTTGTTATAGGCTGCTTTGTTTTTTTGTTTGATGTTGAACGGCGCAGAAAAGCGGCTTAAATACAGAATTTGTGATTACCTATTGTTTTAATAACCGTTCTTGAATGCATGAATGCATCGCTTGTTTTTGCGGCGTTGAAATAGTAAACCGCGCCGCCGCTCGGGTCCCAGCCGTTAATAGCGTCAATCGCGGCACGCTTAGAGGTTTCGGCAACGGGCTGATACCAGTTTGAATCGTTAACACAGCTGAATGCGCCGTTTTGATAAACAACTCCGCTTATCGTGTCGGGAAAAGAGGGATGCGCTACACGGTTAAGAATAACCGCGCCGACCGCAACCTGACCTTCATAGCTTTCTCCGCGCGCCTCTGCGCTGATTACCTTTGCAAGAAGCTCAACATCGCCGTTTGAATAAGCGGTGTTGTAATCCTGCTGATTTCCGAGCCCCATATAAAGAAGCGTTTTTGAGCCTGCAATTCCGTCGGCGGTTATTCCAACCGATTTTTGAAATGAGGTTACCGCGTTTTTGGTTTGTGTTCCGTAAACACCGTCCTGAGCCCCCGAATAAAAGCCGAGTGAGGCAAGCTTTTTTTGAATTTGACGAACCTCGTTACCCGTTGAGCCGTATCTTGAAAGCACCGATGATGTGCTTTTTTGCGAAACAGCATATATTGTGTATCCGCCGATAGCGCCTGCGGCGGCAACCGCAAGGCATAAAAAGAAAATAATGTTGTTTCTGATTGCTTTATAAACTGTCATTTTTTCCACCTTCGCAAACTTAGAAAATTGTGTTCATAATAAAAACCGCTCCGGCTCCCGCCGAAAGACTTAACAGGCATCTTGCAATAATGCCGATGATTTCTTTTTTAGGTCTTTTGGTTTTCGGAGGCTTTTGAACGGACTGAGAAAACTTTTCCGCCTCGCTTTTCAAAAATTGAGCGTTTTCCGATTTATATTCGGGCTTAACATAAAAAACGATGCGTTCAAAATAGGGGTTTTCAGTGTTTACAACCTCTAAAACCTGCCTGTTTACGCCCTTTATCATTTGCAATTTATTCCTTTCTTTTTTCTTGTTTTATTGTTGGAAGATAAGAGCTGAATTATCCACATACATTTTTTGTTATTTTTGTGAAAAATGGCATAAAAATTTTCCTTGACAAGAGGTTTAAATTACCAAATGTATAACCAAAAACGACTTTTTCTGTTGCGGAAAACTCTGTGGAAAATGTTCAAAACTATGCTTAAAATGCGTAAAATTCAGCATTTTTTGCTGTTGAAAAGTTTATTTGACCGAACTTTTTCTGAGTTTTCATAAAATTACACATAGTTTTCAACATTTTGGCAAGTTAAAATTCGGTTACAATTTTTTTGTCTATTTTGTATATTTCCCTTTTTATTTTACAAATTTCGTGATATAATCAATTTACTGAAAAGAGGGTGAAAAAAGTGAACAATTTTATCGTTGAAAGCATAAGCTCGGACCTTCATATTTCAGGTGTAAAATGCTTCAATCTTGCTCTCAGTCTTGACTGCGGACAGGCTTTTCGCTGGGAGGAGCAGAGCGACGGCTCTTTTTCGGGAGTTGCCTTCGGAAAGCACCTGAATATTTTGCAAAAAGGCGAGCTTTTGATTTTTAAAAACACCTCGAAAGAGGATTTTGAAAGCCTTTGGCTTCATTATTTTGCCCTTGATACCGATTATGAAGAAATCTGCAAAAGAATTTCTCAGGATTCCTACATTGCTCCCGCGGTTGAAAAATTCTACGGCATAAGAGTTTTAAATCAGGAGCCGTGGGAAACGCTGGTGTCCTTTGTTATCAGCCAGCAAAATAATATTAAAAGAATCAAATTAATAATAAACCGCCTGTGCACAAGATATGGTGTTTGCATAGACGGCGAAAATTATACCTTTCCCGATGCAAACACGCTTTCAAAGCTGAGCGTAAGTGATTTTGAAGAACTCGGCACGGGATACCGCGCAAAGTACCTTGAACGCCTCGCAAAGGGAGTTGCCTCGGGAGAAATCTCTTTGGAAAAAATTAAAGCCCTTTCACTTGAAGAAGCAAGAAAAGAGCTTTTGAAAATTTACGGAGTGGGTGAAAAGGTTGCAAACTGCGCGCTCCTTTTCGGCTTTGAGTTTTACGGAGCGTTTCCCGTTGATGTTTGGATGAAGCGAGTTATGAAGAATTATCCCAACGGCTTGCCTGAATGCTTTTCGGGAGTTGAGGGAATTGCCCAACAGTATCTTTTTCACTATCAAAGAACGGATGTTAAGGAATGAAAAAAGTTTTTGTTGATTTTGTGCCCGAGGGCGAATTTGAGCTCGGGAGGGAGCAGAGCCGTCATTTAATTAAAAGCCTGCGCATGAAAAAGGGCGACACAGTTACCGTTTGCGCCGGCGACGGATTTGATTACGGATGTATTATTAAGGATTCTTCAAAGGAAACTGCTGTTTTGGAGGTTTGCTACCGTCAGGCGTGCGGCAGCGAGCCGTCGGTTTTCGTAACGGTTTATCAGGGCGTTGCAAAAGGCGATAAGGCAGAGGATGTTATTCAAAAATGCACGGAGCTCGGCGCATCCGCCTTTGTTAATGTTCTGTGTGCAAGAAGCATAAGCCGTCCCGATGAAAAAACAGCCGCAAAAAAGCTTGAGCGCTATAAAAAAATTGCTCTTGAAGCGGCTCAGCAGAGCGGCAGAGGCATAATTCCCGAGGTGCGCTCAATGACAAGCCTTGAAAACGCTTTAAAGAATTCAAGCGGAGAATTAAAAATTATTTTTTATGAAAACGGCGGAGAAAAGCTCTCGGATATAATAAATGATAAAAATATTAAAAGCATTGATATTTTTATAGGTCCGGAGGGCGGCTTCGAGGAGAGCGAGGTTCAAAGGGTTTTGGATGCAGGAGGAAAATGTGCAACTCTCGGTCCTCGAATTTTGAGAACGCAAACCGCACCCGTTGCCGCGTGCAGCGCAATAATGCTTTTAACCGATAATATGTAGGCAAAGAATAAAGGCTTGAACAAAATGTTCAAGCCTTTTAATATTGCGATTTTTTATTCTTCTGTTTGAGGAGCCTCGGGAGCATTTTCGCTTTCGCTCTCTTCTGCTTCCTCCTCTTCCTCGAGTCTGTCAACAATGCTGATTGTTGCCACTCTTTCTCCGTCGTTAACTCTCATAACCTTAACGCCCTTAGAAGGTCTGTTAAAGGTTGAAATCTGCTCGCAAGGCATCCTGATAATAATTCCGTCGGAGGAAATCATAATAACATCGTTGTCATCACAAACGGGAGCAATCATAGAAACATCGCCGTATTTTTCGGTGTGGTAGTTAATAAGTCCCTTGCCTGCACGGCTCTGAATTCTATAATCGGAGAATGCGCTCTTTCTGCCGTAGCCCGTTTCGGAAACGGTGAGAAGCGTGTAGCCCTCTTCGGCGGCGGCAAATCCAACAACCGTATCGTCATCAGCAAGCTGAATTGCTCTCACGCCGCGCGCAGTTCTGCCGATAGGTCTTGCATCGCTTTCCTTAAAGCAGATAGCCATACCCTTTTTCGTTGCAACAATAAGATTCTTTGTACCGTCGGTAACATTAACCCACGCGAGCTCGTCGCCCTCATCAAGGCAAATTGCAATAATTCCCGTTTTGCGAACATGCTGATACTGGGAAAGCGAGGTGCGCTTAATAATTCCTGCTCTTGTAACCATGCAAAGATAGTGGTTATCCTCCTCCTTGGGAAGCTTAACCATTGCACTGATTGTTTCGCCGCTTTCAAGCGGAAGAAGGTTAACAACATTCATTCCCTTTGAGGTTCTTGAGCCCTCGGGAATTTCATAGCCCTTGAGCTTGAAAACCTTACCCTTGTTGGTAAAGAGCATAATGTAATCGTGGGTTGAGCAGGTGAACATTGTTTTAGCAACATCCTCCTCGCGGCGAGTCATTCCCATAACGCCTCTGCCTCCGCGATTCTGTGCCTTATATGTGTCAACCGTTTGGCGCTTCATATAACCCATTGTTGTAAGAGTGAGCATACACTCCTCAACGGGAATAAGATCCTCGTCGTCAACATCGCCCGAAGCGGCTGTAATTTCGGTTCTGCGCTCATCGCCCTGCTTTTGAGCAAATTCCTGTGCCTCGTCTTTGATAATTTGGAGAATTCTTCCCTCGTTATTTAAAATATCAAGATAATCGGCAATGCGAATATGAATTTCTTCAAGCTCTTTTTTGATTTTTTCAATTTCAAGTCCGGCAAGCTGACCTAAACGGAAAGCAACGATTGCCGCCGCCTGAATATCATCAAAGTTGAATTTATCCATAAGAGCCTGCTTTGCCTCTGCCTGACCGCCTTTACATGCTCTGATAGTTGCAATAACCTCGTCAACAATATCAATAGCACGGGCAAGACCTTCAAGGATATGGGCTCTGTCCTGAGCTTTTTTAAGGTCAAACTGCGTTCTTCTTCTGATAACCTCTTCCTGGAAACTTATATATTCCTTAAGCATCTGCTTGAGAGATAATACCTTCGGAACGCCGCCAACAAGCGCAAGCATAATAACGCCGAAGGTTACCTGCATTTGGGTAAGCTTATAAAGATTATTAAGAACAACCTGTGCGTTTGCATCTCTTTTAACGGTAATTTCAATGTGCATACCCTTACGGTTTGAAAAGTCCTTAATATCGGCAACGCCCTCAAGCTTTTTATCCCTTGAAAGCTCTGCAATATTTGCAATAAGAGCGGCTTTTCTAACCTGATAGGGAAGCTCGGTTACAATAATTTTAAATCTTTCGCCCTTTGTTTCAACAATTTCGGCTCTTGCTCTCAGGTAAATTTTGCCTCTTCCCGTTTCGTAGGCCTGGCGAATTCCTCTTGCTCCCATGATAATTCCGGCAGTGGGAAAATCGGGGCCCTTAATGTGCTCCATAATTTCGGGAAGCTCTGCATCGGGATTATCAATAAGGCAGCACATTCCGTTAACAACCTCGCGAAGATTGTGTGGGGGAATATTTGTTGCCATACCAACGGCAATACCCGAAGAGCCGTTAACAAGAAGATTGGGGAATCTTGAAGGAAGAACAACGGGTTCTTTAAGACGGTCATCATAGTTTGAAGCAAAATCAACCGTGTCCTTATCAATATCCTGAAGCATTTTCATGCTCATTTTGCTCATTCTCGACTCGGTATAACGGTAAGCCGCGGCGGGGTCACCGTCAACCGTACCGAAGTTTCCGTGTCCGTCAACGAGAGTGTATCTCATTGAAAAGCTTTGAGCAAGCCTAACCATTGCATCGTAAACGGAAGCGTCACCGTGGGGATGATACCTACCGAGAACGGCACCGACTGTGTCCGCACACTTTCTGTACGCCTTATCGGGATAAAGGTTATTTTCAAACATTGTGTAAAGAATTCTTCTGTGAACAGGCTTCAGACCGTCGCGCACATCGGGAAGCGCACGCGAAACAATAACGCTCATTGAGTAGTCAAGGAAAGCCTTTCTGACTTCTTTATTAATTTCAACATCAACAATTTTTTGATTGTCGTAGCGGATTTCGTTATTATCCATTAAAGTTACTCCTTATTACCAAAGCTTAAGCCACGCAGAGTCAAACAAAACAAGGTTTAGCTTTGCAATTTTGCCCAAATACTGCGATAAAAAGCCTCGAAAGGCGAAATGCTTAAACATCAAGATTTTCAACATATTTTGCATTTTTCTCAATGAACTCACGCCTCGGCTCAACATTGTCGCCCATAAGAATGGAAAAGGTTTCGTCTGCCATCTGAGCGTCTTCAACCGTAACTCTGAGCATTGTTCTGAATTCGGGGTCCATTGTTGTTTCCCAAAGCTGGTCGGGATCCATTTCACCAAGACCTTTGTAGCGCTGAATATCGCACTGTCCGCCGAGCTCTTCAATCATTTTATCTCTTTCCTCATCGGAAAAAGCATAGCGGCTCTTTTTGCCCTTTGTAACCTTAAAAAGAGGGGGCTGCGCAAGATAAATATATCCTCCCTCAACAAGGGGTCTCATATAGCGGAAGAAGAATGTTAAAAGAAGTGTTCTGATATGAGCGCCGTCAACATCGGCATCCGCCATAATAACTATTTTATGGTAGCGAAGCTTTTCAATATCAAAATCCTCGCCTATTCCCGTTCCGAGTGCGGTAACAACCGGCATAAGCTTTTCGTTACCGTAAACCTTATCGAGTCTTGCTTTTTCAACATTCAGCATTTTACCCCAAAGAGGAAGAATTGCTTGGTGCGTTCTGTCTCTTCCGTCCTTTGCACTGCCTCCTGCCGAATCTCCCTCGACAATATAAATTTCGCAGAGAGAGGGATCGTTTGAAGTGCAGTCGGCAAGTTTTCCGGGAAGCTTTGAGCTTTCAAGACCGGATTTATTTCTTGCATTGTCTTTAGCCTTTCTTGCTGCTTCTCTTGCACGGCTTGCATCAAGAGCCTTTGAAAGAAGAGCCTTCGCCGTTGACGGATTTTCTTCAAAATAGGTCATCAGCTTGTTGTAAAGCATTGTTGAAACAAGACCTGTGATATCGGTATTTCCGAGCTTACCCTTTGTTTGTCCTTCAAACTGTGCTTCGGTAAGCTTAACGGAAACTATTGCAGTCAGTCCCTCGCGGACATCCTCACCCGAAAGCTTTTTATCGTTATCTTTAAGAATATTGAATTTCTTACCGTAGTCGTTGAAAACTCTTGTAAGAGCTGTTTTAAATCCTGTTTCGTGAGTACCGCCGTCTATGGTGTTAATATTGTTTGCAAAGGAAAGCAGAATTTCGTTATAGCTGTCAGTGTAGCAAAGAGCAACCTCTGCGCTTCTGTCATCCTTAGTTGCGGAAAGGTGAATAACCTCCTCCTGAATAGGATTAAGTCCTCTGCTTGTGTTGATATATTCAACAAAGGATTTAATACCGCCCTCGTAGCAGAAAACATCGCTTCTTTCCTCGCCGTCTCTCTTATCTGTTAGAGTAATTGAAAGACCTGCGTTGAGAAATGCCTGTTCTCTGAGTCTTCTTGCAAGGGTTTCATAATCATAAACGGTTGTTTCGGTAAATATTTCGTCATCGGGCTTAAAGGTGATAAGTGTTCCGTGACCCTCGCTGTCGCCAACAACGGTTAAATCATCAACGGGAGTTCCTCTTTTAAACTTCTGTCTGTAAATATGACCGTTTTGAGTAACCTCAACCTCAAGCCATTCGGAAAGCGCGTTAACAACGGACGAGCCAACACCGTGAAGTCCGCCGGAAACCTTATATCCCGAGCCGCCGAATTTACCGCCAGCGTGAAGAACCGTTAAAACAACGGTTACTGCCGGAAGACCTGTTTTTTCATTTATACCGGTTGGAATTCCTCGACCGTTGTCGCGAACGGAAATAATATCTCCGGGAAGAATATTAACCTCAATATGAGTGCAGACTCCGGCAAGAGCCTCATCTATTGAGTTATCAACAATTTCATAAACAAGGTGGTGAAGTCCTCTCGGTCCTGTTGAGCCGATATACATACCCGGTCTTTTGCGAACTGCTTCAAGTCCTTCGAGCACCTGAATATCCTTTGCCGAATATTCTTCGGTAACAACGGTATTAATGTCTTCCTCTTCAAGATTTGTTTTGATTTCTTCGCTCATATACTTACTCCTGTTTTTATTCTTTTAAGAAGTGTGCTTGTGTTAAGCGGACAAACTATAATGCCTTCGTCGCAAACTACAAAGCTTTTCGGAAGCTCGTAGTTAACATAAGTAACTTTTTTATTTTTTTCGGCATTTGAAAGAAAATCTCTTGTTGCCTTGTTTACCGTTGAGGTATCCATATCAAAAATGCCGATAATTTTATTTGTATTTATAACGGTATCGCCGCCGAGATGCAAAAGCATTAAGAAAGCGCCCCCTTTTTTATGCAAAAGGTTTTTCCGTTTTTTAATCTTAAAACAGACGCGACATCGCAGCAAGTAATAAAAAGCTGACGGTCGTCTATTTTATTTAAAATATAATCCTGCCTCATTTCATCAAGCTCGCTTAAAACATCGTCAAGCAGAATAATGCTTTTTGAATTGCAGATTTTATCAATTAAAGAGGCTTCGGCAAGCTTTAAAGCAATAACGCAGCTTCTTTGCTGCCCCTGACTTGCAAAGCTTCTTGAATTGTTGCCGTTGATTAAAATATTAATATCATCTCTGTGAGGTCCTACTGAGGATTGAGATGTTATAATATCATTTTTTTGCTTTTCATTAATAAGATTGAGAAGCCTTTCTTCAATTTCCGTGCAGGAAAGATTTTGTGAATCAAATCCGCAGGAAAGGCAAAGGCTTATTTTTTCTCTGCCGGAGGAAAGACCTTCATAAATTTCACAAAGCACGGGAGTCAGCGCTTCAATATACTTTTGGCGCTGATAAATAATTTTTGCTCCGTATTTTGCAAGTCCCTCATTCCAAACGGAAAGCATATCAATATATGCATCGTATTTTTTTCCGGCCGATATTTCCTTTAAAAGAGAATTTCTTTGTTTAAGAGTTTTGTAATATTCCTTATAAAGAATCTTATACTTCGGCTTTAACTGACAAAGCGCGTTGTCAACAAATTTTCTTCGCATTTCGGGTCCGTCTTTAATCATTGAAAGATGAACGGGACTGAAAACAACTGCTTTTATTTCGTCCGAAAGTTCAAATGCACTCTTTTTTTCGATTCCGTTTAGGCTTGCTTTTCTTCGTTTGTTTATAACAATTTTTGCATTTTGCTCTCTGCTTTCATTTGTAAATGAAATTTCAAGAGAAGCAAATTCAGAACCAAACCTAACGAGCTCGCTGTCTTTAGAAGTGCGAAAGCTTTTTGCACCGCAAAAAAGATAAATTGCTTCAAGTAAATTTGTTTTTCCCTGAGCATTTTCTCCGTAAATAATATTTACATCGTCAAACTCAAGGCTCATATTTTCAATATTGCGGTAGTTTTGAATATTAATAGAATTTATTTTCATTTATCAGTCTGCTTTAACTATTGTGTAATCGGTTGAGCGAAAGCTGACAATATCACCGTTTTTGATTTTTTTTCCGCGGCTTGTGCAAATTTCACCGTTCAGCTTAACAAAACCATCCTGAATAAGAATTTTTGCGTGTCCGCCTGTTTCGGCAAGACCTTTAAATTTTAAAAATGAATCAAGTCTGATAAAATCGGTATTAATAATAACCGTTTCTTTTCCGTGCGGAGCCTGTTTAACCTTAATTTTCATTTTTCAGCCTCATTGGAAGAACAAGGAAGAGGAAGCTTTCTCCGCTGAGAGGTAAAATCTTAACGGGAGAAACAGGACCTCCGAGTTCAATTTTAACCTGGTCGGTATCTGCTGCATTAAGTGCATCAAGAACATATTTGGAGTTAAATCCGATTTCAACTCTGTCGCCCGAGCAATTTGCGTGAGTATAGTCAACAACTCTTCCGAGTGCGGAAACTGTTGAAACTCTCATTTCATCTGCATCAAAAAGGCATCTTATCGGGTTTTTAGAATTATTTTCAATAACGGGAAGAGTTCTTTCAATACAATTAACGGCATCTTCGGTGTTAATTAAAACCGTTGTTGAGCAGGTTTTCGGAATAGCCGCATTGTAATCAAGAAATTCACCGTCAAGAAGGCGTGAAATAATACTGTAATTATCTATTTCAAAAATAATATGACGCTTTCCGACTGAAAGAGAAATATCGCTTTCTTCATTTTCGCTCATTATTTTAACAACCTCGCGGATTGTTTTTTTAGGAACGATAAATGAAATATCCCCTCCGTCATATTTAACTGTTTCTGTTCTGATTGCAAGGCGATATCCGTCAACACCGATAAGTCTTAACTGATTTTTTGTCATTTCAAATTTAAGACCGGTGTGAACAGGCTTTGAATTTTCATTATCGGCAACCGCAAAAACAGTTTGGCTAACCATATTTTTAAGAATTTCTCTGTTGAGGAAAAGAGGAAATCCGCCTGAAACGGAAGGAAGCTCGGGATAATCCTCTGCATCAATACCTGTAATTGAATATTTTGCCGCTCCGCTCACGATTGTAACGGAGGTTCCGCTTATTTCAAAGGTAACGCTGTCGTTTGCAAGCTTGCGTATAATATCGCATAAAACCTTTGCATTAATAACAATTGCACCGGGTTCAACAACAGATGCCTCAATCGTTGTATTAATACCGAATTCAAAATCATAGCCGGTAAGACTGAGAGTGTTTGAAGCACATTCCATAAGAATTCCTTCAATGGTGGGAATTGTTACCTTTACGGAAACAGCGTGCATAACATTATTACATGCATCGCTTAATTGCTTTGTGTTGCAGGTAAATTTCATATTAAAACCTCCGAAGTTGCATTATCACACAATAATAACAGTTTTAGTAGTAGTATTAGAGGGTGCGGAAAATGTTGAAAACTTTTTAAAGCATTTAAAACAGATATTTTCAGAGTAAAAGTTTTTAAATTGCTTTTGTCGGAAAAATGTGTAAAATGCGGAAAAAATATTTTTTCAACACTCTATGTTAAAAACTTTTCTGTGGAAAAGTAAAAAAAGTAGAAAAACTCAAATTTGAGAATCCTTGATATTGCTCACAATATCGTTAACCATTCTTGCAAGCTTTGAATCTTTTTTAATTTCTTTTTCAACCTGCTCAATGTTGTACATAACTGTTGAATGGTGCTTGTTGAATTCTTCTCCGATAAGCTCGTAGCTGAGATTTGTAACCTCACGAACTATATAAAGAGTAACCTTTCTTGCGTTGCTGATATTTGCCTTTCTCTTTTCGCCGTAAATATCTTCAACGGAAACACCCGTTGAGCGCGAAACCTCTTCAACAATATGCTGAATTGTTACGGGAATGGGCTGAACATCATTTAAAACATCTTTAATACAGTTTTGAGCAAGTGCAATAGTGGGTTTTTGATTTTCAATAGTTGCAAGAGCGTGAAGCTTTTTCGTTGTTCCCTCAAGCTGACGAATATTTGTTTTAATTCTTTCTGCAATAAAATTAACAACCGAATCGTTAATTTCAAAATCAAGCATTTCGGCTTTTCTTTTAATAATTGCACAGCGTGTTTCATATTCGGGAGCCTGAATATCAGCAAGAAGTCCGTTTTCAAAGCGGGAACGAAGCCTGTCCGTTAAGCTTTGAATATCCTTGGGAGGACGGTCGCTTGTTAAAACAACCTGCTTTCCGTTATCAACAAGGCAGTTAAAGGTGTGGAAAAATTCTTCCTCCGTTTGAAGCTTGCCGGCAATAAACTGAATATCGTCAACAAGAAAAACATCAATGTTGGTTCTGTATTTTTTATGAAATTCATCGGTAGCCTTGCGCTGAAGACATTCAATAAATTCGTTTGCAAAATCCTCCGCCTTAACATAAAGAACGGTCATATCCTTATAATTTCGGCTTATTTCATAGCTTATTGCATTAAGAAGATGAGTTTTGCCGAGTCCTGAATTACCGTAAATGAAAAGAGGATTGTAGTTTCTTAAATTTTTTGTGTTGTTAATCTGTCCGCCCGGGTCGCTTGCAACTGCCTTTGCGGCTGCATATGCAAATTTGTTTGACGGGCCGACAATGAAATTATCAAAGGTGTATTCGTTATTCTTATACTGTTCAAGATCGGCGGCATTTTTTTCCTTGTCGGAAATAAAATCCTCGGGAGAAAGATAGATAACAAAAACATCAAATCCAACCGCATTGATAATTGCCTCGGTAATTAAATCGCCGTATTGATGAACAACGGTATTCTTTTTAAATCTGTTTTCAAACATAAGCTGAACAACAGAATCTTCAAAATTAACAATTTCAATCGGCTTGAGCCAGAGATTGAATGCAGTGCTGCTGACACGCTCTTTGCAATATTCGAGAGCCGCATCCCAGAGTTCGTTAAAAGAATCCATAGCTTTCCTTTCTTTTAGGCTTAAATATATACACTTATACGCTCTTAATTATAACAGTTTTTAAATATTTTATCAATAGTATATTTAATATTTTATATATTTATAAGTATAGTAATATATAAGATAATTTAATCTTTTTTGTGTTGCAATAGCAATTAACATAATGTATAATCAAAAAAGAAACAATTAAGGAGGGCGCAAGTGTGAAAATATTTAAAAATCGCGGCGATATTTACATACCGCGCTCAAAAACACGCAGAGATTACGAGCAAAAGGTTCTTGTTTCGATTCTTGCGGCGGTTGTTGTTTTCACAATAATTTTTGTTTCTGTTACCGCTTCAAGAAATAATTACAGTGCAAAGGAATTTTTCCGTCCGGAAAACACAAATGTTACGCAGGAAACTCAAAGTGAGGATATTCCGATTGCCTCGGGCAAAAAAAATGTAATGATTATCGAAACGGATAATGATAAAAAATTTGTTCGCCTTGTAATTTTAATTCAAAGCGATATGGATGCAAAGGCGTTTAAAACCTGTACCATTAAAGGAAACACTCTTACATCATCCGGAAAAAGCATTTCTTCATATTATAAAAGCGACGGAGAAAACGGAGTTGTTTTTGCAGTTTGTGAGCTTTTGTCTATAAAAAACGATTACTATATCAGCGTGAGTGAAAAGGATATGAAAAGTCTTTTTAATCTTTTCGGAAAGGTAAATTATCCCATAAGCTCTGATATTAAGATTAACAAAACGGGGAATGACCCGTATAGCTTGAGATTATCCGCCGGCGAGGAAACAATAGACGGAACAAAGGCGGTTAAGCTAATGCGCTACTATATGTACGAGGGCAAGAACTATAAGGCACAGAATGATTTTGTTCTATCCTGCCTTTTAAGCTTTTCAAATGAAGAAAATCTTAAAAACTCAAGAGATATTTTCAGCAGTGCAATAAATATTGTTAAAACAAACATAACTGTTTGGGATTTTACTGAAAATGAAGATGCAATCTCATATGCCTGCAACGAAAATGTAAGCATGGAGGTTTACGGCGTTGAGCCGCAGTATAACGGAAAAGAGCTTACAAACGCAAATGAAATTAAAGGATATTTCGGTAAGGAGTAAAAATGGATAAGCAGAAAATAGAAAATGCAGTTAGAGAAATTCTTGAAGCAATAGGCGAAAATCCAAACAGGGAGGGGCTTCTTGAAACTCCGAAAAGAGTTGCAAATATGTATGAGGAAATCTTTTCGGGGCTAAATAAAAATCCAACCGAGCACTTGAAATTTTTTGATGAAAAAAGCAACGATGAAATGGTTATAGTTCGCGATATTCCTTTTTCAAGCGTATGCGAGCACCATCTTCTTCCCTTTATCGGAAAGGCTCATATTGCATATATACCGAGCGACAATAAAATTATAGGGCTTTCAAAGCTTGCAAGAATAGTTGATAATTTTGCCAAAAGACCTCAGGTTCAGGAGCGCTTAACTCACGATATTGCGGATTTTTTGAATGATAATCTCAATCCCAAGGGCGTTGCCGTAATTATGGAGGCGGAGCATTTGTGTATGACAATGCGAGGTGCAAAGGCGGCAGGAAGCAAAACTCAAACATCGGCGCTTCGGGGCTGCATGAAAACAGATGCAAGAAGCAGAGCAGAGGTTCTTTCTCTTATCAGGGGGCAGTAATGGCAGAAATCGGCGAAAAGAAAATTTGGAAATGCAAAAATCACGAGATTGAGTACGGCAAAAAAACGCTTGTTATGGGCATTCTCAATGTTACACCTGATTCTTTTTCCGACGGCGGAAAATTCTTTAACGATAAAACTGCGGTTTTGCATGCCCTTGAAATGGAAAAATGCGGAGCCGATATTATTGATATCGGAGCGCAGAGCACAAGACCGGGTTACAGTGAAATAGCTCCCGAGGAGGAGTGGAGGCGTTTAAAGGGCGTTCTAAGCGAGCTGAGAGCAAAAACAGAGCTTCCGATAAGTATCGACACATATTTTCCTTATGTGGCAGAAAAAGCGCTTCAGGCGGGCGCAGACATTATAAATGATGTCAGCGGAGTGTTTAATGAGGAAATGGCTCGCATAGTTAAAGACACGGGCGCAGGCTGGATTATTATGCATTCTCAGGGAGAAAAGCAAAGCATAACCGAAGATGTTTCCTCGTTTTTTGATAAAATGCTCAAAGAGTGCAGAGAATACGGGATTAACAGAAACAGGCTTTGCTTTGATATGGGAATAGGCTTCGGAAAAAATTACGAGGAAAATCTTGAGCTCCTTGCAAATATTGATAAATACAAGAAAAGCGGCTTTCCTCTTCTTCTCGGAACCTCAAGAAAAAGAGTTATTGCTCAGTCAAGCGGACAGGGTATCCCTGAAAAAAGAGTATATGGAAATATAGCTGCAGATACCTTCGGAATTATTTTCGGCGCCGACATCATTAGGCTTCACGATGTTGAAAATGAAATTCAGGGAATTAAAACGGCAGATGAAATTTTACTCAGGCGCAGGAGTTAACAATGGATAAAATACTTATCAGAGATTTAAAAATTTTTGCATATCACGGAGTAAATCCCGAGGAAAAGGAAAACGGTCAAAATTTTGTTCTTGATATTGATTTAAGCGTTAATATGAACAGAGCATGCCAAAGCGACAATGTTGAGGATACCGTTTCATATGCAAAGGTTATAAAAACCGTTAAAAGAGTTTTCACTCAGGAGAAGTACGATCTTCTTGAGCGTGCGGCAGAGGTAACAGCGCAGGAAATTCTTTGTGAATACGAGGGCGTTTTGGAGGTTCATATTGTTCTTAAAAAGCCCGAAGCGCCTATTAAAGCGGATTTCGGCTATGTGGGAGTAGAAATAACAAGGAGCGCGATCAAATGAATTATTTAATCGGTATAGGCTCAAATATCGGAAACGCCGAAAATAATGTTAATAACGCAATTAAGGCGCTTTCGCTTCTCCCGAAAACAAAGGTTGTCAGAGCATCGTCGCTATACGAAAGCTCGCCTGTCGGCTATGCGGAACAAAGCAATTTCATAAACGCAGTCTGTGAGGCAGAGAGTGAATTTGATATTCACGAAATGCTCGGTGCGTGCCTCGGAATTGAAGCGGGCTTCGGCAGAATAAGGGAGTTTAAAAACGGTCCGAGAATTATAGATATTGATTTGCTTTGTGCAAAGGACGAAAACGAAAAGCCTATTTCTGAAAGCTCAAAAAATCTTACCTTGCCCCATCCTGAAATTAAAAATCGCCGTTTTGTTTTGGAGCCTCTTCATGAGCTTCATCCCGAAAACAGTGCATGGGGAATAGAGAATATTAAAGAAATAAGCAACGCAATTCCCGACCAACAAATAGAAAAAATACAACAAACATATTAAGCGTCCGTAAAGGGCGCTTTTTCTTGACACCGAGAGGTGTATGTTATAAAATCAAGGTAGGAGGGAAATTATGAAAAAAATAATAAAAAGTATTTTTTGCATATTGCTTAGCACAATGTTTGTTTTTTCCGGAGCAAGCATAACGGCATATGCAAAATCGGCACAGGCAACTCCCGTTATTCTTGTTCACGGATTGGGAGCGCAAAAGGTTTATGAAAATCCGGGAACAGAAAATGCGCGCGAGGTTGGAAATTTTGATTTCAGCGGAATAATGAACTATCCCGCTTTAATTGACGAGATTCTTAATCTTGTAGGAAAGGGCTGTGAGGTTAATACCGACAGGCTCATAAAAAATCTTGCAAATGTTACAAAAACAATGGAGGTTAACTGTGATTCAAACGGAAACACACCTTCAAATGTAGGCGTTGAGTATTGGACCGACCCGCTTTCAAATCACCCCGAATATTATCAAAACGCACAGGCAAATGAGGCAGCAATCGCCCGTCAGCTTTGCGATGCGGTAGGCTCTCACAATGTTTATTATTTCAGCTACGATTGGCGCCTTGACATTTGTGAAACCGCGGAAAAGCTCAACAGCTATATTGATAATGTTAAAAAGTATCGTAATGTTAATAAGGTAACTCTTGTAGGCTGCTCTCTCGGCGGAAGCGTTCTTTCGGCATATATAGATGCCCATGCAAATAAAAACGATATTGAAAGATGCGTTTTTGTTAATCCGGCATATATGGGAGTTGATTATGCCCGTCCTTATGCAAAGGATGTTGTTTTTGAAGCAAAAAGAATAAGAGAGTTTCTTTATTCTTACAGCGAAAACGGTGACGCAGGCGCAAATTCAACTTTAATTAATATTATCGGCGGACTTTTTGATGAGAATATTGACACAGCAAGTGAAAAGCTCAGCAAAATTCTTCAATACGAAGCTGTTGTAAACAGAATTTATCTTGAGGTAATTAAGCCCGTAATCGGAAATGTTGCATCGCTTTGGGAATGTATTCCCTATGATTGCTTTGATAAAGCTGTAAGCGAAATGAGTAAAATCGGTTTTCTTGATACAAACAGCGGTCTTTATACAAAAATAACAAAATATCATGCGGTTCAAGGCAGAGTTAAAAAGAACCTTAAAGCGCTTAAAAAGAAGGGCGTTCATGTTGCAATAGTTGCAAACTACGGCGTTTCGGGAATTCCGATAACATCAAAATCCTCAAACCACACCGATATTCTTATTGATACAAAGTATGCTTCCTGCGGAGCAACCGTTGCACAGTACGGCAAAAAGCTCAAGGCAAGCGGTAAATATGTTTCAAAGGATAAGATTATAAACGCAAAAACCTGCGCGTTGCCCGATAACACATGGTTCATTAAAAACTTAACTCATATGAACTTTAAATACGGTTCTCAGGCAACAAGACTCGTTGCAAGGCTTGCAACAAGCAAGGCACAAAGCAGCATTAAGGTTATGAAGAAAAAATATAAGTATTCACAGTTTATGGTTGCCGACCGAAATCAAAACCTTAAGGCAGTTAAATAACAAAATAACCGGCTCCCTGTTTTACGGAAGCCGGTTTTATTTGCACACAAAAAGCCTCCCTTAAAAAAGGGAGGCTCTTTCTTTACCATATGTTTTTAAAATCAACGCGGTTTTCAGCAAGCTCAATATTTGATTTTCCGTAAATCTTCATTTGAAGATTATATGCATCCTCGGGAAAATCCGTTTTCCAAACCCATGCGCCGTAGTGAGATTTGTCGCTCTGGGAATTATCCTTGGTGGGAACGGTAAAGGTTTCAATTTCGTAATCAAGCCAGCCTTCGCTTAAAGCATATTTTGCAATGCTTATAAGCTCTGATTTGCTGTAACCGGTTTTAACATATTTCATAAGGGTTGTGATAGTTGAAACCGCTTCGCTTGTTGAAGCCTTTCTTGCTTTTTCAAGGAGCTTGAGCATAACGGTTTTCTGTCTGTCGGCACGCTTGTTATCGGAATCTATGTATCTGATTCTGCAATAAGCAAGTGCCTGATCGCCGTTAAGCTTGCTTTTTCCTGCCGTTACGCCTGACATTGAGGTGTAGTTATAGCGCTTTTGGTGATTTGCAATCTCGTTGATTTCAGCCTGCGTTATATCTATTGTAACGCCGCCGAGCTTATCAATAATTTTCGGGAAGGTTGCAAAGTTAACTATAACATAGTTATCTATCTGAATTTTGTAGCACTGCTCAACGGTTTTAATGTAGTCCTTCATTGTGCCGTACATTGAGGGAGAATTGATTTTGCCGTAATACTCTTTTCCGTCAATCTCATAATAGCAGTAAAGGTCTCGCAGAACGGAAGTAACGGTAATTTTTCCTGTGTCAACATTAACGCTCACTATCATTGAAGCATCGGCACGGGAGTTTTCGGAAATTTCCTCGGTTCTTGTGTCCTCACCTATAAGCAAAACATTGATAACATGAGTTGAGCTTACGGGATCGCCGTTTTTATACCACTTTTTAAGCATATCCTTGTAGCCGTAAATATTGGCGGCGCCGTCTTCCTGAATTGAGGGAAAGTTTTCGTCGAGTAAGTCCATGCCGTGATAGGTTTCTTCTTTTTTATAGTCCTCGGCATCGTCAGTAACCTTGCCGAGAGTGCTCCACAAATACCAGCCGCCGATTGAGCCGAGACCGATAACAAGAATTAATACGGCAATAATTGCACTGCGAACAATTCTTCCTTTTTTTGTTTGGAAAAATTTGGTTTTTTCGGATTCCTCCGTGTATTCCTGCTCAGAGCCGTTCTCTTCGTTGCGTGAAACGGAGAAAAGGTCAACCATTTCGTTTTCGTCGTATTCGTTATCATCGTCGGCTTCCTCGTTTGAATAAACATCTTCAAACTCCATATTTTCGGTGCTTATTTCCTCATGGTGAGAAAGCACTTCGTCGGGAAGCTCGATATTTATGCTGTCGGAAACAGAGGAAATTTCTTCTGCCTCGTCGTCGATAGAAAACTCAATTTCTTCTTCCTGTTCGAAAGGCTCATCAAACTCCTCATCGGAATATAATTCAACGCCTTCCTCTTCTTCGGAATAATCGGGCTCGGATGGTTCCTCCGGTTTTGTTATTTCAACGGTTAAATTTTCTTCGCCTTTAATTCTTGAAAATTCAGCCTCTCGCCTTTTTTTAACTTCTGCGAGTATCTCATCTAAATTGTAGCCGTTTTCCACATTTTCACCCCTTCGGTGTTAGTCACGGTTTGACATATAGTGACATTATACTTCATATCGGGTGTTAATTCAATTAATATTTTGTTACAATTTTAGAAATAAAAGGAAAAGACTTTGCTCAATATAACCAAAAAAGCGCAGGATAACCTGCGCTTAAAAAGAATTATAATTAATGAAATACGATTAATCGCCTGCATAGGTCGGCGCATTTTTGGGGGATTTTCCTTTAATAACATTGTGGTAATATGCATATGTCATAGGAGTATCGCCGTTAATAACATCTGCATCGGTAACCTCTCCGAGGAACACCGTGTGAGTGGCAGTTTCCATTTTATCAATAACCTTGCAGGTTATATATGAGGAGGCCTCGCGAACAACGGGAAGCATGGATTTAATGAGCGGGTCTGAATTTTCAAACTTGTCACAATCTCTGCCGGACTTAAATCCGAAATTGCCGATAACAAGAGGATCGCAGTTCTCACCGAGAATGTTAATTGCAAAAACGCCGGTGTCTTTTATACACTCGTTTGTGTAGTTGTCGTGGTTAATAGAAACAGCAATTGTTGCAGGGGAAGATGTTATCTGCATGGCAGAGTTAGCCGTGCAGCCGGTGGGCTTGCCGTTTGCCCATGTTGTAACAACATAAACGCCGTATGAAAGCTTGTAAAGAGCCTCTTTATTCATAATCATTTTCCTTCCTTTCAGAATGAAAAAGCAGGAACAATTGCGCTCCTGCTTTTTCTATAATTATTAATAACAGGAATTAGCCGAAATATCTCTTAAGAAGACCCTCAAAAGCTTTTCCGTGTCTTGCTTCGTCGCGAGCCATTTCGTGAACTGCATCATGAATAGCGTCGAGGCCGTCCTGCTTAGCAAGCTTAGCAAGGTCTGTTTTGCCCTGTGTTGCACCGTTTTCAGCGGCAACTCTGAGCTCAAGGTTTTTCTTTGTTGAGGGAGTAACAACCTCACCGAGCATTTCTGCAAATTTTGCAGCGTGCTCTGCCTCTTCATATGCAGCCTTTTCCCAGTAAAGACCGATTTCGGGATAACCCTCGCGATGAGCAACTCTTGCCATTGCAAGGTACATTCCTACCTCTGTGCATTCGCCGTTGAAGTTTGCACGAAGACCTTCAACGATTTCGTCTGAAACGCCTTCGATAATGCCAACCTGATGCTCAGCAGCCCAAGCAAGAGAATCCTCTGTTCTCTCAGCCATTTTAGCCTTGCAGATGGGGCAAATCTCAATGGGTTCGTCACTTTCGTAGCCGCAAACCGGGCAGTAATATTTTTTTGCCATAATAAAAACTCCTTTAAAATAATTTATTGTTTTGTAATTTTTTTACAGCCGGCGCAAAGTCCGCTGAAATAAACATCTTTATTTGTGATTGAAAATCCTTCAAGCCCGGAATAATCAAGGGCATCAATGTCAAAATCAAAAATCCTTTCACAGCATTCACATTTAAAATGACCGTGAAACTGAGTGTGAGCATCGTAACGAACTCTGCCGGCATCAAGCGTAACGGGAATAACAAGCCCGCTTTCGCAAAGGGCACCGAGCGCGTTGTAAACAGTGGTTTTTGAAAAAGAAGGATTTTCTTTTTTTACATCCTTATAAACCTCTTCGGCATCGGCATGAATTCTGTTTTCAAGAAGATATGTGAAAACTGCAATTCTCTGCGGAGTTACCCTGAGAGCTTTCTCACGGAACAACTCAATAATTTCGGTTTTGTTCAATCAATCACCTCTTTGTAACGATTACTAAATTGTATCAATTACAAAATAAGTATAACAAATGCAAATCGTAATGTCAAGCATTTTAAAAAATTTTTTGGAATTTATGCAAACATTTATGTAGATTATTATTTTCCGATTTGCAAAAAATATGATTGCAAAGCGCTTTGAAATTTATAAGGAGAAAAGAAAAAATGAAAAAGAAAACGCAAAACATTATGAAGGGCTTGGGTGTTGCAATGGCAGTAGGTTCCGTAATTGCATCGGCAAGCGCAACAATGACAACAAAAAGTGCAGTAAATAAAAAAACAATGAAAAAGGCAGTAAACAGCGTTGCAAATTTTGTTGACAATGTTTCTTCAATGATGTAATTAACGGCTTTCCCAACGGAAAGCCGTTACATAGTTTGTATAATTAAGCTTTGTCCTTTGCTCCGAAAACAACATCAATCTTGTGAGCAACAACCTCTTCAATAAGGTCGCGTGCGGGAGTGAGATATTGACGGGGGTCAAAATGAGTGGGATTTTCGGTGAGGTGCTTTCTGAGAGCGGCAGTCATAGCAATTCTGATGTCGGAGTCAACATTGATTTTGCAAACAGCCTTAGAAGCAGCCTCGCGGAGCATCTCCTCGGGGATACCTATAGCATCGGGCATTTCGCCGCCGTATTCGTTAATCATTTTGATGTGCTCCTGATTAACAGAGCTTGCGCCGTGAAGAACAATCGGGAAGCCGGGAAGCTTCTTTTCGATTTCTTCAAGAATATCAAAGCGAAGCTGGGGCTTCTGACCGGGCTTGAATTTGTAAGCACCGTGGCTTGTTCCGATAGCAATTGCAAGAGAATCAACGCCTGTGCGGGTAACAAAATCATAAACCTCTTCGGGGCGTGTGTAGGAAGCGTTTTCAGCGTCAACCTGAACATCATCCTCAACACCGGCAAGAGTTCCGAGCTCGCCCTCAACAACACAGCCGTGAGCGTGAGCATAGTCAACAACCTTTTTGGTGAGAGCAATATTTTCCTCGTAAGGAAGAGACGAGCCGTCAATCATAACAGAGGTGAAGCCGCCGTCAATGCAGGATTTGCAGGTTTCAAAGTCGGGGCCGTGGTCGAGGTGAAGAGCAATCGGAAGACCTGTTTCCTCTGCTGCTGCCTTAACCATAGCAACAAGGTAATCGTGTGAAGCATATTTGCGTGCGCCTGCAGAGCACTGAAGAATAACGGGAGCGTTCATCTTTTTAGCTGCACGGGTGATACCCTGAACGATTTCCATATTGTTTACATTGAATGCACCGATAGCGTAACCGCCCTCGTATGCTTTTTTAAACATTTCTTTTGTAGTAACAAGTGGCATATTTTAATCTCCTATGTTTTATTTTTGAGCAAATGAATGTTATAATAATGCCCAATTGAAAATATTATATAACATTGTTAAACAAATAGCAATTGTTATAACCTAATTTTTTTAAATTAATTTGAATTTATATATTCCTCAACAGCCTTATCAAACTGAGAGCTGTCAATATATTCAATGGTGGTATCGAGGGGAAGGTTGTAGTAATTGAGATATACTCCCTCCAAAAACTTTTCAGGGAAATTAGCGTTCCAAATTTCCCAGTGGTCGGTGGGCAAATAGCACATAATAATTGTTTTTTCACCGTTTTCTGCCTGAAGCTGAACAAATTCGTTGCGCTTCGTATCCCATTCATGAATTTCGGCAAAGGTGAAGAGATAGTAACAGCAGGAAAACGCAAGGCAAAGAGAAATTACAGCGGTCAGTGCATAATGAACCGATTTTGCTTTAATGCCGTTAAAGGCATACACCGCCATGGAAAGG
Source organism: uncultured Clostridia bacterium (assembly GCA_945948515.1). Classification (GTDB taxonomy): domain Bacteria; phylum Bacillota; class Clostridia; order Oscillospirales; family Acutalibacteraceae; genus CAMFBH01. The sequence goes on from CAMFBH010000001.1 coordinate 176,035, forward strand.
GTAAATACCATAAGAAGCGGATATGGAGACAAGAAATTTCTCGGACCGATAGGATTAAGAACAACAAGCGGAGCGATTAACACAAGCGACGAAATAAGCGGGAAAAGAATTATAAATTTGTTGTTTAATCCTTTAATACATATAATTAAAACAAGAACGAGGGTTGCAAGCCACATGCCCGAAGCGGCAAACCATATTATTTTGCGTGTTCCAATAACGGGAGTAAGCTGATCCTTGAACAAAATAACAAACAAAAGAACAAAGTTCAGAGCGTATAAAAGCTTAGATATAAGGGAAAGGGCTCTTTTTTCGGTTTTAAAGCGAACAACAATCAAGCCTGCCGTAAGCGTTACAACAGCACACAGAATGAAATTTTTAAAAAACAAATAGTCGAATATTATCCAAAGGTGGTCTATTATGCCTTTAAGAAATCCGTCCGAAGCGCCTGCGCCTACCGAGCGGTAGCCGTCGCCTCCGGAAGAGAGAATGGCATAATAAGATGAGTTTTGAAACATTGCAATGCAGCCGAGAACGGTTGAAGCAAAAAAGCACCAATGAATTTTGTTTATTTTTTTAAATTTAATTTTGCTGAAAGCAAGCGCAAAAACAGAGAGAAACAGATTGTAAATCGTTACATTCTCCATAAACAATGCCCCGGTGAAGCCGAGAATAAAGGTTAAAACACAGAGGGGCACCGAATATTTTTCAGGCGCTTTTTCTTTAAACAAATCCTTGATTAAAACAAGATAAAACAGAGTGATTACGATTGACGGAACATAGTTTGCAAAGCCTGAGGTCCAAACAACGCCCTGCTCAAAAACGGATTTAGGCATTAATAAAAGCAAAAGCACAGAAGAAAGATAAATCCTTAAATCCTTTTTCTCACAGTATAAATATGATAAAAAGCAAACAAGAAAGAGAAAAACGCCCATAACAACCGCATCAAGAATTTTGCTTCGAGTTAAGGCAAGAACAAGAAGATTTCCGGCGTATCTTCCGTTGTAGCCCTTAAAAAAAATATCAAGGCGGGCCAATCCGGCAGGGCTTCCCCAGTCCCAATCGTCTCCCGAATAGGGAAACATTAAAGCAAGAACACCAAACATAATGATTGTGAGTATAAATAAAACGCCGAAAATTGCGCGTTTCTTTTTTGTAAGTTGAGAGTGCATAAGAAAAATCCTTTTTTATTTTTATTATATTTTAAAACATATAATAATAAATGTCAACAAAAGAGGCGCCGCGTATCGCACGGCGCCGAAAAATAAGATTATTCCTTGGTTATAAACTTGTGAAGAGGCGTGTAAATCACCGCGGTAACCGCCGCACTTACCAAGCCCTTTAAAACGGTGAACGGAACATTGAAAATAAGAAGGGCTTCGGCAATACTGTCCGTGGGCGGAAAAATAACCTGATACATCTGAAGTATTGCCTCCTGCGGAAATCCCATAACATTATAATACAGAGGATATATAATAAAGTAGTTCAAAGGAAAGGAAACCGCTCCCATTACAAGGCATGCAGAAATTCCGCCGCCGATAACACCTTTAATATTTGGGAATTTCTTGTAAATAAGTCCTGCTGTAAGAGCAAGCGAGGCACCGAGAACAAAATTTGAAAGCTCACCTATGCATCCCGAGGAGCCGAAAGGAATGTGAATAAGGTTTTTTAAAAGAGCAATCATAACTCCTGCAAGCGGTCCGCAGGTGAACGCGCCTATTATTTCCGGAAGGTCGGAAAAATCAAGCTTAACAAAGCTCGGCATCAGCGGAATTGAGATTTCAATGAATTGCAAAACTGCCGCCGCGGCGGTCAGAAGAGCGGTTGTTGTTAGTTTTCTTGTGTTGATTTGTGTTTTTGTTTTCATTTCTTCTTTCTCCTTTTTGGGCAAAAGAGAAGCCCTGCGTAAAATAACGCAGGGCGCAAATGCAGAAAAAAGCTGCAATATCTTCTCTCATCCGGACTGTAACCGTCGGCTTCGGAGTTTCACCGAATCAACCGTAAAAACGGCTCGCGGGCTTTACCGCCGGTGGGGAATTTCGCCCCGCCCTGAAAATATTTGCTCGGCGGAAATCCGCCTGCTTGATACTATTATATTACGGATAAAATTTTTGTCAACATTTTTTAAAAAATATATTGACAAAACGGAACACGGATTATATAATGCTCATATGAACAATTATTCATATGAAAGGAGCGGTTATTACGGAAGAAGAAATCATTCTTGACCTTGCAGATTTGTTTAAGGTTTTTTCCGATTCAACAAGGCTGAAAATCCTTTGTGCACTGTTTGACAAGGAGCTTTGCGTGGGCGAAATCGCGCAGAGTCTTGAAATGAGCCAAACAGCAATTTCACACCAGCTTAGAATTTTAAAGCACAGCAGTCTTGTCAAATATAAAAGAGTGGGCAAGCAAATGGTTTATTCGCTTGCGGACGACCATGTTAAATCAATAATTAATCAGGGACTTGAACACACGGGGGAATAGCGATGTCACACAATCATTGTTCAAATAACGAATGCTCATGCGAACAGCATAATCACGAGGAGCATTCTCACTCCTGCTCATGCGAGCACGAGCACAGCGAAGAAAGCAAAAAAGAAACAATATTAAAAATAGCAATGTCCGCATTTTTCCTTGCGGCCGGCTATATAACGGGAGAGATTGAAGCCGTTCCGAATTTTGTTTCGCTCATATGCTTCGGCATTTCGTATATCGTTTGCGGCTTTGGAATTGTTAAGGAAGCGATTGAGGGAATAATTCACGGTGATATTTTCAACGAAAATTTCTTAATGAGTATAGCAAGCATTGGCGCTTTTGCAATAGGAGAGCACAGCGAGGGCTGTATGGTTATGCTCCTTTTCAATATAGGTGAATTTTTGCAGGGAATGGCGCTTTCAAAGAGCAGAGCTTCAATTCGCTCAATGCTTGAAAATAAATCGAATACGGCGTGCGTTGAAAGAAACGGAAAAATAACAGAGGTTTCGCCCGAGGATATAAAAATCGGAGAAACGCTTGTGGTTAAAGCGGGAGATAAAATAGACCTCGACGGAGTAATAACGCAGGGGAATGCCGAGGTTGATATGTCCGCACTCACCGGAGAGAGCATTCCTGCATCTCTCGGAGTCGGAGACGAGGTACTTTCGGGAAGCGTAAACCTTGACGGAACGCTTAAAATCAGAGTCACTAAGGAATACAGCGAATCAACAGTTTCAAAAATTCTTTCAATGCTCGAAAACGCTCAGGAGAAAAAGAGCCATGCAGAGCATTTTATAACACGCTTTGCGAGGGTTTACACACCCATTGTTTGCCTTATTGCACTTTTGATAATAGTTGTTCCTCCCCTTTTCTTCAACGGAGAATGGAAGGATTGGCTTTACAGAGGACTTTCAGCGCTTGTAGTTTCCTGCCCGTGCGCGCTTGTTATTTCAACTCCGCTCGGATTTTTCAGCGGACTCGGAGCATGCTCAAGCGAGGGAATTCTTGTTAAGGGCTCAAACTATCTCGAAGCGCTTGCAAAGTGCGATACGGGTGTGTTTGATAAAACGGGAACTATAACCGGCGGAAAATTTGAGTTTGTTAAATGCGAATGTCATAACTGTAAATGCGCAAATAAGAAGGAGCACAGAGAGCTTCTCAGAATTATTGCCGCCTGTGAAAAATACAGCACTCATCCGATTGCAAAATCAGTAAATCTCGCTTTCGGTCAGTGGGCGGACGATGCAGTTGTTGAAAACGCCAAAACATACGCGGGAATGGGAGTGAGCGCAGAGGTTGACGGAGTTCTTTATTATGTAGGAAACGAAAAGCTGATGCAAAAAATCGGCGCGGATTATATTCCTACAAAGGAAATCGGAACCGTGATTTATGCCGCAGAGGGCAGCCGCTTTATCGGAGATATTGTTTTTGCCGATATTATTAAGGAAGACAGCAAGGATGCAATCCGCAGCATGAAAAAGCTCGGAATAAAGAAAATGATAATGCTCACGGGCGACAAGGAGGAAATTGCTGCCGATATTTCAAAAAAAGCGGGCTTGAGCGGATATTATGCTAAGCTTCTTCCTCAGGATAAGCTTTCAAGGCTTGAAGATATCAAAAAGGATGGCTCGCGCGTTTTCTATACGGGCGACGGTATTAATGATGCGCCGGTTCTTGCAGGAGCGGATGTAGGAATTGCAATGGGAGCAATCGGTTCCGATGCGGCTATTGAAGCCTCGGATATGGTTATAATGGGCGACAGTCTTACTAAAATTCCGCGGGCGATTAAAATAGCGCGCAAAACTATGAAGATTATTCATGAAAACATTTATTTCTCACTCGGAATAAAGATTTTAATTCTCATACTTGTTGCACTCGGAATTTTTGAAGAAAACGCAATGTGGCTTGCAGTTTTCGGCGATGTCGGTGTTTGCCTTATCGCTATTGCAAATTCACTCCGAGCGCTGAGAGTGAGTAAAAAAGATTAACAAAAAGCCCCCAGCTCATACTTATAAGTTCATAAATTTGATACTAAATAAATATTAAAATCCTTGCGTTTGCCATTTCATTTTAATCAAACATAAAGTGTATTTTTAATAGCATAAATCAGTGACACTTTCCCATATGTCTGATAACTTATTTTCCTCAATCATTGCATTATTCACAAAATCATCAACGGTTGAAAAATCAATAGGTTCTCTGTAAAACTCACAAAAGGATATCGTATTGCGCTTTGTTTTTACTATTGAATATTCTTTTCCTTTATATGAAAATTCAATATCATATCCTGTATTCAGTAAATTTTTTAATTCGTTGCAACTAATCATCAATAACACTCCTTTTTGGTTCTTCCGGATTTCTCCAATCCCATTTGTGTTCATGTGGTACTTTGGGATGTTCTTTTGGATTTCCGTGATCAGTATAATCTATATCTTTTTTAGCATATCCTTGCTCATCATAATATCTATCTCTTATTTTCTTGCCGTTTTTATACAAAGTCTTTTTTGAATTTGGCTTTGATTTTGTTGGCAAGTTGCTATTATTCGGATTACCCGAGCTTTGCCCGTTTGCGGAGCCGCCTCCTTTATATAACGGAAAAAGCTCGGATATAAAAGTCTTTTTTACAAAAAAGTCTTTGCTTAAATTGTTGGTTTCGGCGTAATCAACCTCAATTATGCCGCCTTTCATTTCATCAAAGGGCTTGCCGTAACAAATAACTTTACTTGGTTTAATTCTGTTTAGCATTTCGTTGTAGCCGAGCATAAAATGAGCTTTTTGCTTTTTTATCCCAATGGTTGAAACGGCAACTATACTGCCCTTTTCTATTCCATCAAAGCAGAAATTAAAGCTTGTTAAATCACCCCAGCGGACTGTGGGGATTACGCAGATTCCGTTTTCCTGTAAATAGGCTCCGACCCACCTGTTTTTAAATGTGCTGAATAATTGCAATGCAATTGGCATTTCCGCAAACATACTGAAATCAGGAGTCATCACTGCTTTAAATTGTTTCAGCGTTTCGATTTTCTTTTCGGGATTGTTGTATATGCTTTCAAATCTGTAGTCATCAAGAAAGAAATGCACAATGCTTTCATAATCATCGCTTTGATTAACCTTATCATAACCGATTAAACTAACATCTTCAAGAATTATCTCCTGCTTTTTAACAAGCGGCAGTTTGAACATACCGACGCTTTTAAATTGGTTTCGTAGGAACATAACATCGTTCCTGTACTCATAGCTTTTAATGCTATCATCTCCTTTTTGTGTTTTATCCAGTTTGGGATAAGCTCACAGATTAGAGATGTTTTTGTATTTTGTCAAGTGTTTTTTGCGAAATGTAATAAAATATAGTGTGTATGCGCTATATTACAGTGACGATACATGACGCAAGCAAAACCATCTGTCAAACGGATGATTCTTTGGTTTGCTCTTCAAGCAAACTTTTTAAAGAAGCTGAAAAAACGGGCTGTCCCACAAAAACAAGTGAGGCAGCCCCATAATATTGCTTTAATTCTACTTAATTATGCTCTCGCCTGTCATTTCCTTGGGCTGTTCAAGACCGAGGATTTTAAGCATGGTCGGAGCAATGTCGCAAAGCTTTCCGCCGTCACGAAGCGAGCACGGATAGTTTGCAACAATGAAAGGAACGGGATTTGTTGTGTGTGCAGTAAACGGAGAGCCGTCTTCCTCGTACATCTTATCTGCATTGCCGTGGTCGGCGGTGATAAGAAGAACGCCTCCAACCTCTTTAACTGCATCATAAAGAGTTCCAACACAGGTGTCAACGGTTTCAACAGCCTTAACAGCCGCTTCAAAAACTCCTGTGTGTCCAACCATATCGCAGTTTGCAAAGTTCAGAATAATAACATCGTATTTTCCGCTTCTTACTGCCTCGTTAACCTTTTCGCTAACCTCAAATGCACTCATTTCGGGCTTGAGGTCATAGGTGGAAACCTTGGGAGACGGAACAAGAATTCTGTCCTCGCCCTCGCTGACTGTTTCAACACCACCGTTGAAGAAGAAGGTTACATGGGCATATTTTTCTGTTTCTGCAATTCTGAGCTGAGTCATTCCCTTGCTTGAGAGGTATTCGCCGAGAGTGTTTGTTAAGCTTTCGGGCTTAAATGCAACAAGTACATTCGGCATTGAAGCATCATACTGAGTCATGCAAACATAGGTGAGCGGGAAAAATTCACGCTCAAAGCCGTTGAAATCGGGGTCAACAAAGGTTCTGGTGATTTCTCTTGCTCTGTCGGGGCGGAAGTTAAAGAAAACAACGCTGTCGTTTGCAGAAATTCTTCCCTCGTTTTCAAGGCAAACCGTGGGCTCAATAAATTCATCGGTAATATTTTTGCCGTCTGCATCAACCTTTTCGTAGCTTTCTTCAATAGCCTTAACGGGGTCTTGAGCGAAAATGCCCTCGCCCTTAACAAGAGCGTTGTATGCCTTTGAAACTCTTTCCCATCTGTTGTCGCGGTCCATTGCGTAAAATCTTCCGATAACGGTTGCAACCTTACCAACTCCGATTTCGCCGAGCTTGGCCTGAGCCTCTGCAACAAAATCCTTACCACTTGTGGGCGGAACATCACGACCGTCCATAATGCAGTGGAGATAAACCCTTTCAAGTCCCATTCTCTTAGCAAGCTCTGCAATCGCAAAGGCGTGGGTGTTGTGGGAGTGAACACCGCCGTCGCTCATAAGACCGATAAGGTGAAGAGATGTTCCGTTCTTTTTAGCGTTTTCAATTGCTTCAACAAGAGCCTCGTTTTCAAAGAAATCGCCGTCGGTTATGGATTTTGTTATTCTTGTAAGCTCCTGATAAACAACCCTTCCTGCGCCGATATTTGTGTGGCCAACCTCGGAGTTGCCCATTTGTCCGTCGGGAAGACCTACATCCATTCCCGAAGCACCGATATAGGTTTTTTCACTGCACGCGCTTATTTCCTCAAGCCTCGGTGTTTTTGCGGCAACAATAGCGTTGCCGTAGTCGGAATTGTTTTTACCGAAGCCGTCCATTATACACAAAACAAGTGGTTTCTTCATTGATATTCCTCCTATATATTCCGTGAGTGCGGATATTTGTTAGGCTCTCCGTTTCGGGAGAGCCTTTTAGAATTAATGTTGATTTGTTAAATTATTTGCTTGCTGCTTTAACAATAACAGAGAAATCCTGAGCCTTGAGAGATGCGCCGCCGATAAGACCGCCGTCAACATGCTCCTTGGAGAGAAGCTCCTCTGCGTTTTTAGCGTTCATTGAGCCGCCGTACTGAACAACGAAAGCGTCTGCGGCTTCCTTTGAATAAAGCTTTTCAATAACGCTTCTGATGTAGCCGTTAACCTCGTCTGCCTGGTCAGCGGTAGCAGTTTTGCCTGTTCCGATAGCCCAAACGGGTTCATAAGCGATAATAACATTTTTAAGCTCTTCCTCGCTAACGCCCTGAAGAGCAATTTTTGTTTGAAGTCCAACAACCTCAAAGGTAACGCCCTGTTCTCTTTCCTCAAGAACCTCGCCAACACAAAGGATAACCTTGAGTCCGTTGTCAAGAGCTGCGCGAACTCTTTTGTTAACTGTTTCGTTTGTTTCGCCGAAATACTGACGGCGCTCGCTGTGGCCGATAATAACATAGGGAACGCCCATTGCTTTAAGCATGGGAGCGGAAACCTCTGCTGTGAAAGCGCCGCTTTCAGCCCAGTGGCAGTTTTCAGCGCCAACCATAATGTTTGAGCCCTTTGTTGCATCGAGTGCAGCCTGAAGGTCAACGAAGGGAGCGCAGATGATAACATCACAGTCTGCATCTGCAACGAGGGGCTTCATCTCGTTGAGAAGAGCGGTTGTCTGCTCGGGAGTGTTGTTCATTTTCCAGTTGCCGGCAATAACTGCCTTACGAAGTGCTTTGTTCATTTATTATTACCTCTGTTGAATATATTAGTCTTAATTAAAGTTTTAATTTTTATCAGTCTTTGTCTGCAAGAGCGGCAATTCCGGGAAGAACCTTGCCCTCAAGGAATTCAAGGCTTGCGCCGCCGCCTGTTGAAATGTGGCTCATTTTATCGCTGAAGCCGAGCTTTGTAACTGCTGCAACGCTGTCGCCGCCGCCGATGATTGAAATTGCGCCGCTGTCTGCAACAGCCTGTGCAACGCAGATTGTTCCTGCTGCAAAGTTTTCCCATTCGGAAACGCCCATAGGTCCGTTCCAAATAACTGTTCCTGCGCCTTTAACAGCGTTTGCGAAAAGCTCCTGTGATCTGGGACCGATGTCAAGACCCATCCAGCCGTCCGGAATTTCATCGCTGTTAACAATCATAGCCTCTGTATCGGGAGCATATTCCTTGCCAACCTTGTTGTCAACGGGAATAAGGAAGTTAACTCCCTTTTCCTTAGCCTTTGCCATCATTTCGCCTGCAAGCTCAACCTTGTCCTCTTCAAGAAGAGAGGTTCCGATGCTGTGGCCGAGTGATTTCATAAAGGTGTAAGCCATGCCGCCGCCGATAATAAGAGTGTCGCACTTGTCGATAAGGTTTGTGATTACGCCGATTTTGTCTGAAACCTTTGCACCGCCGAGAATAGCAACAAGCGGTCTTTTCGGATTTGCAAGAGCGCCGCCCATGAATTCAATTTCCTTTTGAATAAGGTAGCCGCAAACTGCGGGAAGATAATCGGCAACGCCTGTTGTTGAGCAGTGAGCACGGTGAGCTGTGCCGAATGCATCGTTAACAAAAATATCTGCAAGAGAAGCAAGCTCCTTTGAGAAGCCTTCTTCGTTCTTTGTTTCTTCCTTGCGGTAGCGAACATTTTCAAGAAGCATAACATCGCCGTCTTTAAGCTCTGCTGCCATAGCCTTTGCGTTTTCACCAACAACCTCGGGGTCCTCGGCAAGCTTAACCTCTTTGCCGAGATACTCTGAAAGGCGTTCTGCAACGGGCTTGAGAGAAAATTCGCTCTTGTACTCTCCCTTGGGACGGCCGAGGTGTGAGCAGAGAATAACCTTTGCACCGTTTTCAATCAAGTATTTGATAGTGGGAAGAGCCGCAACAATTCTTTTGTCGTTTGTGATTTTTCCGTCCTCAAGCGGAACATTGAAATCACAGCGGGCAAGAACCTTTTTGCCTTTAACATCAATGTCTTCAATTGTTTTTTTGTTTAATGCGTTCATTTATACCTCTCCTTAAATGTGGTTTATTGCAAATTTACACACAATATTATATATTATTGTTAAAAATAAATCAATAAAAATTTTAATAAAGCGTTTTGATGTATTAATCACGCAAAAAAACCCGTCTGCAAGATTGTTTTACAGACGGGATATATTATTATTTTTTCATTTCCTCGCGGGCTTCTTTAATTCTCTGAACAAAAAGCTTGCCTGTTTCGGTGATTTTATCATAATCGCCTGTTTTTGCGCCGGCAATAAGGCTTGAGCCTGCACCGCATGCGATTGCGCCGGCTTTAATCCACTCCTTAACATTGTCAACATCAACACCGCCGGAGGGCATCATAACAGCGTTCGGAATGGGACCGTGTATATCCTTAATAAATCTCGGACCTGCAATGTCGCCGGGAAAAACCTTAAGAACATCTGCACCGCATTCCATTGCGGCAACAGCCTCTGTGGGAGTGTAAATTCCGGGCATGGAGGGAACGCCGTAGCGGTTGCAGCATTTAACTGTTTCGGGATCAAAATACGGGGCAACAATGTATTCGGCTCCTGCAAGAATTGCAATTCTTGCTGTTGCGGCATCCATAACCGTTCCTGCACCGATAATAATCTCGCCCGAATTATATTTAGCTCTCATTGCTTCAATAAGCTTATCTGCATGGGGAACGGTGAAGGTAAGCTCGATAGCGGCAACTCCGCCGGCAATACAGGCATCTGTAATTTTTTCAGCCTGTTCAATCGAGGTTGCGCGAACAACGGCAACAATGCCGACATCCTGAATTTTTGCAAGTGTTTCAATTTTATTAGACATAACAGATCACTCCTTTTTATTAATTATTATATCTTTCTTATCTTTGAACTCGTGCGCCGGCGCCGTTTACCTTTGCTTCAACCTCTTTGAGGCTTGCCATTGAGGTGTCGCCGGGAGTGGTCATTGCGAGTGCGCCGTGAACAACGCCGTAGTTAACTGCTTTCTGAGCGTCTTCAAAGGTCATAAGGCCGTAGATAAGACCTGAGGCAAAGCTGTCTCCGCCGCCGACACGGTCAAGAATTTCAAGACCGGGATATTCGAGTGAAGAATAAATCTTTCCGTCCGCCCAGCAGATTGCCTTCCAGTCATTAACTGTTGCGGTTTTAACAGTTCTGAGAGTTGTTGCAATAACCTTGAAATTGGGATAAGCCTTAGTAACGGTTTCAATCATTTTGTAATAGCCGTCCATATTAAGCTCCTTGAGGTCGGCATCGTTGCCCTCAACCTCAAAGCCGAGAGACGCGGTGAAGTCCTCCTCGTTGCCTATCATAACATCAACATATTTTGCAATTTCCTTGTTAACCTCCTGAGCCTTAGCCTGACCGCCGATGCTCTTCCAAAGAGAAGGACGGTAGTTGAGGTCGTAGGAAACGATTGTTCCGTACTGCTTTGCTTTTTTAACGGCTTCAATAACAACCTCGGCAGAGGTTTCGGAAAGAGCGGCGTAAATACCGCCTGTGTGAAGCCAACGAACTCCGAGAGTTCCGAAAATATAATCCCAGTCGATATCGCCTGCTTTAAGCTTTGAGGCGGCTGTGTTTCCTCTGTCGGAAGCGCCAACTGCACCTCTTATACCAAATCCTCTTTCGGTGAAGTTGATTCCGTTTCTTACGGTTCTTCCGATTCCGTCAAAGGGCATCCATTTAATGAGAGAGGTGTCAACTCCGCCCTGAAGAACCAAATCCTCAAGAAGGTAGCCGATTTCGTTGTCGGCAAAGGCGGTAACAACTCCCGTTTTGAGACCGAAGCATCTGCGAAGACCGCGTGCAACATTGTATTCGCCGCCGCCCTCCCAAGCACGGAATGAGCGTGCGGTTTTTATTCTGCCTTCGCCGGGATCGAGGCGAAGCATGATTTCGCCGAGGGAAATCTCGTCAAAGGTGCATTCTGATTTCGGTTTTAAGTTCAGGTTCATTGAAAAATCCTCCGTTATTCAAAATTAAAGTATTTAACAGCGTTATCATAGCATATTCCGCAAACGATTTCTTTAAGAATCTCTTCGTCGTTTGCATAATAGCCTTTTTCAACCCAGGTGCCTATGAGATTGCACATAATTCTTCTGAAATATTCGTGCCTTGCGTAGGAAGTGAAGCTTCTTGAATCTGTTTCCATTCCAACAAATTTTCCGAGCACTCCGAGATTTCCGAGAGCCTTCATCTGTTCGGTCATGCCGTCCATTGTGTCAAGAAACCACCAGGCGGGACCGTATTGAATTTTGCTCTCGTATTCGCCCGACTGAAAGTTTCCGAGCATTGTTGCAAGAACAACATTATCCTTGTTGTTAAGATTGAAAAGAATTGTTTTCGGAAGCCCTGCCGGTGAAGAATTCATTTTGTCGAGCAGCCTTGAAAGGGGCTTTGCTATTGAAGCGTCGTCAACAGAATCAAATCCCGTGTCTGCGCCTAAAAGGCTGAACATTTTTGAATTGTTGTTTCTGAGCGCGCCGATGTGTATTTCCATTGCCCAGCCGAGTGCACTGTATTTTTCGGCAAGAAAAACAAGAAGCCTTGTTTTAAATGCTTCGGCCTCGGTCTTGGAAACCCTTTCTCCCGAAAGAGCGCGGCTTAAAATTCTGCTTAACTCACCGTCGTCTGCAAGAGCAAAGGGAACGCTGTCAAAAGCGTGATCGCTCACACGGCAGCCTGCCTCGTGGAAATAATCAACTCTTTTTCCGAGAGCCTCGCAAAGCGAGTTAATGTTGTTAATCTCAACACCCGAAGCAGAGGAAAGAAGCGAAATGTATTCGCAGAAGCCGTCGTTTTCAATGTTGAGAGCCTTGTCCGGTCTGAAGGTGGGAAGCACCTTGCAGTCAAACTCCTTAAGCTCTTTGATTTTTTTGTGATATTCAAGAGAATCAACGGGGTCGTCCGTTGTGCAGAGAGCTTTAACATTTGAACGCCTGATAAGTCCCTGAGGAGTAAAGTCTCCGTTTTTTATAGCCTCGTTTGCCCTGTCATAAATCTCGTCTGCCGTTTTAAGAGAAAGCGGAGTGTCAATTCCGAAGTAGCGTTGAAGCTCAAGGTGAGCCCAGTGGTAAAGCGGATTGCCTATGCAGTATTGAAGGGCCTTTGCAAATGCTCTGAATTTTTCTCTGCCGCTTTTGTTTCCCGTGCAGTATTCCTCATCAACACCGCAGGAGCGCATTGCTCTCCATTTGTAATGGTCGCCCTTTAGCCAAATTTGAGCAATATCCTCGGGAGCTTTGTTTTCATAAATTTCCTGAGGACTTAAGTGGCAGTGGTAATCACAGATGGGCATTTTTTCAGCGTATTCGTGAAAAAGCTTTTTTGCCGTTTCGTTTTCGAGCAGGAAATCTTTATCCATAAAAGCGTTCATATAATCACCCGGTTCACAATTTAGGATTTTATTCATACGCTATTATATACTTATTGTTCTCTTATTGCAATAATAAAATTATAAAATATTTATTGCGCGTAAGCTAAGTTCGTTGACAGAATATGGACGATATGGTAGAATAAAGTCGATAAATTATGAGAGAGGGGATCTCAATGAAATACGAAATTAAAGGTGCACCGCTTCCGGTGGTAATTTGCACTCTTGAAAACGGCGAGGCGTTGCTTTGCGAAAGCGGAGCAATGAGCTGGATGAGTTCAAATGTTGAAATGCAAACAACCTCAAACGGCGGAATCGGTAAGGTTTTCTCAAGAATGATGACAAGGGAATCTCTTTTCCAAAATGTTTATACCGCAAGAAACGGCCAGGGAATGATTGCATTTGCTTCTTCCTTCCCCGGAGATATTGTTCCTCTTGAGGTGGGTCCGGGAAAAGAATACATATGCCAGAAATCCGCATATCTTGCTTCAACAACGGGCGTAGAGATTTCAATGTTCCTAAATAAGAGCCTCGGAAAAGGACTTTTCGGAGGAGAGGGCTTTATTATGCAGAAGCTCAGCGGAAACGGACTTGCGTTTGTTGAAATAGACGGTACGGCGGTTAAGTACACTCTTGAGCCGGGTCAGAGCATGGTTGTGAGCTCGGGATATCTTGTAATGATGAGCGCAACCTGCACCCTCGATATTCAAACGGTTAAGGGAGCAAAGAATATTTTCCTCGGCGGAGAAGGTCTTTTCAATACAAAGATTACAGGTCCCGGAGAAATCGTTCTTCAAACAATGCCGATTATCAAAACGGCTGCCGCAATTGCACCCTATGTTGCAGCAAAAAACGGCTGATACGATTTATATACAAAAACAAAAGAAGGTTCAGATGAACCTTCTTTTTTATTTATTGCTTTCGTCCTGAGCCATATCGTTTAAAGCATACTTACAGCATTGCAAAACCAAAAGGTTAAAAGTAAATCCGGATTAATTGAAATCAGAATACAGGCATACAAATAAAAAGGCTTGAATGATAGCATTCAAGCCTTTTCTCACAATAAGAAATGTTTTTGAAAATGATTATTTATTTCTTAACGCTTTCGGTGATTCCCTCGGCAAGACCTGCAAGACCCTGAATTTCGGAGGGAATAATGATTTTTGTCGCCTGACCGTCGGCTGCTTTTGCAAATGCCTCAAGGCTCTTGAGCTTGATAACGGCTTCGTTTGCATCTGCCTCGTTAAGAAGCTTAATTGCTTCTGCCGTTGCTGTTTGAACCTGTCTGATTGCCTCAGCCTCACCCTCTGCCTCGCGGATTTTTGCTTCCTTAACTGCTTCGGCGCGGAGAATGGCAGATTTCTTTTCTGCTTCTGCTTCAAGAATTTTTGATTCCTTGTGACCCTCGGCAACAAGAATTCGGCTTGCTTTTTCGCCCTCTGCGGTAAGGATAGCCTCACGGCGCTGGCGCTCAGCCTTCATTTGCTTTTCCATTGCGTCTTGAATTTCTTTCGGGGGAATAATGTTTTTAAGCTCAACGCGGTTAACCTTAATTCCCCAGGGATCCGTTGCCTCGTCAAGAATAACTCTGATTTTTGCGTTAATTGTGTCTCTTGAGGTGAGAGTTGAGTCAAGCTCAAGCTCACCGATAATGTTTCTGAGCGTTGTTGCGCTGAGATTTTCAATGGCGGAAATCGGACTTTCAACACCGTAGGTGTAAAGCTTGGGGTCTGTTATCTGGAAGAAAACAACCGTGTCTATCTGCATTGTAACATTATCTTTTGTGATAACAGGCTGAGGCTTAAAATCAACAACCTGCTCTTTAAGAGAAACTACCTTTGCAATTCTGTCGATAAACGGAATTTTAACATGAAGACCTGTTTCCCATGTTCCGAAATAGGTTCCGAGCCTTTCGATAACGAAAGCCTTTGACTGCGGAACAACTCTGATGTTTGCAAGAACAAGAGAAACAATTGCGATAACAATAACTGCAAGAAATACCCAACCCATAAAAAATTCTCCTTTTATAATTTATTTTAATTTTCTGTTTTATTATCGGGAGAAACAATAAGCTTTACTCCCTCAATTTTTTTAACTGTAACAACGGAGCCCTCGCTTATAGGCTCTCCGTTTTCCGAGCGCGCGCTCCATATGTTTGAGCCGCACTTAACCTGACCTGTTGATTTTAAATTGTCTATGCTCTGAATAACAACCGCGCTTTCGCCAATGCATCTGTCGGCGTTAGTCGGCTGTGCTTTCGGAGTAATATATTTTTTAACAAGGGGGCGCGTTATTGCAAGGGCGGCTACGCAAACAATTACGGCAATAGCGGCCTGAAGTGCAACGGGAGCTCCGCATACCGCGCTTATCAGCCCCGCAACCGAGCCTGCAACAAACCAAATTGAAACAAGCTGGGCGGTAACACCCTCAATTATTCCGAAAACAATAATCAGAACAGCCCAAAAAATATAAACCTCCACGAAACTCCTCCTTTCGGTGTCGGATTGTGTTAACACCATTTTTGCGTTCTTACTATATAGTGATGTTATTATAGCATATTTTCGACATTTTTTCAATATATTGTGGTTTAGTGAATACCGAATTTACAATTCGTACATAAATATTACAAGGACTTGTGGTTTTATATATCGTATGTTATTCCTGTTGTATGCCCAAATTTTAACAAACAATTAAGCCGATACAGTTTTTTCATATTTTTTTCAGAACGGTTTAATAACTTTCGGAATATTCGTTAACAAAAAATGCCTATAATAATACTGTAATAACTAATAACGGGAGGGATTTTTTAATGCAAAATGAAATTCAAATTACCGAAAAGGATTTTGTTGAACCCATAGTTAATGAAATTAAAGGCTTTAAATCGGTGAAATATATTAAAGAAAAAACAGGAAACGACAGTTGTTATCTTATTTGGATGTTTTGCAACAATGACGGCGTTTCGGTTGAAACCTTTTCAAAGGCATTTTCAAGAAGAATAGAAGATGTTGAAATGCAATGCGATTTGCTTGAGGCAGACGGTCTTGTGAGCGTGTTCAGGGTAAACGGCAAAAAAACCGTGTTTTTAACACCTAAATCAAAAAGAATAAGAAGCATTTGGAAAAAGGAGCTCGGCAGAACTATACGGGCGATGACCGACAAAATTAACAGAGAAGAGCTTTTGTTTATGCTCTATCTTTTCTTTCTTCGATATACAGGATCAAAACAATCCTCCTAAAAAATATATGAGTAAACACCGCGGGAAATTATCCTGCGGTGTTTACTTTTGTCTTGATTTATTTCGTTGAAGTAAATATAATATAACAAAAAGGAAAAAGAAGGAAAAAAGATGATTCTTTATTTCAGCGGTACGGGAAACAGCCGATATGCCGCCGAGGCTATTTCAAAATTATGCGGCGATACTGAGCTTGTAAATCTTTTTGAAGTAATAAAAAGCGGGAAAAATGCAAGCTTTCATTCCGAAAAGCCCTTTGTAGTTTGCGCTCCCACGTATGCGTGGCGCTTGCCGAGGGTTGTTGAAAAAGCAATATTGAACGCGGAGCTTTCGGGAAACAAAAAAATGTATTTTGTTATGACCTGCGGAGGAGAAACAGGAAATGCACAGAAGTACCTTGAAAGGCTTTGCAATAATAAAGGGCTTGAATATATGGGGCTCGGAGAAATCGTAATGCCCGAAAACTATATTGCCATGTTTAAAACCCCGGATGAATTTCAGGAAAAAGCAATTATGTTTGAGGCAAATAAAAAAATTCCGATTATTGCAACAAGAATTTCAGAGGAGCTTCCTCTTCAAAAAATCAAGTCAGGTGCTTCGGGTAAGCTTATGAGCGGCGTTGTTAACCCTGTTTTCTATAAATTCTTCGTTAAAGATAAAGGATTTTATACAACGGATAAATGCAATTCCTGTAAGGCGTGTGCAGAGGTTTGCCCAATGGGAAATATAACCTTTGAAGACTCAAAGCCGAAGTGGAACGGAAACTGCACTCACTGCATGGCGTGCATTTCAAAATGTCCGCAGTGCGCTGTTGAATACAAGAAAAATTCAGTAGGTCAGCGCAGATATGTAAATCATAAAAAATACGGGGTGGAGGAATAATGAAGGTTTTAATGCTCAACGGCAGTCCGCATGAAAACGGCTGCACTTATACGGCACTCAATGAAATTGCAAAAACACTTTCCGAAAACGGAATTGAATCCGAAATTTTTTGGATGGGAAGAGAGGAAATAAAGGACTGCGTTGCGTGCGGAGGCTGTGCAATAGCAAAAAATAACAGATGTGTATTTAACGGAGACGCGGTTAACACATTCCTTGAAAAAGCAGAAAAGGCAGACGGCTTTGTTTTCGGCTCTCCTGTTTATTACGCTCACGCAAGCGGAAGAGTTCTCTCACTTCTTGACAGAGTTTTTTATTCGGGCTCGCGTGTTTTTCGCCGTAAGCCCTGCGCTGTTATTGCCTCTGCGCGCCGTGCCGGAACAACCTGTGCAATAGATGATTTAATGAAATATCCCACAATCAGCGAAATGATTGTTGTTTCCTCGCAGTATTGGAATATGGTTCACGGCGCTGTTCCCGAGCAGGTTCTTCAGGATGAGGAGGGGCTTCAAACCATGCGCGTTCTCGCAAGAAATATGGCTTGGCTTATGAAAAGCCTTGAATGTGCCGAGAAAAGCGGCATTGAAGCGCCGGAGAGGGAAAAACGCATCTTCACCAATTTCATCAGATAGTTTATAAAATAATATAATTAAAGGGTTATAAGATAATTTTAATAAATAAAATATTATGCTTGCTTAAACATTTTAAGAATATAAAAATGATATTAATAATAGATTAAAATAAATTGAATAAAATAATATTTCACCTGAGGAAAAGTAATGATTAAATCATTAAATGTTAAATATTTTTGTTTCAATATTATTTATTATAAATTCATCTTTATCATTTTACATATTAAATTACTATTTAAAGTCTTTACAATTATTTATTTATATATTATATACTTATATTTAACTATTAATTTCATGATAATTTAGTTCTTTTCCCATAAAATCTGAACACAAACCTTAAGAATAATTTTCATCTTGAGATCTATTACAAAATAAAGTATAACATTGATTTGTTATAGATGTACTTTTAACTAATTATTAATAGGCATATTAACGTATTTAAGGCCATTATGCTACACAAATAGTTAAATCTTAATAATTATTTGAAAATGCTGGAAATCTTAAATCATAACAAATAATTGGTTAAATTAAAACCCCTTTAAAATTTATTAATATTCTTTAAGTTCCTTTAGTAAATGTTAAATTTTCTTTATTTTCAAAAATAGTTGAATATCTTGAAGGAGTAGTTTGTATCATGTTTACATTGTTTTCTAAACATAATTTATTTAATAATGATGGCATATTTTGCT
>CAMFBH010000002.1 GCA_945948515.1 uncultured Clostridia bacterium
ATTGTTTTTTTATCATCGGTATAGTATAATAATATTATTATATATAGAAATCGGTGCAAAATGGTAATACTTGCAATAGGCGATGTTGTTTCCTCTCAGGGATGCAACTATCTTCAAAAAGAACTTTGGAAACTTAAAAAGGAATATAAACCCGACCTCGTTATAGTTAACGGTGAAAACTCGGCAATCGGCAACGGAATTCTTCCGCAGAGCGCTCAGCAGATTTTTGACAGCGGTGCCGATGTTATTACTCTCGGGAATCATGCGCTTAAAAGGAGCGAGATTTACCCGTTTCTTGACAGTCGCAGCGATATTATCCGACCTGCAAATTTCCACAAAAGCGCTCCCGGAAACGGCTGTGCTCTCGTTGATTTGGGAAGAACTCAGGCGGCTGTTATTAATCTTCAGGGAACGGTTTATCTTGATAATCTTGAAAGCCCGTTTGATGCAGCAGACAGAGAAATAGAATTTGCAAGAAAAAGCGGTGCGAAAATAATTATTGTTGATTTTCACGCAGAAGCAACTGCCGAAAAGCGTGCGCTTGCTTTTTATCTTGACGGAAAGGTTTCCGCCGTTTTCGGAACACATACCCATGTTCAAACAAACGATGCGCAAATTCTTCCCTGCCAAACCGCCTACATTTCCGATATCGGAATGACCGGACCTTATTACAGTGTGCTCGGAGTTGAACCCGCGCTTGCAATAGAGAAAATAAGAACCAATCTTCCCGTAAGATTTAAAAATCCCGACGGGCCGTGCGTTCTTGAAGGATGCGTTATGGAAATTGATGAAAAGAGCGGCCTTGCCGTTTCAATACAGGCAATAAGGAGATAAATTAAATGAAATTAAAACAGGCTTTAGCTATTATGCTCTGCGTTTTGCTTTCCTTTTCTTTTGCCTCCTGCACAGGCACGAAAAATTCCGATGAAACCACCACAACAGCTCCCGTAAGCACAACTGAATTTAAAACAGACGACAAAAGCTTTATTTTGAGCTACACTCAATCGGACTCTCTTGACCCTTTTAAAGCAGAAACGCTGAACAATCAAATTCTTGCAACTCTTGTTTTTGACTCTCTTTTTATACTTGATGAAAACTTTTCGGCTCAATACAGTATTGCCGTTTCTCACAATTATTCATCAAGCACCACTCTAAGCGTTAAAATTAAGCAAAAAACATTTTCAAACGGCGATAACTTAACTGCCGACGATGTTGTTTATTCCTTTAATCTTGCAAAAAATTCTCCGGCTTATTCTAACAGCCTTAAAGCAATATCTTATGCTTATGCAGATTCAAAGGACACCGTTGTTTTTTCACTTTCTTATCCCAATCCATACGCACACAATCTTTTAACCTTCCCGATTGCTCTCTACGGGAGCTGCTCTTCCGAATATGAATTTCCTATCGGAAGCGGAAGATATAAATTTGAAAAGCAAAATTCTAAAATCGTTCTGAAGGCTTGCAATAATGACGGATTTAAGCCCCATATTACAACAGTCAATCTTTTAAATGTTGTTTCCGATGAATCAATAGATAATGCAATTAATATAGGAAATATTAATTTTGCCTTCAGAGATTTGAGCAACGGCGCCGCAACAAAAATGACCTGCCAAACAAAAGCAGTTCAAATGAACAATCTTGTTTATATCGGTCTCAATTATAATTCGCAGTCAATCACCTGCAACAAGTTTATCCGCAGAGCGATATCCCTTGCCGTTGACCGAGGAGTTATTGCAAAAAGCGCTTACCAGAATTATGCCTCTGTTGCAACATCTGTTTACAATCCTGTTTTCGAGCTTGCTCCTAATACAAAAATATTTGAAGAAAGTGCAAACACTCTTGCCGCAAAGCAATCCATTGCTCAAAGCGGCTATGCTCCCGAACAGCTTAAGCTAAGGCTTGTTGTTAACAAAAACACAAACCGCACGGCAGCGGCAAAGCTGATTAAATCCCAGCTTGAAGCAGCAGGCTTTTCGGTTGATTACAAAGAATATTCATATAAAGACTATAAGCAGGCGCTCAAGGAGCATGCGTTTGACATTTATATCGGCGAAACAAAGCTCAGCAACGATATGAATTTTAACACCTTTCTTAAGAAGGGCGGTTCAACATCATACGGAATTGATAATGAAAACAGCGTTTGCGCCGAAAGCTACAAAAAATACCTTTCGGGTGAGCTTCAGCTCGGAGATTTCATTCTTGCATTTAATGATGAAACGCCTTTTATTCCCGTTGTTTACCGCAAGGGAATGATTTGCTATTCAAAGGCTATGTACGGCGATATGCAGGGAACATATTTAAACTGCTTTTCAAATATTCAGGACTGGTATTTCTGAGTGTTGATTATTATTTAAAAGAATGTTATACTAAGATAATACGGAGGTGTGTTCATATGATAAAATATGAAAATCCAAACGGTTATATTGAAATAACAAACAATTATTTTGCAAGACTGGTCGGTAATGCCGCATCCTCCTGCTTCGGAGTTGCGGGAATGGTAAGCTCCAATCCTGTTCAGTCACTGCGTTCGGTAATAAAAAACAAGGTTGATATTGATATAGACGAAACCAACCAGGGCGTTGCCGTTAAGAGCGTTAACGGAAGCCTTATTATAGATCTTCATATTGCGGTTTCATACGGTGTTAACATCAGCGCAATTACAGACAGCATAGTTAACAAGGTTCGCTACACCGTTGAAAAAGCAACTAATCTTAAGGTTTCAAAGGTCAATGTTTATGTTGACCAGCTTAAAAACTAACGGAGGTATTCCAAAATGATAACAGGCTCAATGTTTCGGGACGGAATAATCTCCGCGGCCAACAACATAGCTAATCACAGACACGATGTTGACGCGCTCAACATCTTCCCTGTTCCCGACGGTGATACGGGAACAAATATGAGTATGACAATCGGCGCTGCCGCTAAAGAGGTTTCTGTTCTTGAAGACGGCTGCTCCGTTTCTGAGGCGGCTTCAAAATGCGCTTCCGCACTTCTTCGCGGAGCAAGGGGTAACTCAGGAGTTATTCTTTCCCTTATTTTCCGTGGCTTTGCAAAGGGCTTTAAGGAGCTTGAAGAGGCAGACGGAAAAGCCGTTGCCGAAGCATTTGAGAAAGGTGTTAACGCGGCATACAAGGCTGTCATGAAGCCCACCGAAGGAACAATATTAACAGTTATTCGCAAGGCAAGTGAGGCGGCAAATGCCAAAGCAAAGGAAGAAAACAATGCTATGGCTGTTTGTGCTGCGGCACTTGATGCGGCAAGAGAGGCTCTTGCAAAAACCCCCGAACAGCTTCCCGTTCTTAAAAAAGCAGGCGTTGTTGACGCAGGCGGTCAGGGACTTGTTCTTATTTTTGAAGGAATTGAAAGCGTTTTTAAAAACAATGGAATTATTGAATCGGAGCAAGGCAGTTCCGTTGCAACCGTTTCAATTCCGCAGAAAAGCGCTGTTGCAGATGCTTCCTCAGATATTGAATTCGGCTACTGCTCGGAATTTTTAATTGAAAGAAGCAAAAACGCATCCGAAAAGGATTCTTTAAAGCTCAACGCTTATCTCCGGTCAATCGGCGACTGCGTTGTTGTTGTTGACGATGAAAACATTATCAAGGTTCATGTTCATTCAAACGAACCGGGAAATGTTATTCAGGCGGCACTTAAATACGGTCAGCTTATTAACATAAAGATAGACAATATGCGCTATCAGCACAAAAATGCGGAGCTCGGCGTTGAAGACGGCAAGAAGCTTATTCAGCCCACCGTTGCAGAGCCCGAAAACGATTTCGGATTTGTTTGCGTTTGTGCAGGAGAAGGACTCAGCGAGCTGTTCTGCGAGCTCGGCGCGGATAAAACCGTGAGCGGCGGACAGACAATGAATCCCTCCACCGATGATATTCTCAATGCAGTTCTCGCAACACCCGCTAAAACCGTTTTTGTTCTTCCTAATAACAAAAATATTATTATGGCGGCCGAGCAAACAATTCCGCTTGCTAAAGACAGAACGGTTATCGTTCTTCCCACAAAAACAATTCCTCAGGGAATTTCCGCAATGCTTATGTTTGACGATACGGCAAGCGCAGAAGATAATCAGCTCCAAATGATGGAGGCGGCAAAAAGCGTTGAAACCGGAAGCATTACCTTTGCCGCAAGAGATTCGGATATTGACGGAAAGCCAATTAAAAAAGGTCAGATTATGGGCCTTTGCAACGGTAAAATAAAATATATCGGCGACAAGGTTTCAGAGATTGCTTACCGCACGGCAGACAAGCTGTTTGACATTGAAAAGCACTCATTAATCACTTTGATTTACGGCGAAGATTCAACCGAGGAGCAGGCTCAGGAGCTTGCCGACAGGCTGAAGGAAAAATATGCCGGAACGGAAGTTACCGTTGTTAACGGCGGTCAGCCGATTTACTACTACATTATTTCAGTGGAATAATATATGGATATCAGCGAAAAAAATATTCAATATCTAAAGGGCGTTGGTGAGAAGCGTGCCCGCTTGTTTAACAAGCTGGGCATTTTCACCGTTGGCGCCCTTATTAATTTTTATCCGCGCTCATATCTCGATTTAAGCAAAACAACAACTGTTAAAAATGCGCCGGAAAACGAAAATGCTTGCATTGAGGCAACTCTTATATCCGTTGTTAACGAACATAAAATAAGAAAAGGCCTCACTCTTTATAAATGCAAATTCTCAGACGGTGAAAGCATTATTGCAGTTACAATTTTCAATAATAAATACCTTGCTGAAAGCCTGAGAATTTATGAAGAGTATATTCTCTACGGAAAGCTTGAAAAAAGCCTTACATCTGCCTCAATGAGCTCTCCGAAAATTGAAAAGCTTTCCGATGCAAAATCAATTCACCCCATTTACAGAGCAACCGATAAGCTTAATTCAAAGGCTATTGAAAAGGTTATACACCAAGCTCTGTCCGATGCCGATTCTCTCCACGAAACTCTGCCCGAGGAAATTTTAAAAGCGTATTCTCTTTCGTCGCTTGACTTTTCTATAAGAGAAATTCATTTTCCGCAGAGCATGGAAAACATTGAAAAAGCAAGGAAAAGGCTCGCTTTTGAGGAGCTTCTTGTTCTTCAGCTCGGTCTTTTAATGCTCAAAAACAGCAAATCAGAAAAAACAGATATTGTTATAAAAGAAGATTTCAGCGAGGAATTTTACTCTCTTTTACCCTTTACTCCCACAAATGCGCAAAAGAGAGCAACACAAGAATGCATTAAGGATATGCAAAGCTCAAAGCCGATGAGCAGGCTTCTTCAGGGTGATGTAGGCTCGGGAAAAACAGCGGTTGCCGCCGGAGTAATATATTCCACAGTTAAAAGCTCATATCAATGCGCGCTTATGGCTCCCACGGAAATTCTTGCATCTCAGCATTTTGAAACCCTTTCAAAGCTGCTCGGTAATTCCGGAATTAAAACAGAGCTTCTGACAGGCTCAACAACGCTGAAAGAAAAAAGAGAAATTAAAAAAAGACTGTCCGAGGGCGAAACAGACCTTATAATCGGCACTCATGCCATTATTCAGAACGATGTTGAATTTAAAAGGCTCGGACTGGTTATAACCGACGAACAGCACCGTTTCGGTGTTAATCAAAGAGCGGAGCTTGCAATGAAGGGAACAAATCCGCACACGCTTGTTATGAGCGCAACTCCCATACCGAGAACCCTTGCAATGATTGTTTACGGCGAGCTTGACATCAGTATTCTTGACGAGCTCCCGCCGAACAGGCAAAAAATCCGCACCGATGTTGTTGATTCGTCATATCACAACAGAATATATAAATTTATCAGAACGGCTTGCGACAACGGCAAAAGAGCATACATAGTTTGCCCCCTTGTTGACGAAAGCGAAGCTGCCTCAGAGCTTACTGCGGCTAAGGAATACGCCGAAAAGCTTTCAAGCGGTGCTTTTAAGGGCTATTCCCTTGCGCTTCTTCACGGAAAAATGAAGCCTAAGGAGAAGGAGGAAGCAATGAATGCTTTTGCTCGCGGGGATGTTCAAATTCTTGTTTCAACAACGGTTATCGAGGTTGGCGTTGATGTTCCCGAGGCAACAATAATGCTTGTTGAAAATGCGGAACGATTCGGTCTTTCACAGCTTCATCAGCTCAGAGGAAGAGTTGGCAGAGGCTCTTCTCAGTCATACTGCATACTTGTTTCGGACAGTAAAAGCGAAAGTGCAAAGGAACGCCTTGCAACGATGAAGAAATATTCGGACGGCTTCAAAATTGCAGATGTTGACCTGAAGCTCAGAGGACCCGGTGATTTCTTCGGAAAACGACAGCACGGACTCCCTGAACTAAAAATTGCCGATATGGTTAACGATATGGAGCTTTTAAAAGCAACAAGAAAATGCGCCGAGGATATTGTTCAAAACGACCGAAGGTTAGACAAGCCCGAGCACAAGGCTCTTGTTAATGAAATAAACAAAATGTTTGAGGAAAGCTATTTTGCATAAAAAAATCCGGACTGTAAACAGTCCGGATTTTCTCATATTAATCAGTTAAGACCTTTTTCGTCAAAATTAAGAATTGTTGAAATAACAACTTCATAGCCTGTTTTAATTGCTTCGGGAACGAGGCGGTCATAGCTGTCTCTGCGGTTATGATAATAATCGGCAGGAGTGGGATCCATAGCGGCAAGGCAGGTAGCTGTTATTCCCTTTTGAGTAAATGCAGCGGCATCGGAAGAACCGAAGAAAACATTTGCAAACTTGAGGTCATCATGTCCTGCATCCTTTGCCGAATCCATAACAAGCTGTGAAAACTTAGGATTGTGCTTAACAGTTCCCGTCATATCCCTATTATAAACATTGAGATATTCAAGGTCTGTAAGGGTATCTACGCAAAGAACGGCAGTTTCAACGCCCGAATTTACATACTCTTCATAATGGTCCTTTGCAAACTGCTTTGCTCCTCTAAGTCCTGCTTCTTCGCCGTCTGTTACCATGCAAACAACCTCGGTGTTTTCAAATTCAACACCTGCCTGATCAAGCATTCTTAAAGCAGTTACAGCGGAATATGTTCCTGTAAGATTATCATTTGCGCCGGGAGAAATTGTTTTAAAATCAACAAACAGCAAAAGAGTAATCATATTAAGAACAGTAAAGAAATGCCAGTAATAGCCGTAATTTACAAAGAAATTGCAAAAAGCATTATCTGCGCCCGTTAAAGAAAAAATAATTGAAAGAACGCCGATTACAAATGAAACAAAAGCAGAAACAATTGTGCCTGCCATAAAAATAGTCATTCCTTTGCCCTTGCAGTAGTAAATATGGCGCCACTCATATGCGGAATCACAGTGACCGCTGATTATAATTCTTCTTTTCACCTCTCCTGTTGGCTTTCTTGTTGCAACAAGATTGTGACCGGTAACTTTTTTATAGAGCGGATCCATAAACTGCTTGTACATAAGGAATTCCATTCCGGTAATAAAAAGGCTTATTGCAACAACAGCCGTAACAACAATCTGCGCAACGAGCCACGGATTTGTGTTTGTTAAAGGCATAACTCCGAGGAACTGAAGTATTGCACAGGCAATAACTGCAATAATGCAGGCAGAGCTTACGAGCTTTGTGAAATGTAAAAATGCTTTGGGAGCCATTTTGTATTCCTCAAAATGAACTTCATCCGAAAACATCTCAAGCTCTTTTTTCATGTGCTTTTGTGCCGCAAAGCAGTTTTCGTTTCCGGACTCGCGGGGTCCGTACTTTTTGATTACATTTGTAATCTCTTTGACAGTATAATCAACATTTTCATTGATAACTGCCTGAGGGAAATCCTTAAATTTCATCTCTCATTTCTCCTTAGTCTGAATATTTTTTATTAAGTTTAAGCTCGAGATGTGTATCTCCTGCATGGAACTGCTTTCTGATACGGGCGCGCTCAAACAAATTTTTCGGAAGTGAAACTCCGTCTCTCGCATAGCCTATTCCAAGCTCCTTAAGAGTGGGCTTAAGTATATCAAGGCGGGTTTTATAGCTTTTCCAATTCATCCTCTCCTGCGGTGACCAAGCCACCTCACTAAGTGCAGTTACACGGGGGAAAAGATTAAACTCAAGCTTTTCTTTTCCGTCTATCCACTCAGTCCATGTTTCGGCTTCAACACCGAGAACCCTGTTAAGGCTTTCTCCCGTAATGTGATACCTTTCGGGATCAAATTTATATGTAAAATCAAGCGGATACTGCGCATAAGGCATATCAAAATAGAATGAACGGTGATTACTCAAAATCAAGTCGCCGCCGCATTTAGCGTGAATTTCAACATTCTTGTCTCTCTTAGGAGTCCAATACTGACCGATAACATCCCTGCTGATTGTTTTGCTTTTAAGAATTTCATTCCAGCCGATTAGTCTTTTGCCCTTTTTCTCAACATATTTTAATATTTCATTGTTAAAATATGCCTGAAGGTCGTATTCATCCGCCATTCCGTGTTCCTTCATAAGGCTCTGACATTTCGGGCATTTTTTCCATTCGTCCGTTGGCGCTTCATCGCCGCCGATATGAAAATAAGGAGCGGGGAAAAGCTCTGTTATTTCATCAATAACATTATAAATAAACTCAAATGTTGTTTCTTTTCCGAGACAGGCAGTTCTGTTCCAATCCTTAATTCCTCTTTTAAGCGGAACCATGCCTCCGAAATAGCCCGGAACCTCGCGCTCGAGTTCACGGCAGGCAAGCCACGGATACGCAGCCATAGCAGCCGCAAAATGAGCAGGCATATCTATTTCGGGAACAACCATTATCCCTCTTTTTGAAGCATACTCAACAACCTCTTTAATCTGCTCCTGAGTGTAAAATCCCGAATAATCCTCTTTAATAACATCGCTTTTGCCCCAGCCGTTGATTTGCGTTTCCTTACGCTTAGAGCCGATTTCGGTTAAGAGAGGATATTTCTTTATTTCAATTCTCCAACCCTGATCGTCTGTTAAATGCCAATGAAAAACATTTAATTTAAACATAAACATAAAATCAAGAAGCCTTTTAACCTCTTCCATTCCGAAAAAGTGACGGCTTTCATCAAGAGAAAGACCTCTCCACGAATATTTCGGAGAATCCTTAATTGAAACATACGGAGCACAAAAAACTCCCGTATCTGTTTTTGCAAGCTGACGAAGACTTTGAAGAGCATAGTATGCGCCTGTTTCGGTAGCAGCACTTATGAACACACCCTCTTCATTAATATCAAGAGTATATTCTTCCTGAGCAAGACCTTCGTTTTTAACAATACGCAGATTTGCATCCTCGCTTCTTTCCGCTTTAAGAAGTTCAAGCTCAAACTCGGAATAAACCTTGCATTTTTTACCGAGCTTAAAGCTTCCTGTTTTTTCTTCATACTTCTTTGGAATTGGAATTAACGGTATCATAATTCTTCTCCTGTTATAATAATTAATCCAATGTTATTTCATTTTAACACAACAGCAAAATAAACTCAACCTTTATATAAACTATTTTAAATTTTTTAATTATTTATTTTTATTGAAATATAATTCTTTATGGCTATAATAAGAGTATAGATACAACAGAAAGAGAGATGTGTATAGCATGGCAGTAAAGCTAAATGAGAACAAAGAAATTGTTAAAAAAATCAAAGAGGGATTAAAAGCAAAGGACGGCTACTGCCCGTGCAGAATTGAAAAAACTCCTGAAAACAAATGCATTTGCAAGGAATTTCGCGAGCAGATAAACGACCCCGAATTTGAAGGCTATTGCCACTGCATGCTATACTACAAATCAAAGGATTGAAAAAAGCCGTGAGAGAAAGTTCTCTCACGGCTTTTAGATTTTCAGCAGTTATTGTGCTCAACATCCCACGGCCACGGGTTTTTAACCCATTCGTCGCTGTTTTCCCCGCTGAGCGTAAGGGGTCCGCAGGTTTCCTCATATTCCTTTCTCAGTGCTTCAAACTTTTTTTGATAGCTCTCATGCATTCTTCGTGCTTCCTCGTTTCCGGGATGCGTATCAAGAAACATATGCGTTTCCCAAAGAGCAAACTGAACGGCAGAAAGCCTGTTTAAAAGATTCTTTTCTCTGCTCATCTCATTGACCTCCCCCTGCAAAACGGCTTGTTGAGTTCGGGATAAAGCGTTCCTGCTTCGAATGCTTTTTCAAGGTCATATGTTTTCTCACAGATTTGAAACGGCACATAAGCCATTGCCAAGCTGTAATCTTCGGGGAATGATGTCATTTCTCTTTGCTTCAAAAATGAAGGCTTAAAAAGATCTTCGTATTTTTCCATATTTTCTTAACCCTTCTGCCCGCACAAATTTTTACAGGCTTACCGCAGGCGAATAAGCCCGCTGAATATTACCGGCGCAATATGCGCGCCGCGCTGTTTGTTATTTATACATTCTATGATGCATTATTCCGATTTGACAAAATGCCCGATAAAAATTTTTTGAATATAATGGGAAAGGAAGTTTAAAACAATTTTAATGTGGCAACAATAATTGCGAAAGGAAAAATAAGTGAAGCGAGGTTGATTAAATTGCCGATTAAGCGAGGGGATATTTATTATGCCGATTTAAGCCCTGTTATCGGCTCGGAGCAAGGCGGAATACGCCCTGTTCTCATAGTACAAAACGATATAGGAAACAAATACAGCCCAACCGTTATTGCCGCTGCAATAACAAGCGTTACAGATAAAAACAATTTGCCCACGCACATACAGGTTGATGCCGGTCAATGCGGGCTTGCCAAAGACAGCGTTGTTCTGCTTGAGCAGGTGAGAACTATTGACAAACGAAGACTTAAAGAGCGAATGGGCTCTTTGGGCAGCGGAGATATGGGAAAGGTTGACGAGGCTTTATCCGTCAGCTTCGGACTGTAAGACAAAGCAAAACCCTCTTGAAATTTTTCATTCAAGAGGGTTTATTTTTACAGTATTTTATTCAGCGTTTCGAAAACGAAATCGGCGCTGCTTTTTCGCACCTTTTCTCTGCCGATATCACCAAACTGCATTGTTACCGTTTGAACGCTTCCCTTAACATAAAATCCGAAGCAAACCATTCCTACAGGCTTATTATTTGTTGCGCCTCCCGGGCCTGCGATTCCCGTTACGCCCACGCCGACATCGGCATTTGTTTCTTTAGCGACGCCCCGTGCCATTTCTGCGGCAACCTCTTCGCTGACAACTCCGAAGCATTCTATTGTTGAAGCCTTCACTCCGAGATATTTAACCTTTGCCTCATTTGCATAAGTAACAAAGGAGGCATCAAGAACGCTGCTTGTGTTTTCAACGCCCACAAGCCTCTCGCAGCACATTCCTCCGGTGCAGCTTTCCGCAAAGCTGATTTTCATTTTTCTTTCAATAAGTGTTTTTACAACCTGCTCCTCAGCAGTCATTTTCTCATCTCCGCTGAAAATTTATTTTATTCGCAAATAAGAAGTCCGTATCCTTTCTTTCTTGCATAAACAACCTTTGTTTCTCCGTCGGTTCCGAGATAAACGAAAAAGCTGTGTCCGAGCATTTCCATTTGAACGATTGCCTCGTCATCGGTCATCATTTGAAGTGAAATGTTCTTTTTGCGCTTAATACTTGCCGAAGCTGAATCGAATTCCTCGAAATCCTCCATCGTTATGTTTTCCTCGGGCTCAAAGGCACTTGCGATTTCATCTATACCCGCTTTGCGCTTTTTATCGGTCAGATATGTTTTGAGCTTACGGATTTTTCTCTTTAAATCATCTACTGCAAGGTCAATTGAAGGCTCAATTTTAGGTGCCTCGGCTTCACCTCGGATAAATGAACCCGTATTTTTAACGGTAATATCACACTTATAGTTTTCCTTGCCCTTTGAAATTGTTACATCAAAGGAGGCGTTTTTCGGAAGCATTTTTTCAACTCTTCTGAGCTCCTGCTCAATTCCGTCCTTTGCTCCCTGTTTAAGGTCAAACCCTCTTGCTGAAATGTTAATCATAAAATGAACCTCCCTTTAGGATATATTTGCTTTTTTCAAAGCGATGGAACAAACTTCTGTTTTATTATTATTCATTTTAACACAAGTATTCGGTTCCTAATAATATTATACACCTTTTGAGCCTGCTTTTCACCATATTTATTTTATTAAAATCTATTTACCTGAATATGCTTTTGTGGTATAATAATAAAGATGTGCCTGATTAATTTCAGGCATTTTTCATAATATCCGAGGTCGGTGATTTCAATGCAGGAAGCTTTTTGCAGAACAATCTCTCTTATTGGTGAAGAAAATTTCAACAAAATTAAAAACAGCAGCGTAATCGTTTTCGGAGCGGGCGGAGTCGGCTCGTTTGTAATTGAAGCACTCGCAAGAGCAGGAGTGGGAAAAATAACCGTTGTTGACTCCGACACAATAGATATATCAAATATCAACCGTCAGCTTTACGCATTAAATTCAACCATAGGAAAGCCCAAGGCTCAGCTTGCCGCCGAAAGAATTGCCGACATCAATCCGGAATGCATTGTTACTCCGATTTGCGAATTCTATTCCGAGGATAATCCCATTGAGCTTGAATACGACTACATTGTTGATGCGATTGATTCAACAAAAAGCAAGGTTTTTTTGATAAAAAACGCCCATGAAAAAGGAGTGCCGATTATTTCTTCAATGGGAACGGGCAATAAGCTAAATCCCTCGCTTCTTAAGATTTGCGACCTTGCAAAAACCGAATACTGCCCTCTTGCAAAAAAAATGAGGTACGAACTCAAAAAGCACGGAATAACTCACACCAAGGTTCTTTATTCAACCGAAACTCCCGCCTGCAAGGCTCATCCTCCCGCAAGCATTTCCTTTGTTCCCTCAGCGGCAGGACTTTTAATTGCATCCGAGGTTATCGCTGATTTAACAAAATAAAAGATTAGTAATATTGCATAAATTTCAAAGCCCCTTTTCTACACTTTATCTGTTGAAAAGGGGCTTTAAAAAATGATATTATATTATTGAGAAAAAATAATATTTTTTGAAAGGAGCTTTAACTATGGAAAACAATGTTTACACAGTTACCTCACTTAAAAACGATAATGTTTTTATTCATGCCATTGAAGGCCATTTTATTACGGCTAACACGCATCTTAACTGCTATGTGGGCACATCGGATATTAAACATCATCATCGCGTTTCCGTTGAAGCCGCCAAGCTTCTTGCCGAGCACTACAAAGCAAGAGGCATTGATATTGACACAATCCTCTGCCTCTATGAAACAGAAACTCTCGGTGCTTATTTAGCAGATGAGCTCACAAAAGCATCCATGCTTTCTCCGAATCCGTCGGACGATATATATATCGTCTCTCCCGAATATGACGCAACCGGAAATATGATTTTCCGCGATAATATTCGCAAGATGATAGAAAACCGCAAGGTTTTGATTCTCATGTCATGTATAACAAGCGGAAACACAGTCAGAAGAGGAATGAACTGCGTTAAATACTACGGCGGAAAAACTATTGCCGTTTCAGCCGCCTTCAGTGCTATTTCGGATATTGACGGAATAGAGGTAAACTCAATTTTTACCAAAGACGATTTATCGAGCTATGAAGCATATTCGGCTCTTGAATGCCCTCTTTGCAAGCAGGGCAAAAAAATTGATGCACTTGCAAACGGTCACGGATACTCAAAATTATAATCATTAACAGTAATATCAAGGCGCTCGTTTGAGCGCCTTTTCGGAGGAAAAACATGAAATGGATTCCATTAATTTGCATTGTTATACTAATTGCAATTATAGTAATATGGTTTATTTCAACTCAAAGAAAGCTTGTTGTGCTTGATGAAAATGTTAACAACGCAATGAGCCAAATCGGAGTTCAAATGACCTCTCGCTTTGATGCTCTCAACGCTCTTCTTGATTTAACAAAGGGCTATGCAAAGCACGAAAGTGAAACACTTATTCAAACAGTTAATGCAAGAAAAGCAACAATCACCGCCTCCTCAACCGGAGAACAGGTTGAAGCTCAGGAGGCTGTTTTCTCGGAGGCTCTCGGAAGAATTTCCGTTATTGCCGAGCAATATCCCGATTTGAAAGCGAGCGAAAACTACAAAACAACAATGAATTCTGTTAACGAATACGAAAACAAGGTTCGCCAAAGCAGAATGATTTACAACGACTGCGTTACAAAAATCAACAGGTCAATAAGAATGTTTCCCACAAGCCTTATTGCCGGAATGCTCGGGTTTTCACAGAAGCAGTATCTTGAAACGCCCACAGAAAAACAGGACATGCCGAATATGAAATAAGGAGTTTTCCGTGAAAAAGCTATTACTTTTTGCATCAACCTTAATGCTGTTAATTATTTGCTTCACGGTTAACGCATATGCCGACAACCGCGTTTCAAGCATAGATATTGATGCATCGCTTAATAAAGACGGCTCTGCCGTTATAACCCAGGTTTGGAAGGGCTCTTTCAACGAGGGTACTGAATGCTATTATCCTTTTAACACAAAGGGAGAGCTTGAAATAACCGATTTTACGGTTTCCGACGAAAACGGAGCCTTTGAAACCTTGGATAGCTGGGATATTGACGCCTCATTCAGTGAAAAAGCAAGAAAATGCGGACTGAATTACACCGACTACGGATACGAGGTTTGCTGGGGAATCAGCCAATATTCAAACAACACCTACACAGTAAAATATACGGTTAAGAATTTAGTAGGCTCGTTTGACGAGGAGGACGGCTTTAATTTCAGATTTGTTAATGATGAAATGAACACCGGACCTACCGCTGTTACAGTTACCATATCAATGGCGGACGGAACACCTCTCACCGATTCCAACTCAGACATTTGGGCGTTCGGATTTGACGGAGATATACAGTTTTTGAATAACGGAACAATTTATGCAAAAACAAGCAGCGATGTTGACTCCGACAACCATGTAACAATTATGTGCGGCTTTGAAAAAGGAATTTTCTCTTCTCTTGAAAGCAGAAACAAAAGCTTTGAGGATTTTAAAGAAACAGCCTTTGACGGAAGCGATTACGAAACCGATGAGGACTCTGTTTTTGTTTCGATTATAGCCGCTGCCATGGTCCTTGTCATTGCTATTATTTTCGGCACACTTATAATTTCGGCTATCGCACGAAAGAAAAGATTTAAAAGGTTTGAAAAAGAATGCGGCTATTTCCGAGATACTCCGAACAACGGCGAGTTGAATGTTTCCTACAATCTTGCTCTCGCCTTTAAGCAATGCAGTGAGGGAGACATAATCGGAGCAAGAATTCTTCAAATGATTTCAAGAGGAAATATTGAAGGCGTTAAAGAAGAAACAACCGGCGCCTTCGGTAGGGTGCGTGAAACGGTTTCACTCAGGCTGGTTAAGCCTCCCGAGGATGAAAACTCATTCAACCGCCGCCTCTATAATATTCTTTCATCGGCTGCCGGCAGTGATGGAATACTTCAGGAAAAAGAGCTTTCAAAGTATTCGGAAAACCATTATAAAAGGCTTCGCACCTATCTCGATGACTGTAATACCGACGGTGAAAGCATTCTGATTAACCGCGACTGCTACTCAAAGGTTTCCATTCCCCTAACAAACTACGGATATGAGGATTTGAGGTCGCTTTCGGAAAACGGAAAAAAAGAACTTGCCGAATTAATCGGGTTTAAGAAATACCTGCTTGATTTCTCCCTTATTTCCGAAAAAGAAATAAACGAAAGCGTTCTTTGGCAGGACTGCCTTGTTTATGCCGTGCTTCTCGGAATTGCCGACAAGGTTGCAAATCAGCTAAAAGAAGTTTATCCCCAGTATATTGAAGATATAGACAATTATGTTTATCATATAAACTATATTCATCTCTACTGCATAGGCATGATGAATTCTATACGCTCTCAAGAGGCGGAGGCGCGAAGCTCAGGCTCGGGCGGTTCGGCTTCCTTCGGAGGCGGAGGAGGATTTTCAGGCGGCGGTTCGGGCGGCGGAACAAGATAAAGCTTTTTCCTTGAATTTTATGCTTGACAAAATTTTGATTTGTAACTATAATAGTATTACTGAAAATTTAACAGTACCCATAAAAGACTGTGAAGCAGAAAAAGACCATTCCTTTTGCTTTCAGAGAAACGGCGGTTGGTGCAAGCCGTTACAAAAGCCTTGGTGTATAGCTCTCTGCGGAGTTGTGTTTCTGAACAGAAATTGATAGGAAATGCCGTTTAACCGCGTTACAGGTTAAGGCGTTGATTGACGCTAAAGGGCAGTTTAACTGCTGAAATAGGGTGGTACCGCGTAGTTTTTACGCCCCTATACTTTGTATGGGGGCTTTTTTATTGCCCCTTTGAATGAAAGGAGTTTTTCAAATGAACAAAGGCTATGAAAAGTATATCGGCTTTAAGCCGATAGACATTAAGGACCGTAAATGGCCCTCAAAAACAATTGAAAAAGCACCCGTTTGGTGTTCGGTTGACCTTAGAGACGGAAACCAGGCTCTTGTTGACCCAATGAATCTTCAGGAGAAGCTTGAATTTTTCCAAACCCTTGTTAAGGTTGGATTTAAAGAAATCGAGGTTGGATTCCCCTCTGCATCGGAAACCGAATATGAAATTCTCAGAACTCTTATTGACGGTAACTATATTCCCGACGATGTAACAATTCAGGTTCTTGTTCAGGCGCGTGAGCATCTTATCAAAAAAACATTTGAAGCTATCGACGGCGCAAAAAATGTTATTGTTCATTTCTATAATTCAACCTCAACCCTTCAGAGAAAGGTTGTTTTCAAAACGGATATGGACGGCGTAATTGATATTGCCGTTAACGGTGCAAAGCTCATTAAAGAGCTTACTGCAAAAGAGCTTGAAAAGCACCCCGATATGAACATTCGCTTTGAATACAGCCCCGAATCCTTCTCGGGCACTGAAATGGATAATGCCGTTAGAATTTGCGAAGAGGTTATGGATGCTCTTGAAATTACTAAAGAAAATCCGATTATCCTTAATCTTCCGTCAACCGTTGAAGGCTCAACGCCTAACGGATATGCAGATCAAATTGAATATTTCTGCACTCATCTTAAAAACAGAGATGCCGCAATCATTTCTCTTCATCCTCATAACGACAGAGGAACAGGTGTAGCCGCGGCAGAGCTCGGACTTCTTGCAGGAGCGGACAGAATTGAGGGAACTCTTTTCGGAAACGGCGAAAGAACGGGAAATGTTGATATTGTTA
The DNA here is from genome assembly GCA_945948515.1 of uncultured Clostridia bacterium. Lineage (GTDB taxonomy): Bacteria > Bacillota > Clostridia > Oscillospirales > Acutalibacteraceae > CAMFBH01. The sequence goes on from CAMFBH010000002.1 coordinate 17,136, forward strand.
CTCTTGCTCTTAATATGTGGACCCAGGGGATTGATCCGAAGCTTGATTTCCACAACATAAACGAAATCCGCGAGATTTATGAGAGAAACACCAATATGAAGGTTCCTCCCCGCCAGCCGTATGCAGGCGAGCTTGTGTTCACTGCTTTTTCCGGCTCTCATCAGGATGCCATCAACAAAGGAAAGCAGTATATGGACGACAGTAGTACCCCCTATTGGGAGGTTCCGTATCTTCCGATAGACCCTGCTGATGTTGGCAGAGAATATGAGCCCATTATCAGAATAAATTCGCAGTCGGGCAAAGGCGGTGCTGCATTTATTCTTGCAAACGAATACGGAATTAAAATGCCGAAAGCAATGCACACCGAATTCGGAGCAATAGTTAAGCATGCCTGCGATGAAAAGGGCAAGGAGCTTCTTTCAAACGAGGTTTTCGACCTTTTCCAAAAGGAATACAGAAATGTTTGCGGACCTTACAGGCTTGTTAATTACAGAATAAGTGAAGAAAAGAACGAAGAGGATTACCTTACCTCAGTTCATTTTACAGGTGAAATCAAATATAAAAACGGCGAAGCCGTAAAAATTGAAGGAACGGGAAGCGGTCCTATCGGCGCATTCTGTCAGGCAATGAACAGTATCGGTCTCGGTGACTACGAATTTGTTGATTACAGCGAGCACGCAATTTCAGTCGGCTCTGATTCAAAGGCAATCAGTTATATTCACCTTAAAAATCCGAAGGGCAAGGATATCTTCGGAATCGGCGTAAGCCATAATATCGGATATGCTTCAATGAAGGGTATTATCTGCGCTATCAACCGCGACCAAAGCGACACACAGCGCGACGACACAATGCCCGGAATCTTTGATGTTTGCTGATTTTGAACATATTCAATTTTATTGTTATTACTGAAACACGGAGGAATAATTGTGAAAGAATATAAAATCACCGTCCTAAAAGGCGACGGAATAGGACCTGAAATCGTTGATGAATGTATTAAGGTTCTCGATGCGGCAGGAAAAAAATTCGCCTTCAAATTCGAATATGATTATCAGCTTCTCGGCGGTTGCGCTATTGATGCTGCCGGAGTTCCATTCCCGGAGGAAACAGAAAAAGCATGTAAGGCATCGGATGCCGTTCTTCTCGGTGCTGTCGGCGGTCCGAAATGGGATAACCAGCCCGGAAACAACCGTCCGGAGAAAGGTCTTCTTGCAATCCGCGAGGCTCTCGGTCTTTTTGCAAATCTTCGCCCTGCAAAAATTTTTGCACCCCTTAAAAGCGCATCTCCTATTAAGGAAGAAATTATCGGCGATGGACTTGATATCCTTATCGTGCGCGAGCTGACAGGCGGTATTTATTTCGGCGATAGAGGAACATACGAAAAAGACGGTGTTGTGGGAGCATATGATACCGAGCGTTACACCGTGCCCGAAATTGAAAGAATAGTTAAAGCCGGTTTTGAATACGCCATGAAGCGTTCAAAGCGCCTTACCTGCGTTGACAAGGCAAATGTTTTGGACTCCTCACGCCTTTGGAGAAAGGTTGTTGAAGAAATAAAGCCGAGTTATCCCGAGGTTGAGGTTTCATATATGTATGTTGACAACTGTGCAATGCAGCTTGTAAGAAACCCTAATCAGTTCGACACAATAGTTACCTCAAATATTTTCGGAGACATTCTTTCAGACGAAGCCTCAATGGTTAGCGGTTCAATCGGAATGCTTGCTTCAGCTTCGCTTGCCGAGGGCACATTCGGACTTTACGAGCCCATTCACGGCTCCGCTCCCGACATTGCGGGAACAGGCTGCGCAAATCCCCTTGCAACAATTCTTTCAGGCGCAATGATGCTTCGCTACACATTCGGTGAAATCGAGGCGGCAGATGCTATTGAAGCGGCTGTTGACAAGGCACTCACAACTGCAAGAACTCCCGACATTTACGAGGAAGGCCTTAAAAAGGTTTCAACCTCCGAAATGGGAAGCATTGTTGCAGAGCTCCTTTAATTAAATACAAAATTAAAAATCCCGATGGCTTAAATAAAGTCTTCGGGATTTTTTATATCATCTTATTTATTAAGTTTTCTTTGAATGAATTTAACTGCTTCAACAATCGGAATAACCGAAACGGCGAGTGCCATTGCTACTGCATATTCTGCAAGAGAAATGCTTTCAAATCCGAATGCTGTTTTAAGGAACGGAATATAGATAACCGCTGTTGTAAGAACAAGCGAAATAACCATTGCGCCAAGCAAAATCTTGTTCTGTCCTTTAATTGAGAAAATGGACTGGCGTCTGCTTCTCATATTAAAGCTGTGGAAGATTTCAGCCATGGAAAGAGTTAAAAATGCCATTGTCATACCGTCGGGGCTATTAACAAATTCCCATCTGCCGATTTCCATATAATGACCGATTAAATAAGCAAGAACCGTTACAACAGTAACCATTATTCCCTGCCATGCTACATCAAAGCCCGTTCCTCCTGCAAAAATTCCATCCTTAGGATCACGGGGCTTACGCTTCATTACATTGCTTTCAGCCTTTTCAACACCGAGTGCAATTGCGGGGAAGCAGTCGGTAATGAGATTTATCCACAAAAGGTGAACAGGCTCGAGAATTGTAAATCCGAGAATTGTTGCAAAGAAAATTGAGAGAACCTCGGAAAGGTTTGAAGAAAGCAGGAACTGAATTGATTTGCGGATATTATCGTAAATTCTTCTTCCCTCTTCAACCGCAGAAACTATTGTTGCAAAGTTATCGTCTGCAAGAACCATATCGGCAACATTCTTTGTAACATCCGTTCCCGTTATGCCCATACCTATTCCGATATCGGCACTCTTGATTGACGGAGCATCGTTAACGCCGTCTCCGGTCATTGCCGTAATCTTGTTTTTATTTCTCCATGCGTTAACTATTCTAACCTTGTGTTCAGGCTGAACGCGAGCATAAACGCTGTATTTTTCAATATTATCGTTTAGCTCCTCATCGCTCATATCATTAAGCTGAGCGCCTGTTATTGCGCCCTCTTCATTTTCGATAATGCCAAGCTGCTTTGCAATTGCCACGGCGGTATCCTTATGGTCGCCCGTAATCATAACAGCTCTTATTCCTGCTTCCTTACATTCCTTGATTGCATCAACAACCTCGGGGCGAACAGGGTCAATCATTCCCGTTAGACCAATGTAGCAAAGCTCGTTTTCAGCCGATTCGGTAGTGATTTCAGACGGAAGCTCCTTATATTCGCGCATTGCGGCACAAAGAACACGAAGCGCCTCATCTGCCATTGCTTTATTAGCACCGAGGATTTCTTCTTTAAGCTCGGGAGTCATAGGAACTGCCTTGCCGTCAACAAGAACACTCTTACAGCGATCAAGAACTACATCGGGTGCACCCTTTGTGTACTGAATAACACCGCTTTTTGTTTTATGGAAGGTGCTCATCATTTTTCTTGATGAGTCAAACGGAAGCTCCGAAATTCTCGGGAACATTTCTTCAAGTGTTCCTTTGGGCATTTCAAGCTTATTCGCAAAATTAACAAGCGCACACTCTGTTGGCTCGCCCACTGCTTCGTTTTTCTCATCATCAAGCTGAGCATCACTGCAAAGCGCCATTGCCTGTGCAAGAAGCTTTTCGTTATCCGAAGAGGATTTAACAACGGTCATTTTGTTTTGAGTGAGAGTTCCGGTTTTATCCGAGCAGATAACCTGAGTACAGCCGAGAGTTTCAACAGCAGTCAACTTTCTGATTACCGCGTTTCTTTTGCTCATTTTTGTTACGCCCATTGAAAGAACTATTGTTACAACCGCCGCAAGTCCTTCGGGAATTGCTGCAACTGCAAGCGAAACAGCAACCATAAATGTGTCGAGAACACCTCTTCCCGTAAGCGGATTTCCTGTTACAAAGCCTCTAATAATATCAAACGCAAAAATGAAAGCGCAAATTCCGAGAACAAGACCTGATAAAATCTTTGAGAGCTGATTTAGCTTAATCTGAAGCGGTGTATCGCCTTCCTTTGCATTTGTAAGAACATCGGCGATTTTACCCATTTCAGTTTGCATGCCTGTTGCAACAACAACCGCCTTGCCTCTGCCGTAAACAACATTTGAGCCCATGTAAACCATATTTTTTCTGTCGCCGAGAGGAATATCCTTTTCGCCCTCCTTGAGCGCAAGGGCTTCAAGCGTTTTGTTTACAGGAACACTTTCTCCCGTGAGGGCGGCTTCTTCAACCTTCATTGAAGCACATTCAATAATTCGGCAATCGGCAGGAACGCTGTCGCCTGCTTCAAGAATTACAACATCGCCGACTACAAGCTCTTCGCTTTTAACTGTTTGGAGCTTTCCGTCACGAAGCACCTTTGAGGTTGCGGCGGAAATTTCCTGAAGCGCTTCTATCGCTTTTTCCGCCTTGCTCTCCTGATAAACGCCGAGAACTGCATTAATGATTACAACAATGAGAATAATAACAACATCTGCATAACCCTCTTTTTCACCGCTCATTGCAGCAGTTATGGCGGAAACAGCCGCCGCAACAATAAGAATAATAATCATCGGGTCTGCAAGCTCTTTTAAGAAACGGTGAATTATTGATTCTTTCTTTCCTTCATCGAGCTTGTTTCTGCCGTTTTTCTCAAGACGGCTTTTGGCTTCTGCACCTGTTAAACCGCCGAGCTGTGACGATGCGTTTTGAACAACATCGCTGACAGACTGAAGATACTCTTTCATAAGAAAACCTCCTGAAAAATAAAGGACTCACACACAGAGTATTTGCTCTATGTATGAGTCTCATTCTTTAAATAATTTAAGCCAGCCTAAAAAGACATGATGTTGACTTAAACCAATCCGAAAGGAAAGGAACTACTCCCTCATAACGCGTTAATTATACCACTTTTTTCCAAAAAAGTCAATTAACTAATTGTTAACATTGCAATATACTGTGAAACTGTTTATACTCTTGCAACCATTTCGCCGTATTCTTCCTTGCTCTTTTTAATGAAATCCTCAACCTGCTTTGCACTCGGCATAGCATCTGAGCATGAATGAGCGGAAATAAGAATGGAAGCCGAAGCCGATCCAAACTCAAGGCACTCAATGATTTCTTTGCCCTGAAGAAGACTGTATAGGAATGATGAGCCGTAGCCGTCACCGCCGCCGAAGCCTTTAAGCTTAACAGCCGGGAACGGTTTAATTGAATAGAAATTACCGTCGTTTGTATAGGCGGTTGAGCCCTCCTTGCCGTGCTTGATTACGCAGATTTTTGCGCCGAAAGACTGCCAGTACTCAGCGGATTCCGGATCGGAGCCTTTAACTCCTACAATGCCCTCTGTTAAATCAAACTCCTCACGCGAACCCATAATAATATCTGCATTCTGTGCAACAATGCTGTAATAAACAGCGATTTCATCCTTTGATTTCCATGTGTATTCACGGTAATCTATATCAAAAATAATTCTAACATTATTTTTCTTTGCAAGCATCATTGCCTTAAGGCAAGCCTCTCGGCTGGGAGATGCACAAAGAGCAGTTCCCGAAATAACAATAGCCTTTGCACTGCTGATATACTCCTCATCAACATCGGCGGGGCTGAGCATTAAATCTGCAACACCTTCGCGGTACATGAGTATTGAAGAGGATTCCTTTGAAAGAATTTCAGTAAATGTTAAACCAAGACATTCGCCGTTTTTTGCACGGGTTACATGGCTCGTGTCTATGCCCTCTTTATCAAAATAGTTTACAACGAAATCGCCGAACTGGTCGTTTGAAACAGTGCCGATAAATCCAACCTTGCAGCCGAGACGGGCAAAACCTACTGCAATATTTGCAGGCGAGCCGCCAACATATTTATTAAAATTTGAAGATTCCGAAAGGGGCATGTACATATCTGTTGGGTTAAAATCGATAGCAATTCTTCCAATCGGAATAAAATCAAGCGGCTTTGACATATCAAAATCAATATATTTCATAATAATCCTCTCCCTATTATGCTTTGTTATCCGAGCCGAAAATCAGCATATGCCTTTTAACATTCTCATAAGCGCCCTGAACCTCGGCGGCCTGCAAATCGTAATAGCCTTTAATATCGTTATTATTATAACACGCGCGAACGCAGTTTTCAACAGAATCAAAGGTTGCGGTTGCGATATTAATTTTTCTTATTCCTGTTTTTGAACATCTAACAAAATCCTGCTCGGAAATTCCCGTTCCTCCGTGAAGAACAAGCGGAGCTGAAACTCTTTGAGCAACCTTCTCGAGAATATCGAATCTTAGCTTAGGCTCCTCCTTATAGTTACCGTGGGCATTTCCGATAGCTATTGCAAGCGCATCAACGCCTGTTTTATCAGCAAAGGTTAGCGCTTCATCGGGCGAGGTACAGTTAATTGCAATATCCTCACTGCCGTCCTCACTTCCGCCGACACATCCGATTTCAGCTTCTACAGAGGCACCGTATGCCTTTGCTTTTTCAATAACGGCATTGGTTTGAGCAATGTTTTCGATGAGAGGAAGATGGCTTCCGTCGAACATAACGGAGGTGAATCCCAATTCAAGTGCCTGAGATATTTTTTCAAGCGTTTTGCCGTGATCGAAATGCACAGCAACAGGAGTTTTGGCACTCTTTGCCGCGGCAACCATAAGAGGTCCGATTATTTCAAGCGGACTTTGCTTTAAGCGTACCTCGGCAATTTGAAGAATTGCGGGAGCATTGAGTTCCTCCGCCGCTTTGAGAACGCCGAGCACCATTTCCATATTTGCAACAGAAAAGGAGCCGACCGCATAATTTTCCTTCTGCGCTTTTTCAAGCAAGTTTTTCATATTAACAAGCATAAGCAAAACGCCTTTCATTCAAAAATGTGAGCAAACCGTAAGCCGAGTTCTGTCGTGGGCAATTATCTATCTCGACAGTCCGTTGCCGAACTGCTCAAGCCATCCTTCGAGGTTATGTGTCGAGCAAACAGCCCCTCAGTCGATGTTGCAGCGGATAGAGTTTACATGGCAGCCCTCGTCTCCGACGGCTCGGTGTGCTCTTACCACGCCTTTCCACCCTTACCGTTTTCACGGCGGTTTATTTCTGTTGCACTGTTCCTAGGGTCACCCCCGGCGGCCGTTAGCCGTTATCCTGCTCTGCGCTGCTCGGACTTTCCTCACAGGCAAACACCTGCGCAATTGCCTGATTTACTCACATTGTTATTGTAAAATAAGTTTTAAACCTTGTCAACAAATAATTGAAAAAGGATTGAAAAATACTATCTTCTTTGGTAAAATTCTAATTGAAAGCTCTTGACGGGGAGGCTATAAAAATTAATGCCGAGATTTGAAAACGATTACAGCGGCGCTGAAAAGAGGCGCCAAAACGATAAAAGAGACAGAACAGTTCCGAACGATAATTTCGGGCAGATTGATTATAATTTCAACAATAGAAGACACGGCGAGGAATATGTTGATATGAACTCGCTTTACGAAAATTCCTCGAAAAATGAATATGAGGATTTTTATACGGGCAGAGATGATTTTGACGAGCAGCCGAGGAAAAGCCGACGAAATCCGCCGCCGAAAAAGAATAAGAGTAAAAAAACAGGTCAAAAGATTATAGCCCTTCTTGCAGTTTTGCTTATTATTTTTTCTTCTCTCGCCTTTTCTGTTCTCGGAAAATTCAACTATACTCAAGGTGAGAAAAATCAATATGTTGACTCTTCATCTTTAGTTAGCGGCGCAGGTGTTACAAATGTTCTTGTTCTCGGTGTTGACAGGCGCTCGGAAAACCAAACGGAATCCCGTTCGGACACGATGATGCTTGTTAGCATAGATAAAAAGCACAATGCAATTAAAATGACCTCATTTTTGCGTGACACATGGGTTTACATTCCCTGCAAGGATACCAATCAGCGCTTAAATGCCGCATGCACCTACGGAGGCTATAACGGAGTTCGCGACACTATTGAATACAATTTCGGAATTAAGATAGACGGATATATTACAGCCGATTTTGAAATGTTTAAGGTTATTGTTGATTCTCTCGGCGGAGTTGAGGTTGAGGTTACGGAGGCAGAAGCCAATGAGGTTACCAATCACCAAAAGCGATACGGCGGAGTTACTCTTGAAAGCGGAACTCATAATCTCACCGGAGAACAGGCTCTTGCATATTGCAGAATCAGAAAAATTGACACCGATTTTATGAGAACTCAGCGACAGCGCACCGTTATGAGCGCAATGATTAACAAGGTTAAGCATTCAAATCCAATCAGCCTTTATTCCATGGCGAAAAATGCAGCGCCTTATATTGGAACAAGCCTTTCAAAGGCTCAGCTTACAGGATTTGTTCTTTCTGCACTCACCTGTGCGGGAGATATCAGGCAGGAAAAGGTTCCGTTTGACGACACTTGGAGATATGCAAACATAAACGGAAACTCAGTTATTCAAATTGACCTTGATGAAAACAAAGAAAAATTGCAGGAATTTATTTACAATTAAATAAAAAAATCAGAGCCGGCGGTTTTCACCGCCGGCTCCTTTTTATGCCGTTAATTAGTCGTCTTGGCCGGGAACTTTTTCGATAGATGTTGTGATAACATCTGAAGCTTTGAATTCCTCAACATCAACGACAGGCTTTGTGTAAAGTTCTTTCATTGAACTTACCTCCTATTCGTCTCCCGAGTTGAATCGGGAGATGTGATATTAAGATTTAAAATATTAATTATTGCTAATTAATATGTTCCCTCCATAAGGTCGGAGTAGATTGTCTTAACTTCACCGGAAGCAGTCTTGTAAGTTACGAAAGCAACTGCTGTTGCTTTTGCGTTCTTAGCTGTGATACCGTAGCTGAGAGCGAACTGAGCATCTTCTGACTTATCCTGAGTATAAGCAATCTTAACTGTTGCGCCGTTAACAACTGTTCCAACTTTCTCTACGGTAAGATCAGATTTTGTCATAGCTTTACCGTAAATGAAACCAGCCTCAACGAGTGTGCCTGATTCAGACATTGAACGAGTTGCAAGGAACTCAAACTTGTGAGAACCTGTTACAGCAGTAACAGATACTTTAGCAACATAAGGTGCCTTTTCAACAGTCTCTGTTACAGGAACAACTGTTACATTGGAACCAACGAAGAAAGTATATGTTGCGCCGTAGAATACAACTTTACCGTCGATCTTCCAAGCTGTTGCGCCGGGAGCAGAAACAGTTACCTGTGCATCATAAGCAAGACCTGCTAATGCATTTTCTGCATTTGAAGCGCCGGAAACGATTGTGCATCCGTTTGCTGTTACTGTGAAGGTGTTGTCTGCATCTGCAGTGTACTGAGCCATAACGGTTGTAGCAGCTGAGATAGTAGAAAGATCTACACTCCAGCTTGCGAATGTGTAACCGATATAAGCAGGAGCTTCGGGAGCGCTTGCAGGATTAAATGCCTCGCCTACTGCTGTTTCAACAGTTGCAATAACATTTGCATACTTATCTACGAATACAACTGTGTAAGTTGTTGTTGTAACTTCCTCATATACAGGAGTATAAGTTACAGGCATGTAAGCAGTTGAAACATAAGTTGTATCTTTTGATACAAGCTTGCCGTTCATAGCCCAACCTACAAACTTAACGCCGTCAACCGGTGTAGCTGTAAGGGTGTAATCTGAACCGTAAGGAACATTCTTAGCTTCTGTTGCCTTATCTGCAACTGTTTCGCCGTTGATTGTTACAGCACCCATATCTGAGTACTCAACTGTTACCGGAACACCAAGTGCCGGGATAGGATCGCAACCGTCAATGATTACGCCGCAAGCGTCGCACTTAGTACCTGCTGTTGTACCAGCTTCCTTCATTGTAGCAGGAACTTCAGGAACAACTGAAGTCGGACCTGCATGGTTTGAAGGATTCTTATCGATTACCTTCTGTGCTTCAAGAACTACCTTACATACGGAGCAAACTTTACCGTCTGTAAGTCCTGTTGCAACACAAGTAGCGGGTGTGCCGGTTACTACTTGCTCTGTATGACCGGGAGCAGGAATAACTGAACCTGCTTTAACTAACTTTCCGCAATCAAGACAGTATGTGTCGCCGGTATAACCATCTTCTGTACATTTTTCAGGCTTAGCGTTTCTAACCTCTGTTTTAGCATGTTCACATATAACAACATCAAGAACTTCAGTGTATGAATATCCGCAAAGTCTACATGTGTAGGTCTTTATACCAGTATCTGTGTATGTGGGTTCCTGAGTCACTTCAGAAGAGAAGGAGCAAGGCTCTGCAGAAGTTACAACCTGGCCGCAAACATTACATGTTACGGAGTGTTTCTCATCAGCTTTGTTATCGCCGATACGAGTATAAGTCTTTGCGCCGTCGTGAGCACAAGTCTTAACAGGGATATCCTCTGTGTAAGTACCGTGACATACAGAGCATGTGAAGGTCTTTATACCAGTCTCTGTGTAAGTGGGTTCTTTTGTTACAACGCCTTCATCGAATGTGCAATTCTCTGTTACTGTGTAGCCTTCTGAATGGTCACAATCAGCAGCTGTACATGTTGCTGTGTGAGTTTTAGCAGCTGCACCGTTATATACGGGATCGCCAAGTACATGTGTGTGTGAAGCGGAAACATTCATGCTGGGGATAACGAAGTTCATCGGTCCGCAAACATTTCCTGTTCCGTCGTCAGAAATTGTATTACTGTTGATAACTGAATCTAAGTCATAAGCTACGCAAGACAATCCTGCACGCTCAGTTACAGCCTGTGCAAGAGTACAGTCTGAATTGATTTTGATTGCGAATGTGCCGGCAACAAGATCTCTATCGCCAACATACATACCGTAATTGTAAGCATTCAAATCCATTGAAGCTAAAACGATAACATTCTCATCAACATTGTAAGCACCTGAACCATCAAGGAAGCCGTCACCGTAGTCGAAACTGGAACCGTTTGCAAGAACTGCTGTGTTAGCATTCTCGGTCCAAGTTTTACCTGTTGAGTTTGTTACACCAACAGTTGCATAAGTTTCGTCGATTGCATAGTTAATCTGACAGAAGCTCATGAATGTTACATCTTTAAAGATTGAAACAAGCTGAATCATATCGCCGGCTTTAAGCTGAGTTGTGTCGGTAATTTCTTCAGCAGCGTTAAGAGCATCCCAAGAAGTGATTTTGTCTGCTGCTTTTGTGTAGGGATAAGCTCTGAGTTCAACGGTGGGAACCTTCATAAGTGCCGCACCGGTATTCAAGTCATATGCCCAGCCGTATGTATTGGGATCGTATTCATCACCGTATGCAAGGCCGTCAATGACATCTGCAGAAGCAGTAATCGGCATAACGCTCATAAGCATTAAAGCAGCAAGAAGCACTGCGATTACTTTTTTGAAGCTTCTTTTCATATTGCATTTCCTCCAATTAAATGGGGTTTATTTTGTTTATAAACGAACAATTTTGCTTTTTGTTTTTTTGTTTATTAGCTGATAATTTTTAAACCTAAATATTATAACCGATATTCAGGTACAAATGTTTTGATCAAAACACTTGTTTACAATTGTTTTTGTAAACTAAGCGGCTTGCGCAATTCAAGCCAATGAATTTAAATACCGCAGCCAAAAAGCACAAACTGCAGCCCCTGCCACCGTAAACAACCGGCGGAGCAAGGTTATATTATAAAACCTGCTGAGCCGAAGACTGCGAAGCCCGGCAGATGTGATTAAACCCTAGCTTTTACATTTTAAAAATAAATAAAAACTTCATAATATAAAACGGTTTAATGTTAAAAAAAGTTTATAAAATTAAAAATAGATAAATGATCAAAACACACGGTGTAAATCACCGCCGAAGCCGGTCTGCAAGCTTCTCCGATTAAATCGAAGGGAAATATCGAAATAACCGCTTTTGTTTCTCTGACCTTACAAGCATAATATATTATCCGAACAGAAAAAATATTCGGAATCGGCGAAATAACTTCGTTTTTTTCTGCTTTATTGAAGAACTAAATCCGGATAAGTTACTGTTCCTACAGCAAAGAAAACATTAACAAGTCTCGCATCGGTAGCATTGATCTTTCCGTCTCCGTTAAGGTCATAAGCCGGATAAGATGTAAAGCTGCCCGAAGAATAAGCAATGTTAAAGGCTCGCGTATCAGAAGCATTAATTGCTTCCTTAGCAGTATTATAGTTACAAGCACAAAGCGGAATATCCGCATTTTCTATTGCCGCACCGTTAACAACAAGAGTTACTGTTCTTGTTACGGCAAACTCTCCTGTAACGGTAACGGTATAGGTACCGTCTGCAAGAGCAGGAATAGTGTAGGTATTCGAAGTGAATTTAGTTCCGTCGTTTACAGCATCAGACTGAACCTCTGTAACAGTTCTTCCCTCTGCATCTGCAACTGTAAGGGTGCAGGTGTAAGGAACCGGCTTTGAAGCAGTTGACCCGTCAACCGTTGTCATAACATAAATATTTCCGGAAACATCGTAGCCGGCAACGGGAAGAACGGGTGAATAATCAATTTCCATTGGGAAGGTTGCATATTCATAGCCCGGGTAGGAGGTGTTTAAAGCATAGCACTCCTTTGAATCGCCGTGCTCTGTTTCAAGGAAGGTATAGTCGGGGCTTTCGTCCGCTGTAAAAATTGACGCGGCATCACAGGCTGAAACGGGAGTTACGGGAAGAGTGAAAAGCACTGCATCCTCCTCAACTCCTGAGCAAACGCTGTTTGTTGAAACCGCTGCAAAAACTATTTTAGTGTTTGAAACATCCGACATATCGGTGTTTATTGTTGTGTATGAATCAGACATTATACTTGTGAAGGTGCCTACGGCGGCCTTGGATACATCCACAGCTATAACTAGCTGAAGCCTTGCAACGGCAGTTACACCTGATAGCTTAAATGAGCAAGAGTACTCTGTTCCCGCCTCAAGGGCATTGCCGTCTGCAACCTCGCCGAGCGAGTTTTGATATTCGCAGTAAATTTTCGGAGTTTCCGTTCCGAGGGTCTGATTTCCGCCGTTTTCATCCTTTGCCGCAAGGGCGGTTAACGGTGCCGAAAGGCAAGCCGCTAAGCAAACTGATAAAAAAACAGCCAATAACTTTTTGGAAAAACTCATTTTTTTCCTCCGATTGCTGTTTGAAGCGTGCCGTGCGCTAACACGGCACGCAAAACATTAGTTTTGTTAAATTCCCGTTAAATCGGGATTACACAGCGCAGATTTCTCCGCGCTGTGCAAAATTAAATATTACTTACTGAATTGTAAGTGCCGGATATGTTACTGTACCTACTGAGTAGAATACATTAACAAGTCTTGCATCTGTTGCGTTGATCTTACCGTCTGCGTTAAGATCATACTCAGGATATGCAGCAAAGCTACCTGATGAGTATGCAACATTGAATGCTCTAAGGTCAGCTGCGTTAATTGCTACCTTAGCTGTGTTGTAGTTACAAGCACAGATCGGAATATTAGCAGTTGTAATATCAGCACCGTTAACAACAAGAGTTACTGTTCTCGAAACTGCATAAGCGCCGGTTACAGTTACTGTGTATGTTCCGTTCGGAAGGTTCGGGATTGAGAATGTGTTCGAGGTGAACTTAGTTCCCGAGTTAACAGCTGTTGAAGTAACCTCTGTAACAGGTGTTCCCTCTGCGTTTGCAACAGTAAGAGTACAAGCATAAGGAACGGGCTTTGAAGCAGTTGCGCCGGCAGCGGTTGTCATAACATAGATGTTACCCGAAACAGTGTAGCCTGCGGGAGCAACAGAATATGTTCCGCCGCAAACAGTACATGTGTAAAGGGTTGAACCGTCGTCCTGAACAACACCTTGATCGAAGGTACAAGCTTCTGTTACTGTGTAGCCTTCTGAAAGGTCACAATCAGCTGCAGTACATGTTGCTGTATGTGTTTTAGCTTCTTCACCGTCATATACCGGAGTTCCGAGTGTATGAGTATGAGATGCTTCTTCAACATAAGGAACAAGAGCGTTTTCAGCAAGCATGAGATCCTTACGGATTGAGAATGTTGTTGTGTAGTTCTGAGACACTTCAGTTCCGTCTTCATTGGTTAAAGTGCCTGCTTTGTAATCTACAGCCTTATTATAAGCTGCAACATAGTTATTCCAAGATTCAGTTGTGTAAAGCTGAGTTTCGGAAGCATCTACTGCTGCTTTAATAGTGTTGTAGTGAGTGATTTCCTCATCAAGCTTTGTGAAATCTACGCCACGGAAGCTGAGGTAATCCCAATATGTGTTGAACACACGAATTGCTTCATAAATCTCAAATGAAGAAGCTGTTGTTGAAATCTCTCTTGAGTTTGAAGTCCATACGAAATCACTTGCATTAAGCTTAGCTTCGTCAGTCTTGTTTTCGTTATCAGCTTCAAGAGCCTTTTCAAAGTCAGCCCACTTGAGGTTTGTGTAAACAGGTGTTGCACCTTCAAGGAAGATGGGCGCACCCTTTTCGTCGTAAATAACTTTGCCGTACTTATCTCTCTCACATGATTCTACACTGTAGAATGTGTAGATATCATCAACTGTGATAAGAGCTTCTGCATCTCTTGCAGCCTTAGCCATCTTCTCGTATGTAATAACATCATAGTTAACATTATTCATACCTGCACGCTTCTCTGTAACCATGTTATAAAGAATTTCTGCAGCTGAAGATGAAACCTTAGTTTTTGCAATTTCAAGAGCATAATTGAGCTTATCGTTTGCTTTGAGGTAGATACCGCGGTTTTCTGCGCCGGGTGTTACACCAAGGTAGGTTTGGGGTATCTTATATCTCCAAGCAAGCTCTGTTGTTCCGGAAATTGTTGTGTCGGAACTACAAGCACCGCCTTCTGCATTTTTGTAATCATACTGATCAATACTATAAAGAGGAAGTACATTGCCCTGAGCATCTTTAGTTGTTTTCTGAGTTTCTGTTGCTGCATAGTACGGATTCTCGAAGAAGTCTCCCGTACCTGAGCCCATATCCTTCCACACATACTCATATGCAGGAGCGTTAATGAAGCGATAATCGCCTGTTTCTGAATCAAGCTCCATTGTTGCCTTCTCAGCAGCGGAAAGCATGTCGTAACCTGCTTCATTCAGCTTAACATTGGTGTAAACAGGAACTGTTCCTGCTTCATCAACATAATAGTAGCCGTCAACTAAATAGAAATCTTTAACCATATCATCGGGAAGAGATGTTGCCTTTTGGTAAACAGTTTCACCGAGTCTTGCTGTTGTTTCCTTAGTTGTTACCTGAGTTGACTTAATGGAAGCGATTCTGTTTGTTGTGTCAAGAGCAGTTGTGTTGTTGATGGGAGTACCCAAAGCCTTAACAGCTGCTTTTGCACTATTAAGAACATAGTTATATGTTTCTGATGTTTCTGTTGAGCTGTTGTAATCAGCAAAGTCTTCGGGCTTATATGTTGACATAAACTCAAGTGCCTTGCTGTAGTCTTCATTGAGCTTAACAGATTCGGTATCGTCTGCAACAGTGATTGTCCACGGAACGGTCTTCTTACCGTCGTCGTTACGGAAGAAGCAAACATTCGTATTGGTTGACTGTGCTTCGATATCTGTTTTGCCGTCCCACTTAAGGAACTGAACATATTTTGTTGAGTTATTTACTATCTGCTTCTGCATTGAGAAGTAGATTCCGTCGATACCTGTTGACCAAGTCGGGTCAGAATTTGCATAGCTTGCATTGAAGGTTGTTGACATATCACCGTCGAGGAGTACGTCTGAACCTTGGAGCTGAACCTGCTTGCCGTTATATGTACCGTCTGCATTCTGATAATTAGCAAGAGCCTCACGAAGGATACCTCCTGCAGACGCCTCAGCAAGAGTAAGAGCTACATGGTATCTTGTTGCTGTGATTGTAGGATCGTTTGCTTTCAAGCTGTCAATATCAGACATTAAATAAGCACCGCGTACCCATGTACCGGCGGGTGTGCCGTCTTCATTCTGAGTCGGTTTACCGTTTTCATCAAGAACTGACTTGAAGTAGTCATAATAGTTCATGTTGATGATATCACCGGTATCCATATCAACGGTGGGAATACCGTATGCCTGATTATCTGTGTAAGCGAAAACGCCGTCGATAGCCCAGTCTTTTGAAGCTTCGTTTACGATACGAACATTGATTTTATCAAGCTGAGTAATCATTGACTTCTTGATAACAACATTCTTAGGATACTGAATGTACATGTGCTTATATTTTACACCGGAAAGCGCTCTCTTAATATAGTTAGAAGCCTTTGTATAGTTGTCTTCTGTGTCCCTAGCAAGCTCATTCTTGAAGGTTCCGTCTTCGTTATAAACTGCATCATACCAGTCATAGTCTGTTGTTACGAACTGATAAGCAGAAGCAGTAAGTCCTGTATAATTGTTTCCGTCCTTATCCTTAATGAGTGTTCCGTTCTGGTCAACATAAGAATAGGAAACAAGGAACTCTGCAAGATACTCGCCGTTTTGATCAAGTTGTGAAGAAGAAACTGAATAGCTAACGGGAACTTCACCGATAGCATCGGGAGCAACAAGTGCTGCCTGTGAAGGATTGGTTGCAACAACCGAACCTGTATTTACATGAGTGATTGTATCAACTCTTACATATACACGGCTTGCGGGAATTACATCGCCTGCAGCATTGATATATGCACGGTTAATACCGAGTGAATTGTTGTGAACGCATACATAGTTGGAAATTGTGCTTCCGGCTGTGTATGAGTTCTTAGTAGCTTCTTTCATATAGATATCTGTACCGCTGAGCTTGAAAGCTGAAATCTGAGGTACAAATGAAGGTATGAAGTTGTTTACAGCTGTAACAATATACATTGCACCCTCCCAGCATGTATCCTGGCAGGTTCTGTAACAGCTTCCTCCGAAGCCTTCATAAACGCGGCAGATAAATCTTCCGATAACACCGATATCAGCGGAAACTCCTGAAGCGCCTGCGATATTAGCAATCTGAAGGAATGCATCGAACGGGCTTGACTTATCTGCTGTTCTTGCGAGGATGAGATCTCCGCATTTATCATTCGAATCGCGAGCGCCGATTACGAAGTTGAGCATCTTCTGAAGAACATCGTAAACAATATCAACAATGCTATCACTCTGGAAGTAGTGAGTCTTAAGAGCATCAATGATTGTTGTAAGAGCAGTTGAAACACCCTGGTTAGGACCGATATCAAGCATACCAAGAATTAACTTCTCATAGATAAGGTCTTGAGTGTCAAGATTGCCCTGACCGTAACCAAGCATTTCACCGAGATCGGGAAGAAGCTTGTTAACAATTAAGCTAAGGTTCTGCCAAAGGCTATTTGTTTGCTTAATTGCGCAAGTTGTAAGAGCGCCTGAGCCTGTGCCGCACTTGAAATCAGTGAAGCCAAGGAGGTTACCTATACCGCAATCAACTGCGTAGTAGCATACAACAGAATTGAGAAGATCAAAGATATCATCTGATGCTGATGCAGTTACAACACCGTTGGTTGAATCATAAAGCTTATAAATGTTCCATACAGAACCATCTTTATTTGTAAGAGGAACAATGGACTCAAGGATGTAGCACAAAGCATCGCGTGCCATCGGAAGAATTACGCCTTCAATGCTTGCATTGTAAGCTGTAATATTACCTTCTGAATCCTTTGTTGCTTCAGTAAGAAGAGCTGTGTAATCATACTCGGGAACGATGTATGAGAGATACTCTTCAAGACAAACATAAGCAACATCCTCTGCATCTGTACATGCAAGCCACTTGCTGTCATGTACCTGCTTAACATCGGCTGAAGCCTTAATTACTGCGATCATAAACGGAACCATTGCTGATTCAACATTTGCCTCTGTAATCTTTGCATCTGCGCCGTTATCTGCATAGAACTGAGCAAGAATATTTGCATCTGTTTCATCGCCTACATACTGAATAAGTGTGCAAGCATTTGAGATGAGTGTGCTTACGATTGTTGCTGTGTCTAATGTGTTTCCGGTTTTTGCGAGTGTTCCGTCCTGAAGGGTCGGGAAGAGCTCATAAAGAAGAGCTACAAGGAAATCGTTAAAGCCCTGGATAACACCGGTGTATGCGCTGAAATCAAAGGTGAATACATCTCTGAACAACAGCTTTTCGCCAACATTTGCTTTAAGTAAATATGTTTCTGTTATACAAAGGTTAAGAATACCGTTTTCACAACCAAGCTCTGCAGCAAGAGGACTGTAAAGAAGCTTCTGGAAGAGAGCTTCGGCATCTATATCCTGGAAAGTGTACTTTTCGCCGTCTGCTTTTTTATTAGCAGTAGTTCTGTCGTGCCTGTTGTAGCAAATCTTAAGTGCATTGATAACATCTGCAACAGATGAAGCTGATGTTACATTAACAAGGCTCGGGCAGATATTGTTAAGCTCGTCAACAACTCTTTCAAGGTTAGAAATGTTGTTTCCGTTTGTATCCTTAACAATGTCACCGTTCCAATCATATGAAATAGGATCGGAAAGCCAAGTTTCAACAGACTGCTTGCCGTTAACTTTCATATAATCGTTATAAATGTTATCAATATTCAAATGAGTGTACTGAACCTGGATTCTTCCGAAGAGTGAAGAAAGAACAGATTCCCATACCTGCTGGAATGCAACGAAAGCTCTCTCTGCAAGGTTGTTCTGCTGACCGATTGCGTAATCGCTCTTAAGAGCATGACCTGCATAAGGATAATATGAGCTGTCTGAACTCATATCAGTTGTTGTAACTGTATCTTTATTCCAAGAACCGTCTTCGTTCTTCTGTGCCCATTTGTATGTATTAACAGAAGCGTCGATACCTTCAATCTTCTGAAGAAGATCTGTTGAGAGAAGGCTCATTGCCATGTCATCAAAAGTGAGTCCCATTAAGTAGTTGTACTTAGCAAGACCCTCTTCTGTTGTTTGGTCACAGAAAGCACCAACCATAACCGGCTTAAGAATATTATAAACCATGTTGCTTTGGTAGCCGGCTTCAAGTCCGAGTTTTCCGCCGAGCAGACCGTATAGATCAAGGGCGCTTGCAAGACCGAGGTCGAGCTGTCCGAGAAGGAACTGCTTTAAGATGTTGCTACCTGCAAAATCATTAGACATAATGTAGATATTCTGAGCAATTGCCATAATGATTTCTTTTGCAGAATTTGTGCTGCGGTTTGAAAGATTTGAAATAGGTGAAAGATCTATATTCTTAACATCACCGCCGAGAAGACCCTGATATTTTTTAACAAGTGCCCAAACATCATCAACAAGAATCAACACATTATCAACGCTGTCAATCTTGCCTTCAAGGTCTATCTGAAGCGCCTGCAATGCTTGAAGCGGTTTCATATGAACCGATACTGTCAGATTAACGCCTGCAAGCACCTCATCAAGCCAGTCGAGAACCGCGCCGGCTGTCTGCTCATCTGTAAGCTCTGCCCATGCCATGAAATTCCAAGCAATGTTGTTATCATGGTAATCAGGGTCTTTAACTGCCGCAAATGCCTGGAAAGCACCTGTCATGCAGCTGAGAGCCATAAGAAGAGCTAAGAACAAGCTAAGCAAACGCTTTGAAAATTTCTTAACTTTCACTTGCTTTTACCTCCAAAAGTAATTTTTGATTTGATTTTATAAATTGCGATTTCCAGACCGTATTGTAACCCGATTCTGACCAACCGTTCGGCATTTTCAAGCTGCGGAAACCGAGAAGCTTTTAGCTTGGAATACAGTTTTGAAATCTAAATTTACGCCACTGGCGGACACCATTCGCGCACTATTATTAAATCATCTTTAATTTCAAAAGTCAACATCCACCGTTCAAACAAAATTCACAAAATTTCATTTTCGGCACAATGCACAATTTGGCAAGTTGAAATTTGTTAAAACTGCCGATTTAACATTCTAAAAAAATCTGCTAAATTCTTTAATTTTTAGTTGTGTCAAGTCGTTTTGCTTTACAGATATATCAATAGTGTAAAGGCATACTTCTTTACGAATTGGCGCCGATTTTAAGGGTTTTTTAAAAAGGGTGTGCACCGAAACACAGGAAAAAATTTACAAAAAATTCAAATTTTTAAAAAGTTATTGACAAGTTGCTATATATTTGTTATAAATATCTTGTATTTGTTCGTGCGAGTGGGTATTTTGCGCTCTTCAGCTCTGTAAATGTTACAGAATTGTTAACGCATTGTGCCTCTCGCAAAATTCAAATCCGAACAATATCGGATTGAAAAATCAGAAAAAAGGAGAGATGATTTTAATGAAAACGAGCAAAAAGTTACTCAGCCTGTTTTTGGCTGTAGTAATGGCTGTCAGCGCTTGCTCTGTCGGCTTCACGGCGTTCGCCGCGGACGAGAGCACAAAAGTGTTTCAGCAGCCAACCGGCGCAGATGCTACATTTGAAGCATTGAACAGCGCTGTGAACCAACTCAAGATTGACGGCAAAAGCATAAGCGAACTTGTTGCCAGTCTTTCACCCACTCTTCTGAATGCCCTCGGCGGTTCAGGAAGCATGAGCAGTATTATCGGTGAAAACAGCATTACCCCCTTCTCCGACACATACTACAAATATCTGAACAATTCCGACGGCGGAATGAACTATTGGTCTCTTTTAGGTTTCACAAGAAATAACCTTTCCAATTCCGACAAGGCAACAAAGGATTATTCTCAAGAAACATATGACAAAATCAAGGATTTCTACAAAGAGTACCAAAATGCAGATTCCCAGGCTACAGCTGCATTTAATGCTGCTAAAAAAGAAATTCACAGAATGTTTGGTTTCGGTAACGAATCTGAAGCAATTGCCACTTTCGCTGACACCAAAGATGGTGATCCTGCTCCCCGTTATCTCACCATTTCGGAATTTGATGATTACAGCGTTTCAAATGCAGACGGTTCAAAAACCGTTGCTTTAAAAGAGGTTGGCGATTCATTCAACGGAATTGACCTTAAGCCTTTCAAGCAGTATATGTCCGGAATTCTTAAGAAAACAAATGTTCAGCCCAAGGATGGTTTGGAATTCACTACAGCTGAATGCTGCTACTACTATTTCAATGATCCGCACTACACAACCGGTCTCTACTACTACCTTATTCTCCAAAGCAGAGATTCCGTAACCCTTGATTTTGAATCAGTAGAGCTTGGTCCTAAGGTTACAGTAACAAAGAACGATGATGTGTTTGAAAAAGTATTCAATGAACTTCAATTCACTGATGAAACTATTGTTGAACTTCTTCTTATGCTCTATGGCGAAGACGGTCTCGGTGTAGTAGATTCAAACGGCGATGTTGTTTCTGATGCTGCCGGAATTGCGGACGCCTTTGGTATTCCGGGAACAACACCCGCAGAAGTAGCTCCCTATCTTAAAGCTAATTTCAATTCAGTGCTTGACTCTTTCCTCACAATGCTTATCGGTTTGGAAGGAGGATTCGGTGCAAACGAATTTGCAAGAAGCGAATACTTCTACGACATGGTTTGTACTGTTCTTGTTGAAGGCGGCGTTTTTGCAAACAAAGAAGCGATTGATGCAAAAAGAGAATCAGCAAAGGCAACAACGGACGAGCTTGATATTCTTGTTAAGCTTGCAAAAGAAACATACAATTCAAACGATGATTCTAAGAACAAGAGAGAGTTTGTTGCTGCTCTTATGCCCAACATCAACGCTCCTACAGGCGGCAAATCACCCGTTGAAGGAGTAAGCGATGTTACCGCATGGTATGTTTGCTACGCGCTTAACGACAATACTTTAAACTTTAAGAATGATATTCAGGGCGATTCTTCAAATTTCAGAAATATGGTTTTGAACAATTCCCTTGATTATTTCAACTACAGCCTTGCTTGTAACTATCTCTATGAGAGATCCGCAAGCGGAACAACATCGGTTGAATGGAACCCCTCAACAATCTACCTTAACTATGTTTACGACTATTTAACATTTGTTAAACCCGTTGTTGATAATTCCGGAGTTTCCTACAAATGGTCCGTTTACAAACCCACCGACGAGGTTGCCGTAAGAATGGTAAACACTCTTCTCAACAATCTTCTTGTTGATGAAAAAAAAGGTATTCTCAACAATAAAGTCGTTGTTGGAGTTCTTGACAACCTTCTTAGAACCAAGGTTGATCTTGCTAAAGCTCTCGACAATGTTTACCTCAATCTTTATACCTCACCGGTTGAAACTATAGCTAAGCTTCTCCCTGTTCTTGTTGTTCTTATCGACGAGGTTCTTGTTCCGATTCTCTTTAATGCACAGGGTGACCTTTATTATAACGAGGGCAACGGTCTTCTCCTTGACCTTCTTACCGATAAAACAATCACTATCGGCAAGGTTGTTAAAGACCTTATCGGAATAGATATTGAAAGTTGGACTCAGGACGCAGAAAGTGCAGTAGGTATCGGTTCTCTCCGTTTTGACCTCAACACTCTTCTTCCCGATCTCCTTCATTGGCTCCAGGGCGATACAAGTTATACATATACCTATTATGATTTCACAAAGTATGATGCAGACGGAGCTGAAATTTCCGAAAGATCTCTTATCAAGGTTGATAAAACAAATGAAAAGGGAGAGGTAGAAAAGGATGATGACGGAAATCCTGTAAAGAAAACCATTATCAATCCTGCTATCAAGAGAGTTGTTTACAGAGCTACAACAACCGGCACATACAACAAATCCAAGGTTCCGGTAATCACAAATATCTTCTGCGTTGACGAATTACTCGCAGGTGCAGAGATTGCAGACCTTCACAAGCTTGTTAAAGGCGATACCGGAGTTGATACCGGAGTTATTGTTGAAGAAGTTGTTGCAGAGCTTGCTTTCTTCTTCACGGATTCTATCGACGCTTATCTCGACGAGCATGCTACAGATCAGCGTATCGGCGTTGATTCCAGCGGTCCTTATCCGATTACAACCGGTGCAAACGATATTCTCGTTGCTCTTCCTCAGATAATTGATAGAGCAGGTAAGAATTTCGTTGCTAAATACGGAATCGACTCCGATTGGAGCTACGGTAACATCGGTCAGATTGATATTACCAATAAGAACGATACCATTACCGAAAAGCTCACTGTTAACGAAACTCTTGAAGCTTTCAAGGCTAACGCTTCCGATCCTGATACATCGAATATCCTTCAGGGACTTATTTCAATCATCACGGATAACTGGCTCAATGCTTTGATTGACCTTCTCAACAGCGTTGTTGCAACAGACAATAAAATTTCAAGTGAACTTCCGATAGTTGCAGGCCTTCTTAATTCTCTCGGCGGTCTCGGAGAGCAGAGCATTCTCACCGATGTTCTCAACGGCGTATTCCAGCTTACAAGAACAGATGATTGCTCCTTCACTCTTACACAGAGAGGCGATGGCTTCCTCGGTCAGAAAAATCACTATGTCGGACTCAGCAACGACTCAGGCTTATTCCTTATTTATAATATTGTTAACCTCGTTGATGCAATCAAGGGTATTGTAAAAAGCATCAACAATATACCTAAATCACCTTCATCGGACAACAGCAGCAGCAGTTCATCAAGCTCAACACCTGTTTCTCCGTATGTTACAACAAATTCCGTAAAATCATCAGATATCCTTACAGATACAAACAAGGCTTCGGCTAAGTCAATTATCGGAACTCTTGACGATATGCTTGCAGGACTTCTTGCTGAGTCATCTCTTAACGGATATAATCTTGATTCAACGGCAAACATCCTCACCGCTCTTGCTTCATTCGGTTCAAACTATCTCGGTTCAGGTAATACAAATGCTCTTCTCAAGCTTGTTAACACATATATGGGCTACCTCAACTGTGAAGATTTCAATAGCACAACAAAGAATCCGAACGCAAACGGCGATGTTGATCCCAACAAGCTTTACACAAGCGAACACCTTTCAAATCTTGTTATTCAAACCTATTCTTTGCTTGAGGATATTATTTCCTATGTAATTACAGACACAGCAAAGATTAAGGATTATACTGTAAACGGCAAAAACTACAACCTTCTTACAGAAGCTCTGTCAGGTATCATCTCTCCCGATACAGTTGCAACAAGAGTTATTAATGATAAAACTGCTCTTTCTTATAAGTCTTATGAAAAAGATGTTCTCGGAAGAGACTCTTGGAAAGATGTTAAGAGCATAACATTTGATTTCAAGGCAGGAGATAAGGCTTCCTTCTATAAAGGTATTGCAGAATCACTCCGTCTTGTAACATCAATTCTCAGCGTTGTATTTATAGATGCAGGCTACTACGATTCTCTCGTTCAGCCCGTTCTTGCTGCTCTTGTTGAAAAGCAAAGCGCAGCAGTTAAGAATTCGGTTTACGCAGTAGGAACAGTTAAGACAGCCGATGATGTTCTCTTCTGCTTGCTTAATCCTATCAGCGCACTTCTTTCCGATTTCTATAAGAAGCCCGTTACGGTTCTTCTTCAGTTAGTTCCCGGATTGGCAAAGATTCTTGACAATACAACAACTCCGAATATCGCCGGAATTGTTACGGCGGCAACTGCTCCTCTTAAAGGAGAGATCGTCGGACTCGGAAACATTGTTAATTATGCTACTCCTACCGGCGCTAAGAAGATTTACGAGCTTACAGCTAAACTTAATGTTGATGTTTCAAACTTCGACCTTGTTTCAACTCTCAACGGCGCTCTCAAGAAATTAGGCATCGTTCTCGGTCCTATCAACTGGAACGCTCTTGCTAACAGCGCTTCAACAGAGGAAACTCTTCTCAGAATAGTTGCATACCTTATTAATACTATTACTGATGACGACAATCTCAACGCAATTATCGTTCTTGCTAAGCTTACAGGTAAGCAGAATGTTATTGATCTCTTCCAAATGTTAGCTCAGCTTGATGCTAAGAAGATTCTCAACATACTTAATGAGGTTCTTGCCCTTACAGACGAGCCCACTCTCGTTTATTGGACCTTCAGCCAGTATGTAACAGAAGCAGTTACAGGATTTAAGTATCCTCTCGGAGTATCAAAATCCGATGCTGAAAACGCAATCGGTCAGCTTGATTCACTTGTTGCAAACATCTTCCCGCTTCTCAGCGGATTCGGACTTGATGTTGCAGACAATCTTCCCGAGATTGTTAACGACAATCTTTACACAAACAAGCTTCTCACAACAATTGCAGTTTCTCTTTACGCTGCTCTTGAAGGTGAGGTAGGAACTTATCTCGGTTATGTAGGAATCGCAACCTCCACAGATGATGTTGCAAAGCTTCTTACAGACAGAAGCTACGGTAAAACCTTCTCATCGGCAGCTAAAACAATTAAAGCTGCAAAGAGCTGGAAGGCTCTTAAGAAAGCTGTTGAAGCTAAGAAGAATCCCAAAACAATCAACTGGGGCTTCAAAGACGGCTCAAAGAATGCTAAGCAGGGCTTCCTTAACGGACTTGCAGCAATCCTCCGTCCTCTTAACAGTGTTCTCACCTTCGTTCTTGCAGGTGACGGTCTTGAGCTCGGAAACATGCTCTCAGGTCTTGTTTCCGGCTTAACAATCAAAGAAACCGCTACACAGTTCAATAAGGATAACGAGAACGGCGGAACTCTTAAGTATTCACTTAAGAAAGGTATCCTTACTCTTAAGATTAAGAGCAACAACAAGTCTGTTACAGGCGCAGCAATGGGCTGGAATGAAATTAAGCTTGACCTTAACGCTGTTGTTAAACAAATCAAAGACCTTGAGCTCTATGGCGGAAACGCTTATGAAAACTCAGTAGTTCCGCTCCTTGAGGCATTCAAGTGCACAGGTCTTAAGACTTATGCTCAGTACACAGCAGATATTGAGAAGGCAAAGGACAATGTTCTTCTTGATG
Organism: uncultured Clostridia bacterium; assembly: GCA_945948515.1. Classification (GTDB taxonomy): domain Bacteria; phylum Bacillota; class Clostridia; order Oscillospirales; family Acutalibacteraceae; genus CAMFBH01. Next base: position 42,849 of record CAMFBH010000002.1, read on the forward strand.
TTCTTAATCCGCTCTTCGGATTTGTTGATGAACTTCTTGAAGCTCCGTTTGATACAATAACCGGAGTTCTTCCGAATGTTGCATACTTCATTGACAACAACGGTGTTTCACAGCTTCTCAACAACTTACTCGCTCCTATCACTCAGCTTCTCCCCGTTCTTAAAGAAAACGGACTTGATGTTGAAAAGATTATTGAATGCTTCCTTGGAACTTCAATTAATCAGGCAATAACAAAGCTTCTCGGTGTTAATATTCACCTTGATCTTAACGACCTTAATAAGTGTGATATTCAGAATGCTGTTATCCCGCTTGTTAACAAGCTTCTTAAGAACTATAAGATTAAGCTTCCCAAGATTGATTGGGGAACACTTGCTGGTCACGGAACAGTTAAAACCGTTAAGAGCGCTGCTCTCAACGCAGAAGGCACTTACACAACCAAGCAGGTAACTGCAAGACAGGGCGAAACTCTTATTGCTGTTCTCAGGTATATCCTTGATGCAGTAATCGATAATATGTCTGCTATCAAGAAGCTTGTAAGCGGCATTAAGATGGATAAGAAGATTAAAGATATTCTTAATCCTGTATTCACTCAGCTCGGAGCAACAACCTCCGACGATGTAATCCGCGCAATATTCTACTTGCTCACAGAAGAACCCACAAATGCCTTCTGGGATTACACAGATTATAAGACAAAGTCTTACGACTTCACATATCCTGAAGGAATCGAAGATTTCTGCGTAAATCTCGGACCTACTGTTGACGGACTTATCAGCGGTATCATTTCAGGCGGACTTGCAGGTCTTGTTGAAAAGAATGTTTATAAAGACAGCATTATCAACACGATTGCAAAGGCTCTCTATCAGGCACTTCAGGGTGTTGACCTCGGCAGCATGGGCTCACTTGTTGATCTCCTTGCAATGACCGATATCAACTTCACTACTCAGAATGTTGCTAAGCTTCTTACAGATAAGAATTACGGTAAGACCTATGAGCAGGCAGCTAAGGTTATTGCCGCTCAGAAGACTTGGGATAAGGTTAACTTCGATAACATCTCTTGGGGTGTTAACGACAGAGACAGCTTCCTCAATGCTCTTTGCGCAATCCTCCGTCCCGTTTACGGAGTTCTCGATGTTCTCTTTAACGGCGGTTCACTCGGCTTATTCAAGCTTATTTATCTCCCCGGAAGCAACGGCTACACAAACTCGGTAGTTCCGCTCATGGAGGCACTCAGCCTTTACAACATTAAGACTCAGTATCAGTACAGAGAAGATATCAGCAAGGCTTACGATAATATCCTTCTTGATATTCTCAATCCTCTGTTCGACTTTGTTGAGGATCTCCTTAACGCTCCTCTTCAGACTCTTTCTGATAAGATTCCGAACCTTGCACTCTTCATTGCAAACAACGGATTACTTCAGTTGATAGACAATCTTGTTACTCCTATTACGGCTCTTCTTGATGCACTCAAGCCCGTAATTGACCTCAATGAGCTTCTTCCTCAGATTCTTAAGGCTCTCAATGTTGACCTCAAGGGCTTCAAGATTGACCTCTATCACATTTCAAACATGGTTGAACCCTACATCGGTCAGGATAAGATAGTTGATTCACTCAACTCTCTGCTTGCTTCAATTAAGATTGGCGGCGCTCCGCTTAACCTTAAACTCCTCCCGATTGACTGGTTCCAGCTTGCAAGCCACGGCGATGTTAAGATTTCCGCTTCAATGGCTGCAACATACGGCTCAAGAGTTTATGTTGAAGCAAACGCTGCTGAAACCTTAATCGCAGTTCTCAGATATCTGATTGCAACAATCCAGTCCGGTGACAACCTCACAGTTATAAGCAACCTCATCAGCGGTCTTCTCGGAGATGCAGATGAATCCGTAACAGGTATTATTGATACCGTTCTCGGAATGCTTATGGACTACAAGGGCGACGACCTTATTGCTCAGATAGGCGATCTCCTTGAAACACTTGCCGGATAATTAATATTCGACAAACATAAACAATAAAAAACGGTGCGGAGAAATCCGTACCGTTTTTATTATATTTTCTTTGATAACTTAATTATTAATTATTTAATAAACTCTTGTATCGTAAATAAAAAATTGTTATAATACTGTCATATAATACTTTTTTTGCGGTGGTGAAAAATTTGCTTGGAAAATATGCGAGAGTAAGGGTTGTTAATCCCATTGGCTCTCAAAGTGATTCCGGCTATGTTTTTCCTCTGAATTACGGCATTGTTCAAGGCAACGAAAAGCAAAAGGCTTTTATTATGGGCATCGACCACCCGGTGCGTAATTTTGACGGACGAGTCATAGCAATTCTCAGTGATAAATCTGCCGGCAAATACATTTGGATTGTTGCGCCGAAAAGCACAAGATTTATCATAAACGACATTAAAAAACACATAAATATAGAAAAGGATTTCCCCTCCTACAAGCTTGAGTGCTTTTATGAAAGCAGCTGCGGCGCTGTTGTTTACAGGGATATCAAAGGTGAAATCCGCTATCTTTTAATTAAAAACAAGCGTTCTGCTCATTGGGGCTTTCCTAAAGGCCATATAGAGCAAGGCGAAACTAAAACACAAACAGCTATGCGCGAGGTTCTTGAAGAAACAGGACTTCATATTAAAATGATTGACGGCTTCGAGTGCCAGTCTAAATACAAAATTCAAAATAAGATCGAAAAAACGGTTTCAATTTTTGTTGCAACAACCAACGATACAACAACAAAAATTCAAAAAGAAGAAATTGAAGACTATATTTGGCTAACTTACGATAGGGCTATGTCGCTTCTTAAATTTGAAAATGACCGTGAAATCCTGACAAGCGCACACAGCTTCCTCAACGAAAACAATTATATTTAATAAGGGGATTTTTATGGATTTAGAACAGATTGTAAGAACTATATGCGATTTCTTTACGCAGAGAAATATTCCGCACGAGCTTGTGGTGTTCTTTATTTCTCTTTTGCCTATTCTTGAATGCAGGGGCGGTCTTATTGCCGCAATACTTGTTTTTGATATGCCGATTGCAAAGGCGTTGGCGATAACTCTTCTCGGAAACATTGTTCCCATTCCGTTTATTCTTCTTCTCATAAATAAGATTTTTGATCTTCTGAAAAAGGTTCCCGGAATTAAAAAGCTTATTTTCTGGCTTGAAGAAAAAACCTTGAAGAAAAAGAGCACCATTGATAAATACGGGCCGTGGGGTTTGCTTTTATTTGTGGGTATTCCCCTCCCCGGAACAGGCGGATGGACCGGCTCTCTTCTCGCCGCACTACTCCATATAGATATAAAAAAATCTCTTCCGGTTATTTTGCTCGGCGTACTTCTTGCAGGAATTATTATTACGGTTTTAAGTGTTACAGTTAAAGGATTTTTATTTTGAAAGATGTATTAAATGATAATGAAAATGCACTTATTAAATTCACAAAAGCATTCCTTTTAGGCGAAGTGCCCGAAATAATGCCCGAGATTAACTACAACGCGGTTTTTAGGCTTGCGAAGGAACACAACCTTGCTTCTGTGGTTTATTGCTCTTTAACCGATTGCAGAGGCGTTTTTTCTGAGCCGGTTCAAAAGGAAAGCAAGCAGTTTTTTCTTGATTATATTTATCTTTATGAACAGCAGAAAATTGCCATTGAAGAAATACGGGAGCAATTTCCGCTAAATAAAATTAAATTTATTTTCTTCAAGGGCGCAGTTGTGCGAGAGCTTTATCCCGTTCCTGAATCTCGTGTTATGGGTGATATTGATATTTTAATTCAAAAAGAAAACAGAAAAAAAGTTAAAAATCTTTTGATTTCTTTAGGATACAAATGCAACGCTGATAACGGAGATGTTTGGAATTACAGCAGGGGCTGTGTTCAGCTTGAGATTCACACCAAAATGATGAGTGGTAAAACAGGCACAAACACCGCTCCCGAAGAAGCATATTCGCTTGCATGGAATCATGCCATATTTAACGGATATGAAGGTTTTTTTGAAAATGAATTTGCCTTTTCATTTATGATTGCGCACATTGCTCACCACTTTTGGTTTTACGGTGCCGGTATTCGCCAAATTCTTGATTTAGCCGTTATGATAAAAAAACTCAACCTTGATTTTGAGCTTATTGAAAGCTATCTCGAAAAAGCAGGGCTTCTTGAATTCGGTAAAAACATTCTCGGCATTTGCAATAAGTGGTATTCACTCGGTCTCAAATATGAATGCTCCGTTGAAGAAACGGAAAAATTTATTTGCGCTCACGGTGCTTTCGGAGGAGCAAACAGAAACAAAAGCGTTGTAATAACCCGCAAGGCTCTTGAAGAAGGAAGAAGCACAAACTCTCTGTTTGTTAAGCTCTCGCTTCTTTTTCCTTCCTATGAAAAAATGCGTTCCATTCCCTATATAAAATTTATAGACGGTAGAAAATACCTTGTTCCGTGGGCATGGATATACAGAATATTATATAATCTCATTCACAGATATGATTTTGTTAAAAATGCAACCTCCAACCTTTCAAGAAAAGAAACCAAGGAGCTTGCAAAAAAGGAATTTGAATTGTTTAAGGAGATAGGATTGTTATGATTTTCGGAATAATTGTTCTTGCAATAATTGCCATTCTTCTGATATTATTTGTCCGCTGGTTTATTATTATGAAACTAAACGGTAAATGTCCGCTTTGTGCAATTAAGAAGATATTTATCCCAACTAAAATAACTCAGCCTATTGAAGATGAAAACGATTATGACAACTCTGCCGCCCTCACTCCCATTATGGGATGGAGCAGCTGGAATGCATTTCGCCAAAACATTGACGAGGAGCTGATTCTTGATATTGCAACGGCAATGAAGAACAGCGGTCTTGCAGATGCAGGCTACAAATATGTTAACCTTGACGATTGTTGGCAAAGCTCTCTTAGAGACGATATAGGCAGGCTTCAGGGTGATTTAACAAACTTCGCATCGGGCATACCCTACCTCATTAAGCAGGTTAATGAAATGGGGCTTAAAGTAGGCCTTTACACCTCTAACGGAACTTTAACCTGCGAGGACATGCCCGCAAGCCTAGGAAACGAAGAACTCGATGCTAAAACCTTCGCAAGCTGGGGCTGTGAATTTTTCAAATATGATTTCTGCCACAATAATCTCGTTACGGGTCACGCTCCTCTTGTTGAGGCTTTGGAGTTTTCAAAGCCCGGCGAAAAAGCTTTTGTTAAGCTCACAAGCGACGACTGCGCTTTCACCGGAATGGCAAAAAAGGTTGACTGCCCTAAAATACCGACAGGAAACTACATAGGATTTTTAAGCTTCGGTACCGGTACAGCGGAATTAACAGTTAACGCTCCCGAAACCGGCGAGTATATTCTGACTATTCTTCACCATAAGGTTTTTGTAAGAAAAGAACAGTACCTTCAAATTATTATTAACGGCAACCTCTATGAGCATATCACTCCTCCCACAAAAGGCTTCAGCCCCACCGGAAGACAGCAATTAAAGGTTAAGCTCAACGAAGGCGCTAACAGAATTATTCTTCAAAACCCTGTTAAAACGCGTGCAGACGCTTCGTATATTCAGTACAGAAGAATGGGCAGGGCTCTTAAAAAAGCAACTAAAGAATGGGCTGAGTTCAGAGGCGAAGAAGAAAAGCCCATTGTTTACAGCATTTGCGAATGGGGTATGGCATTCCCATGGAATTGGGGCGCTAAGGCCGGAAATATGTGGCGCACTACCCACGATATTCTTCCCGTTTGGCACAGCATAAGAGCTATTTACGAGTTTAATGTTAAGCTTTATAAGCATTCAAAGCCCGGTGCCTGGAACGACCCCGATATGCTTCAGGTTGGAAACGGAAAGCTCACCGACGAGGAAAACAGAAGCCACTTTGCTCTTTGGTGTATGATGGCGGCACCTCTTGTTCTCGGAAACGATTTGAGAAAGTTCTTTGATGAAAACGGAAATCTTATCGCAAATGAAACTTATAAAACCGTTACAAACAAGGCTCTCATAAATATTGATCAGGATCCTCTCGGAAAGGCTGCAAAAAGAATCAAAAAGTCTTCTGTTGATATTTTGGTTAAGCCGCTTTCAAACAACGATGTTGCTCTTTGCTTCTTCAACAAATCCTCTGCAAAGAAAAATATCAGCTTCAATATCAATTCTCTTGTTAAAGAAGAATACACCGCTTGGGAATTTGAAAGCGACAATTATGAAATTCATGAGCTTTATTCCGATGAGCGCATTAACACAACCGAAATTAAAACCTTTATTCCTAAGCATGGGGTTAAGGTTTACAGAATTAAACAGGATTAATGAATATCATAAAAAAGGCACGGTCAACAAAATTGACCGTGCCTTTTGATTTTGCTTTAGATAATTATTTCTCTGCGTATTTATCTTCGCCGTTCCAGCTGTACATCTCACGGATTTTCTTTCCTACTGATTCAAGCTGGTGGTTAGCTTCCATTTCTCTCTTAGCCTTGAAATGTGCCCAACCGTTGTTGCTTTCCGTGATGAACTTGGAAGCGAATGTACCGTCCTGAATTTCTTCAAGAACCTTCTTCATTTCCTTCTTGGTATCTTCTGTGATAATTCTCTTTCCGATTTCGTAATCGCCGTATTCAGCAGTGTTTGAAATTGAATATCTCATCTTAGCAAAGCCGCCGTTGTAAATAAGGTCAACGATAAGCTTCATTTCGTGAATGCACTCGAAATAAGCATTTCTGGGGTCGTAGCCTGCTTCAACAAGAGTTTCAAAGCCTGCCTTCATAAGAGCTGTTACGCCGCCGCAAAGAACAGCCTGCTCACCGAAGAGGTCTGTTTCTGTTTCACATTTGAATGTTGTTTCAAGGATTGCTGCACGAGCGCCGCCGATTCCTGCACCGTAAGCAAGAGCAGTATCAAGGCAGTGACCTGTTGCATCCTGGTAAACTGCAACAAGGCAGGGCGTTCCTTTGCCCTCTTTGTATTCAGAACGAACTGTGTGGCCGGGAGCCTTGGGAGCAATCATGAATACATCAACATTTGCGGGAGGAACAATCTGCTTAAAGTGAATGTTGAATCCGTGTGCAAATGCAAGAGCCTTACCCTCTGTAAGGTTGGGTTCAATGTCGTTCTTATAAATGCTTGCCTGCTTCTCGTCGGGAGTAAGAATCATGATAACATCTGCTGCTTTTACTGCATCTGCTGTTGTCATAACCTTGAGTCCGAGCTCCTCAACATGCTTCCATGATCTTGAGCCTTCGTAAAGACCAACAATAACATTTACTCCGCTCTCGTGAAGATTAAGAGCATGAGCGTGTCCCTGAGAACCGAAACCGATGATTGCAACGGTTTTACCGTCAAGAACACTGAGATTACAATCTGATTCATAATAAATCTTTGCTTCTGCCATTTTTAATTACCTCCGATTATTCGGGACAGGTCATCATACAACCTGCTCCGTTTTTTAACAAGTTTTATTATAACTTGTATGATGTCTAATGTCAATAACAAATTTAAAATTATTTTAAAGATGCTCTATTGCGTGAAGAATATGAAGCCTCATTGCCGTGCGCGCGCCGTCTGCATTGCGCTTTTTAATAAATTCCATTATGAGCCTGTCGTCATTGAGATTATCCTCGCTTACATCCTTATCCTTTGTTAAAACAACAACACCCTTTTTTATTGCATTGAAGATTATAGGCATAAACTGCTTAACAAATGAATTATGCGTTGCATTGGCTATGCTCTCATGAAATTTTTGCTCTTCAAAGGTTCTGTCTTCTCCGCTGCGTATCTTCTTTTCAATCTCCTCACCGTAATAGCAAATAGCCTCTATTTCCTCTTCAGTGGCTCTTTTTGCGGCAAGATAAGCGCAATCGGGCTCAAACATAAGCCTCATTTCAAACAAATCGTCAAGCCCCGAAGCAATATCACTGAGACCCGCCGAATCAACAACCATATTGGAAGTTACAAAGGTTCCCTTTCCACGCTTAATTTCAAGAATACCGTTAGTTGTTAATATTTTTATTGCCTCACGCAAGGTTGAACGGCTAACTCCGAGTTCGTTAGCAAGGTCGTTTTCATTCGGAAGCTTATCGCCTACCGAAAAGCGATTTTCACTTTCAATCATTTTCATTATCTGCTGTGCGGTGCTGTCCGCAAGCATTGCCGATTTACCCATTTTCTCACCTCTTTAATGTATAATATCACACACAAGTCGTAAAAGTCAATAAGTTGTCAGACATCTTACAACATTTTTTAATAATATCCCTTTCATTTTTTAACTTATGTGCAATTTTCACTTGTAAATTATTCATTAATGTTTTATTATATATAAAGAATTAATTACCTTATATACTTGCGGAAGTGAAATTAATGGACAAAGCAACAAAAATTAAGCACGATATTGAATCTCTTTGCATTTACGATATAAAAGATGATGAAATAGTTAACGCTCTTTATGAGCTTCTCGATTCCGTTAACGACGGCTTAGTGCTCAAAAAACAGGGCGATTTTTTCAGAACGATGTCGCATCACTCATCGCTTCGCCACCACATTTCAAGACTCATTCTTACTGACGACAATGTTTTTTCCCGTTCAGCCGCAGCAGGAAAATGTGATGAGCTTTCCCCATCGGTTATGCAGGCGGTAAAAAGCGATTTGGCAAAGCTTGAGGAAATTTCTTTAATATCGGCACAGGATATCGCCCAAGCTGTTTCGGACAGCGAAATGAGAGAGCTGTTTTTGGAAATGCCCGCTTGGGAAAGCAACGCACTCCCCTCTGCTCCGTTCAAAGAGAATTGGGCAGAGCAAATCGATGAACTCATTGAGTTTCACAAGGAAAACGGTTACGGAAAATATGCAAAATATGCCGCATTTACCTGGCGCGACAGGGAGCTTGTTCCGATTTCGGCTCTTGACGGAATAAGACTTACCGACTTAAAGAACTATGAAACTCAGCGCGAGCAGGTTGTTGAAAACACAAGGGCTTTTCTTGACGGATTTCCTGCTAACAATGTTCTCCTTTACGGCGACAGAGGAACGGGAAAAAGCTCAACAATTCATGCTATTCTCAACGAATACAGAAACAAGGGCTTGCGCATGATTGAAATTTCCAAAGGCGATATCGGCGATCTGACAATGATAAGAGAGCAGATTTCTCAAAGCCCGATGAAGTTTATAATCTATATTGACGATTTAAGCTTCGACTCTCACGATGACTCCTTCGGCGAATTAAAGGCGGCTCTTGAGGGCTCGCTTTCCGGAAGACAGAGCAACACATTAATTTACGCAACATCAAACAGAAGGCATCTTATTAAAGAAAACTTTAACGAGCGCGAAAACGATGTTCACCGTGCCGACACAATGCAGGAGGAGCTCAGCCTTTCCGACAGATTCGGACTTTCTATAACCTTCATAAACCCCGATAAGAAAGACTATTTTGACATTGTTACAAAAATTGCCGCAGACCGCGGACTCGAAGCGGAAGCGAATAAGCTCTGCGAAAAAGCAGAGGTTTGGGCTCGCAGAAGAGGAGGCCGTTCCCCCAGATGCGCACGGCAGTTTATAGATTATGCCGAGGCTTGTATTAAGCGCGGCAGGGAATGGTAATATTAGAGATATAATTTAAAATGTGTTCATAATTTTTAAAGAATGTTTAAGAAAAATACAATTTATGAACAAAAACGAATGATAACATAAACCCATAAAATCTCAGGAGGGATAATATGAACAATAAAATTCTTGTTGCAGACGACGATCAGAATATTTGCGAGCTTCTTAAGCTGTACCTTGAAAACGACGGCTACACAGTTTATGTTGCAAACGACGGAAAAGAAGCAGTTTCTCTTTTCCAAACTAAATCTCCCGACCTTATTCTGCTTGACATAATGCTTCCTAAAATGGATGGCTGGCAGGTTTGCAGAGAAATCAGAAAAACAAGCCAGGCTCCCATTATTATGGTGACCGCCAAAGGCGAAACCTTTGATAAGGTGCTCGGACTTGAGCTTGGTGCCGACGACTATGTAACAAAGCCGTTTGACGCTAAAGAGGTTATGGCAAGAGTTAAAGCCGTTCTTCGCAGAAGTAGCGGTGAAGCTCCCGCTCCCGACGAAAAGAAGGTTGTTACCTACGATAATCTTGAAATCAACATTACAAATTACGAGCTCAAGGTTAAGGGCGTTGCAGTTGACACACCTCCGAAAGAGCTTGAGCTGATTTATCACTTTGCATCTAATCCGAACAGAGTTTACACACGCGATCAGCTTCTTGACGAGGTTTGGGGCTTTGATTATTACGGCGACTCAAGAACCGTTGATGTTCATGTTAAAAGACTTCGTGAAAAGCTTGAGGGCGTTTCCGACAAATGGGCGCTTAAAACAGTTTGGGGCGTTGGATACAAATTTGAAACAAAGGAATAATTCTAAATGGGAAAGCTGAGAGAATGGGCAAACAGTAAAAAATCGAATATGTTTGTTAAGTACTTTATCCTTTTTGCAATCATTTTCCTTTTTTGCTTAGGCATTCTCGGCGTTTCGCTTGTTCTTCTTGTTAACATTTACTGGCAGGAGAAAAACACCTCTCTGCTTGAAAAGAACACTCACAGCATCTGCACCACTATGCAGTCGATATGCACAATGGATGATATGAACACCGATTATTCAATCGGAAAAGAGGTTGTTTGCGAAACATTGAGTATTCTCTCAAATTCCGTTGAAGCAGATATATTCGTTTGCGATGTTGAGGGAAATGTAATTCTTTGCAAGGAAAATGCAGGCGCACATGCCGCCTACGGAAAATTCCCAACCTGTGTTAAGCATCAGAACCTCATTGTGCAAAGCAGACTGCTGCAAAAGGTTTACGAGGGCGGAACAACCACAAGAGGAGTAATAAGCTCAAAGGAATACTATATCGTAGGAGAGCCAATTAAAAGCCATAATGAAATTATAGGCTCGGTTTTTGCAATTTCTCCAACCGGAACAGGAGATCTCGTTCGAGAGATTTTTGAAATGTTCCTGCTTTGCGCTCTTTTCTGCCTTGCAATAGGATATATATGCATTTATTTCCTAACGAAACGAATGCTTTCTCCGCTTCAGCAAATGAGCAAGGCGGCTAAGCAATTTTCTCAGGGAGACTTCTCATACCGAGTTAAAATAAAGGGCTCGGATGAACTTGTTGACCTTGCACAATCGTTTAACAATATGGCGGATTCTCTCGATAAGCTTGAAAGCTCCAGAAGCAATTTTGTTGCAAATGTTTCTCACGAGCTTAGAACCCCAATGACCTCGATTGCCGGATTTATTGACGGCATACTTGACGGAACAATTCCCAAAGAAAAAGAAAAATACTATCTCGGTATAGTAAGCGACGAAATCAGACGACTTTCTCGCCTTGTTGTTGCTATGCTTAATCTCAGCAAGATTGACAGCGGCGATTTTGATTTGAAGCCCCACCACTATGATATTTCAGATCAAATAATTCATATTCTGCTTACCTTTGAGCAAAAAATCGAAAGCAAGCATATTGAAATACGCGGTCTTGACAGCTTTGTTCCAACAACCGTTTTTGCCGACACCGATATGATTTATCAGGTTGTTTACAATTTGATTGACAACGCTGTTAAATTTACAAACGAGGGCGGCTATATTGAACTTCGTATAAACAGTTTTTCAGATTGCATTGAAGTTCATATTAAAAACAGCGGTCTCGGAATAAAAGCCGATGAGCTGTCTAAAATATTTGAAAGATTTTATAAGGTTGACAAATCACGCAGCCTTGATGCAAAAGGCGCAGGACTCGGCCTTTACATTGTTAAAACAATGGTTGAAATGCACGGCGGAAAGATTTACGCTAAAAGCGAAAACGAAAACACAGCCGAATTTGTTTTCACTCTGCCTAAAGACAAAAACAAACTTTAAAAGGAGAAATTCTTTATGGACGACTTCAATAACGAAAAAGAATTTGAAAAAGAAAATGCAACAGAAGTTGAATCAACTCCTGTTGAAAACCCTCAGGGCTCCGCTCCAAGCGGCTCGCCCTACTCACAGCCGAATGCGGCTTCTTCCGATTATCAAACTCCTTACAATAATCCCACTCCGACTCAGGATAATCCTTATTACAGCCAAAAAAGACCTTATTACTACGAGCCTCCGATTAATAATGAGCCTCAAAATCCAATATACACCCAGCCGCCTGTGAACAACGACAATACACCGTACACCCCCTCTCCTAATTTTGGAAACGGTGAAGACGGTGTTCCTAAAAAGAAGAAAAAGAAAAAAGGGCTCGCAGTTATTGCAGTAATGCTTTGCATTTGCCTTGTTATTTCGGTTATCGGAATTTTTGCCTCAAACAGCAAAAAAGCATCGGATGAAAACGCATTAACCAACAAAACCGATTCTGCTCAGGCAACGGTTAAAAACAGCAGCGAAGCACAGATGAAGAATTCCGACGGAACATTAACCACCGCCGGAGTTTACAAAAAGGTTGTTGATTCCTGTGTAGGCGTTTCGGTTTATTCACAGCAAAACAATGTTTCCGATTTTTACAGCTATTTCTACGGAAACGGCTCGTCATCTCAGGATTCCATTCCCGACGGTAAGGAAACTCTTTCGAGCGAAGGCTCAGGTGTTCTTATGCTTGAAGATAAAGCAAAGGGCTTAACATATGTTATGACATGCGCTCATGTTATCAGCGGCGGCTCAAAATTCACAGTAACACTCAACAACGGAACCGAATATAACGCTTCTCTCGTTGGCCTTGACTCTCAAAGTGATATAGGCGTTCTCTCAGTTCAGGCAACAGGTCTTTCCATTGCCGAATTCGGAAGCAGTGATGATATTAATGTAGGAGAGGACTGCATTGCAATAGGAAACCCCGGCGGACTTGAATACGCAAACAGCGTTACAAAGGGTATTGTTTCTGCTCTTAACAGACCTGTTTCTTCATCAATCGGTTACGATAACGAATGTATTCAGATTGATGCTGCAATCAATCCCGGTAACAGCGGCGGTGCGCTCTTCAATATGCAGGGTCAGGTAATTGGTATTAACTCTTCTAAAATTGCTCAAACCGAATACGAAGGAATGGGCTTTGCCGTTCCGAGCAACACAGCGGTTGCAAATGCAAATTCAATCATTGCAAACGGATATGTTGCAGGAAGAGCAAAAATAGGAATTCAATACACAGCTATAACGCAGTACAGAAATGCTTCTTCAATTCTTTCTGCTCTCGAGAAAAAAGGCTTTAAAGATGCCTCCGGCACAATGGTTATTAACGAGGTTAACAGCGATTCCGACCTTGCAAGCAAGGATATCAAGGAATACGATATGATTGTTGCCGTTAACGGAAAAACAATGACCAGCACGGATGTTATGACATCGGTTCTTGCAGAATGTAAACCCGGCGACACTATTAAGCTTACAATTGCAAGAATTGAAAACAACGAAATTAAAACCTTTGAAATTGATTGCAAGCTTATTGAAAGCAAAGAATAATTGATTAGATATTAAAAGAAGTCCGAAGGATGAACCTTCGGACTTCTTAATTTTTTATTCAATTTACAAATCAAAATCTTCTACGGCTTTTGTGATTGAAATATCATTTTTCTCATTAGCGTGTTTATTTATTTTAAGCGCACCGTTGCTTTGATAATGAGTTAAGCAACCTGCTCCGCCAACACATCCGCCGTCACAAGCCATGCCCTCAATAAAGTTGTTTTTGAGAACACCCTTGCTTGCTTTGAGAAGCGCAGTTTTGCATTCTGAAATACCGTTGCACATTGCGCTGTTAACTTCCAAATCTAAGCCCTGTTCTTCAGCCGCCTTTGCAACCGCTTCCGAAACTCCGCCCGAGCGTGCAAAAACTCTTCCGAAATATGTTGAATCGGACAGCTCCTTGGGACTGAGCGAATCAACATCTATTTCATAGGCATCAATAAGCGCCTGAAGCTCTTCAAAGGTTAGAACACAGTCTATGTATTTTCTTGCCTTTTCAAGCTGAATTTCCGCTTTCTTGGCGGTACACGGACCTATAAAAATAACCTTTGAGCTTGGGTCCTTTTCTTTGATTGCTTTTCCGAGCTGAGCCATTGGCGAAAGATTGTGTGAAATATTGTCCTTCAAGCTTGGGAAAGCTGTTTCAATATATCTGACAAAGGCAGGACAGCAGCTCGAAGTTAAAAATCCTTTCTCGCTGAGCTCCTTTGATTCAAGAAGAGAAACCATATCTGCTCCGAGGGCAGCCTCAAAAACCTCTTTAAATCCGAGCTCACTTATTGCGCTGATTACTTTTCCGAGCTTATCCCCCTCAAACTGAGAAGCAATGCTTGGGGCAACAACGGCATAAGCATTGAATTCTTTATTTGATTTGCTTCTTTTCAGAATATCAATGGCATTGCAGATGTAGCTCTTATCATTTATTGCGCCGAACGGGCACTGATAAACACATGCTCCGCATGCAATGCATTTATCGTTGTCAATCTTTGCCGCATTTGTTTCACGGTCACGGTCGATTGCTCCGATTTTGCACGCCTTCTCGCACGGTCTTCTGCGATTTATAATTGCATCGTACGGGCAAACGCTTGCACATCTGCCGCAGTTAACGCATTTATTCTTATCTATAACGCACTTCTGATTTTCATCGAAGGAAATTGCTCCAACCTTGCAAACGCTTGCACACCTATGAGCAATACATCCTCGGCAGGAATCAGTTGCCGTGTATCCGCCGGCGGGGCACTCATCGCAGGCAATATCAACAATCTCAATAACATTCGGATTGTTTTTATTTCCGCCTATTGCGAGCTTTATCCTTTGGTTTACTATTGCGCGCTCTTTATAAATACAGCATCTCATTGTTGGCTTATCCTTAACGATTTCAGCCGCGATTTCATCAAATCTGCTGAATGCGTTTGAAAAATCCTCGGTACCGTATTTAATCATATGTTTTGCGACCTCGCGCAAAATTGTGTATTTAATTAACTGTACTTGGGTGTCAAATTCAGGCATCCGTTAAATCATCCTTAAAAATTATTGAAAATCAAAAACATTTACCCATTTATCAAGCATTTCTTTTTCTTCGGGTATGTTCTTTGTGCTCTGCGAGCATGCAACAATGGGAAGCCACTGCCAAACAAGCTGCTTTGCAATGTCACTCTTCTTGCAGAAAAGGTCAAGATATTTCTCGGCAATTTCATCCTTACCTGCAAGCTTAAATGTTAAATAAGTTCTTGCGGCATCTGCCGAAGCATTGCCCTGAGTTGCATGTGCCCAGTCAAGAATATAAAACTTGCCGTCAGGTGTTACAACAACATTGCTGGGGCAGAAATCACCGTGAAGCACCTTATTGTGCTTTTTCATTGAATCAAGGCGTGTATGCAAATCATAGCGAAGAGTTGCTTCATATCCCGAAGCGCTGATTTTTGCATGCATTTTATCCTTAATTTTATTGAGATGCTTTGCTGTTTTTGAATGAATTTCTCTCTGAATATCAACAAACTTTTCAAGATATTCATCAATCTTAGCAGGATTCTCATCCATAAGCTGCTGCATTGTTTTTCCCTCAATATACTCTGTAACAATCGCAGTTTTACCGTCAACCTTTGTTATATCGAGAAGCTTGGGAATATTAAGTCCTGTTTCCTCAACGCGTGCTGTGTTAAGCGCTTCGTTTAAAATATCCGCCTTTGAAAAGGTGTCGTCAAAAACCTTAACAACCTTATCTCCGTCACGGAAAATGGTTTTATGTTCTCTTTCTTTTAAAACTTTCATAAAAATGACCTCCTATAAAAAACCCTTCCCAGGTCTTCTTATAGTAATATTATATAATAAACGCATAGGAAGGGCAATATATTTTATTAGGTTTTAATAAATTTTTACAAATTACTCGCCGTAATAAGCTTTAAGATACATTTCCTTGATTTCGCTCATAAGCGGATAACGCGGATTTGCTCCTGTGCACTGATCGTCAAATGCCTGCTCAACCATATCATCAAGATTATCAAGGAATACTTTTTCGTCAATTCCGTAGTCCTTAATTGTTTTCTTAATTCCGCAGTATTCCTTGAGCTCATCAAGCTTCTTAATGAGGTTTTCAAGCTTCTCCTCATCGTTCTTACCTTTAACTCCGAGATAATCTGCAACCTCGGCATATCTTGCGAGTGTGTGAGGATGATCATACTGGCTGAAGGTTCCCATCTTTGTCGGAACCTCGCTTGCATTGAAACGGAGAACCTCATCAATCATAAGCGCATTTGCAACGCCGTGAGGAAGATGATGGAAAGCGCCGAGCTTGTGAGCCATTGAGTGACATACTCCGAGGAATGCATTTGCAAAAGCCATACCTGCCATTGTTGCGGCATTAGCCATCTTTTCACGGGCAACAGGATCGTTCGGTCCGTTGTCGTAGGCTCTCGGAAGATATTCAAATATCATTTTAAGAGAGCGAAGCGCAAGTCCGTCTGTATAATCGGTTGCCATAATTGAAGCATATGCCTCAAGTGCGTGAGTAACCGCGTCGATACCGGAAGCAGATGTAAGTCCCTTGGGAGCGTTCATCATCATATCTGCATCAACTATTGCCATATCGGGCATAAGCTCATAATCGGCAAGAGGATATTTTGTTCCTGTTTTCTCATCGGTAATAACCGCAAAGGGTGTTGCCTCCGAGCCTGTTCCTGCTGAGGTAGGAACAGCAATGAAATATGCCTTATCACCCATGTGCGGGAAGGTGTAAATTCTCTTGCGGATGTCGCAGAAACGCATTGCAAGATCGAGGAAATCAACCTCGGGATGCTCATAGAGAACCCACATGATTTTACCTGCATCCATTGCCGAACCGCCGCCTACTGCAATAATACAGTCGGGCTGGAATGCATTCATTGCCGCAACGCCCTCTTTTGCACAGGCAAGGGTCGGGTCGGGTGCAACATTGAAGAAGGTTGTGTGAACAATGCCCATTTCATCGAGCTTATCCGTAATAGCCTTTGTGTAGCCGTTATTATAAAGGAAGCTGTCTGTTACAATGAACACCTTTTTCTTATGAAGCTCGGTGCTGAGCTCGTTAAGAGCAACAGGAAGGCATCCCTTTTTAATATAAATCTTTTCGGGAGCACGGAACCAAAGCATGTTTTCCCTTCTTTCTGCAACAGTTTTAATATTGATAAGGTGCTTAACTCCTACATTTTCGGAAACTGAGTTGCCGCCCCACGAGCCGCATCCGAGTGTGAGCGAAGGAGCAAGCTTAAAGTTATAAAGATCTCCGATACCGCCGTGAGAGGAGGGGGTGTTAACAAGAATGCGGCAGGTTTTCATTGCACCGCGGAATTTTTCAAGCTTTTCTGTTTCTGTTACTGCATTGAGATAAACTGAAGATGTGTGACCGTAGCCGCCGTCTGCAATAAGCTGTTCTGCCTTTGCAACTGCATCATCAAAGCTCTTTGCCCTGTACATTGCAAGAACGGGAGAAAGCTTTTCGTGAGCAAATTCCTCGCTGATTTCAACAGACTCAACCTCGCCGATAAGAATTTTTGTTTCCTCGGGAACCTTAACGCCTGCGAGCTCTGCAATCTTAGCAGCCTTCTGACCAACTATTTTTGCATTGAGAGCGCCGTTAATGATTATTGTTTTGCGAACCTTTTCGATTTCATCTTCTTTAAGGAAATAACAGCCTCTTGCGGCAAATTCCTTTTTAACCTTATTGTAAACCTTATCAAGAACAATTACGCTCTGCTCGGAAGCACAAATCATTCCGTTATCAAAGGTTTTTGAATGAATGATTGATGAAACGGAAAGAAGAATATCGGCTGTGTCGTCTATAATTGCGGGAGTGTTTCCTGCACCAACGCCGAGAGCGGGCTTTCCGCTTGAATAAGCAGCCTTAACCATTCCGGGACCGCCTGTTGCAAGAATGATATCCGCCTCTTTCATAATGAGGTTTGTCATATCAAGTGAGGGAGCATCTATCCAGCTAATAATGCCCTCGGGTGCGCCTGCCGCAACTGCGGCATCAAGAACAACCTTTGCGGCCTCTGCGGTGCATTTTTTCGCTCTGGGATGGGGGCTGATAATTATTCCGTTTCGGGTTTTAAGTGAAATAAGTGTTTTGAAAATAGCGGTGGAGGTTGGGTTTGTTGTGGGAATTACTGCCGCAACAAGACCGATGGGCTCGGCAATCTTTGTTGTTCCGTACGCCTTGTCCTCTTCAATAACTCCGCAGGTTTTTGTGTTTTTATATGCATTGTATATATATTCCGATGCAAAATGGTTTTTGATAACCTTATCCTCAACAATGCCCATTCCTGTTTCTTCAACAGCCATTTTAGCAAGCGGTATTCTCATTTTGTTTGCAGCCATTGCAGCGGCAAAGAAAATTTTATCCACCTGCTCCTGAGTGTAAGATGCAAATTCCTTCTGCGCCGCACGAACACGCGCAATTTCATTTTCAAGAGCTTCTACACTATCAATAATCTGTCTTTCCATAAAAATCCTCCTGATATATTTGCCTGCTTCGGTACAATGCCGAAGACGGATTTACTGCTTTGCTGATACGCTTTATTTATCAGCTAACTTATAATAAGACAGCATTTTAATTTTAGCAAGTGATTTCGTTCTTTTTCTGCCTTTAATATAAAATTTGTTAAGTTTTTAACAATGATTTTGTACATTTTGATAGAGGAAAAAATTAACATTGTTATTTTTTTCACAATATCGTAAAGTCTTTTAACAAATCATACTGCGGCGCGAAAAATAAGAAGCGGCTTGAATAGCGAAATTCAAGCCGTTCGATATAAATAATGAAAACATTTAATTATTTTTCTTTTTTATTTTTAAAAACAATAAGCTTACTGAAAACATAGTTCAAAATCATAACAATTATAGAAACAACTATCTTTGCAATAAGATTTCCGCTGAGCTTAAATCCGAAAACCTCAAAAGCAAAGTGCGCAACAGCGGGAATCGCCGCAATTCCGACAAGGCTAACCTCTTCAATAACGCCTGTTATTGCTCTTGCGCCCGTAAATGCAATAGCCTCCTTAACCGCTATTGAGGGCATCCAGCTTTTACTTTCAAATACCCAAATTTTGTTTATTACAAAAGCAAAAATAACGCTGATAATCCACGCAATCGCATTGCTTATACCAACGAGAAGTGCATTGTTTGAAATAAGATTTTCAAGAACAAGGCAGAATATATGATAAACAACCCAGTTTACAAGAGTTGTTAAAACTCCGGCAATAACATAGGTTATAATTTCTCTGTATTTAATTAAAAGCTCTTTGATTTTTTTCATCTTATACTCCCTAAAGTTTTTTCTAACATATTATATATTATCATCAATAAATAGTCAAATAATAGAAGCGTTTTATTGAAAAATAATGTTCTTTGTGTTATTATTAAAGCATAAATATTGGCAAAGCCAAGCAAGGAGTTGATTATATGGCTAAAAGCAATCCGCTTATGGACTGTCTTAAAATGCTTAAAGATGAAATGCCCTCAGACATAAAAAACGCAAGCCCCGAGGAGCTTATGGGTGCACTCGGAAAGCTTCGTGACTTCGCTTCGGGATTAACGCAGGATATTGAGGAAAACGCACCCGAATCGGTTAAGGAAAAATATAAGGACGGCGCCGCCGCGCTTAACAATATGATATCTCACGGCATGGAAAACCCCGAGGATGAGATAGACACAACCGGACTTGATGAATACATTTCAGGGGTTAAAGGCGCAAAGAAAACAAAGCTTGAAAAAGAGCTCAATGAAGTTCTTGAAGAGGCGGAAAAATAAATTTACTTAATTGCGAAAACAGCGGAAAGGCTAAGCCTTTCCGCTGTTTTTTTGAATAATTATTTCTTAGTTGTAACGGTTTTAGCCTTTGACCAGCCCGAATAGAGCTTAACTGTTTTGCCGTTTACCTTCTTTGTTTTGTAGGTGCGAACTCTTACATAGTATTTCTTGCCGCCCTTAAGCTTTTTGATTGTTTTGGTAAACTTCTTGTTGCCCTTGTAGGTTACCTTCTTTGAGGTTTTCTTTGTGAACTTCTTCGAGGTTGAATACTGAACCTGATAGCCTGCTACCTTTGAAACCTTTGTATAGGTTACCTTAAAGGACTTCTTGCCCTTAACAAGCTTTTTGATTGAGGATTTCTTTGCCTTTGACGCAACATACTCGCCGTCCTTATTGAGCGTATATGTTACTCCTCCATCCTTAACCGTTTTCGGCATTGCCGGTGTTTGCGTTACAGGTGCAACATAATTCGGATTTACAACGCCGCAAGCAAGGCAGTTTGTTGCATTTGCTCCGAAATTATGGCCTGTTGCGGGAACTACTGTTTGAGCCACGAGAACTGTTGCACAGGAATTACATACCGAGCCTGCTGTTAAACCGTTTGCCGTGCAGGTTGCGGGAACTGCGTTTAATGTGCTCACATTCGAGTGATTACATGTTACTGTTGCTTTAAACGAAGCTCCGGTCTCCTCCCAACTCATTGCTGAAACAAAAAGCTGTTCACCCGCCTTCAGCTTAACGGTCATAGTTTTATTTCCTTCATAATAATTAAAACTATTTTTTGCAGTATTTGATGCAACAACAAAGTCATCTATGTTGTTCATATCGCTGATTGTTGCGGTGTAGGTTCCGTCCTTAGGAGCGGTAAAGCATGCTGTTGATATATCCCATCCTTCACCAATAGTACATGTTATGCTTTGATTAACTCCGATATCGCTAACAAAGGACTCCTTGAGTCCGCAATCAACGCAAACGCCTACCGGCATATTATGCTCAAGCATTTCAATTACTGCATTTTCGCCTGCAGCGCCGCAGATTGCACATTTTGTTGTTGCAAGTCCCTTTGAAGTGCAGGAAGGTGCTGTTATAATTTCATCCTTAACAAAGGAAGCTGTAATAATTTCATCCTTAACAAAGGAATGAGTACACTCCACTCCTTCTTCCAAATCTATTGAAACAAAGGTATTTTCTCTATCATTTGCATATGTCTCAGCGGTGGAGCCGGTGTGGCCGTAAATTGTTACCTTGCTTTGAATAGCATTGCCGTCAATTGTTGCCGAGGCATTTCTGATTATTATTGATTCAAGACTCGGAGTATTGAAAGCCCAACTTCCAATGGTTTTTACCGACTCCGGAATATCAACAGAAATAAGGCTGGAATTTTGAAAAGCAAAGCGATCTATTGTTTCAAGTGTTGAGGGGAGTTTAACCGAGAACAATTTTTCGCATTCTTCAAATGCATAGTATCCTATTATTTTTAAGCCCTCGTTAAATTCAACCGAGCTGAGATTATAACAGTCTTCAAAAGCGTAGTTACCGATATATTCAACTGTTGAAGAAAGCTTTACTCCTGAAATCATTGAGCGATAGAATGCATCATATGCAATTGATTTAACGCCCTCCGGAACAACGAAGGTTCCTGTTAAAGACGGAAGAGTATAAATAAGCACAGTGCCGTCCTTTGAATAAACAACATTATTAACCGATTTATATTCTTCGTTTCCGGCGGCAACGCTGATTGATTTCAAATCATAGCAGCGAGCAAATACGGAACCATCAAAATATGTTACGCTTGCGGGGATGGTTACGGATGATACTGCGCTACTTCCGAAAGCCCATTCTTCGATATATTCAATTCCCTCATTAAATGTTACCGATTTAAGATTTACGCAGTCGTCAAATGCATAACGATCAATTACTTTAACAGACCCGGGAATTGTTACGCTTGTTAAATATTCACAATATTCAAAAGCACTTTCAGCAATATATGTTACGGGAACTCCGTTTATTTCGCTGCGAATTGTTACAGCGGTAGGAGTGTTGAACTCATATCCGGAAACACAATAAATATTGTTTCCTGTTTCAGAATCGATATCTTTAAGATAGACAACGCCATCAAGTACAACTTCTTCCACAAGTAAAATATTTACATTGAAAGGCTCATCAACATTAGATGAGGAATAATAACGAACTGCAAAATAAACTGTTTCTCCCTGAGTAAGGGTGTATTCAATACGGCAGTTATTACCTTTTCCTCCGTCATCGTCATCCGCAATTGAGTTATCGGTATCAAGATCACTTGATGAAAGAAGATAGCCTCTGGTATCACAATCGCCTGATGTGAAAAACGAATATAAGCCCTCTTTTTCAGCGGTAACCTTATATAAAAGATATCCGCCTGCTACTGAGATGCTGACATTTTTATCAGCATACGCTTTGTCGCCTACCGTAACTACCTCTTTAACATCACTGTCGGTGAATGTTGTGGCAAAAGAGGTTATCGGCAAAGCCGTTATGGTTGTTGCAAGCATTATTAATGCAAGCAACGATGATAAAATCCTTTTCATTCTATCTTTCTCTCCTTTTGATTTTATTAGAAAAGAATAAATCTTCTCAATGGTATTTTACAATAAAAATTCACACATGTCAATTTCAATTCATACCCATTAAATGTCGTTTTAACCCAAGTTGCAGTTATTTTAAACAAAAAAGCACAGCCGAAATGACTGTGCTCGAAATTTATTCAATACTTAGAGCTCTGCAATAACCTCAACCTCGCAGAGAACCGATTTCGGAAGCTCTTTAACTGCTACACAGCTTCTTGCGGGCTTTGAAGTGAAATACCTTCCGTAAATCTCATTGAATTTTGCAAAATCAGCAATATCTGCAAGGAAGCAGGTTGTTTTAACAACCTTATCAAGCGATGAGCCTGCCGCCTCAACAAGCGCTTTAAGATTTTCGCAAACCTGAGTTGTTTGCTCTTCGATTGTTGTTGCTTCAACGGTGTTTGTTGCAGGGTTAATTGCTATCTGTCCGCTTGTAAAAAGAAGTCCGTTAACCTTAACAGCCTGGCTGTAAGGACCGATTGCACCGGGAGCGTTGGTAGTTGATACAAATTCCATATATGTCATAACCTTTCTGCTTTCGGCTAAAATTAAGCCGATAATTTTATGTATTAATTAATCGCAAACCTCAAAGCCTGCGTCCGTTAATGCCTTTTTGATTGATTCAATATGTGCAAAATCTCTTGTTTCAACCGAAATATTCAAATAGCAATCGGTGATATTCATATTTATATCCGAGCTGTCATAATTAACGCTTACAACATTTGCGCCCTGCTCGGCAATAATTGTTGAAACTCCGCTGAGCTGACCGGGACGGTCTGAAAGAGCAATTTTAATGCTGGCTGTTCTTCCGCCCATTTTAAGTCCTCTTTCAATTACACGGCTTAGGATTGTTACATCAATATTACCTCCGGAAACAACGCAGCAAACATTTTTGCCCTTAACATCCGGAATTTTATCAAACATAACGGCTGCAACTCCTACCGCTCCTGCGCCCTCGGAAATAAGCTTCTGCTGTTCGAGAAGCGAAAGAATTGCGGCGCTGATTTCATCATCTGTAACGGTAACTATTCCGTCAACATATTTCTGACAGAGCTTAAAGGTTAAATCTCCGGGGGTTTTAACGGCAATACCGTCTGCTATTGTTTGAACCTTGCCGAGAGTTTCAATCTTTGCGTTCTTAATTGATTTTTCCATAGACGGTGCGCCCGAGGCCTGAACTCCGTACACTCTGCAATTCGGGTTAAGCTGTTTTATTGTGTAGGCAACTCCGGAGATAAGTCCGCCGCCGCCTATCGGAACAAGAACAACATCAACATTAGGAAGCTGCTCCATAATTTCAAGGCCGATTGTTCCCTGACCTGCAATAACATCCGGGTCATCAAACGGATGAATAAAGGTGTAGCCCTCTTTATCGCGAAGCTCAATTGCTTTTTTATAGGCGTCGTCATAAACTCCTTTAACAAGGCAAACCTCCGCGCCGTAGCGCTTTGTTGCTTCAACCTTGCTTATGGGAGCGCCGTCGGGAAGGCATATAATTGATTTTATTCCCTTTTTGGTTGCCGCAAGAGCAACGCCCTGAGCGTGGTTTCCCGCAGAGCAGGCAATAACTCCTTTTGCCTTTTCCTCGTCTGAAAGCTGTGAAATTTTAAAGTATGAGCCTCTTACCTTAAACGAACCGGTTACCTGGAGGTTTTCGGTTTTAAGATAAACATTTGCTTCTGGTTTAATGTTTGGTGCATAAATCATGTCCGTTTCGCGAACAACCTCTTTGAGCACTCTTGAAGCTTTATAGACCCTGTCTAATGTGAGCATTTTATTCGCCTCTTTAAATTTAATTACAGAATATTTTAATACTTAGAAATTGCTTTGTCAATATCGGTTTTGCCTTATTCAAGGTTTATCTCATACTGCAAAGTGCTTCCTCCGTTTACCGTGTAAAAAAGAATAAGCTTCGGGGCAATTTCTCCGCTTTGAAGAGCGGAATATTCGATTTTATAATCTGTTATAACAACCTCGCTCCCCTTTACGCTGAAACCCGAAATTTCTTTTTCAAACTTTTCAATAATATCCTTGGGAAGCGTTATTGAGGCTTCGCCCGTTATTTCTCCGATTGTACAGCTTGATGAGGCGTATATAATCACTCCGGTTGAATCCGTTTTAACAACAAGCTGTTCGGAAAGGGTGTATTGCTCAACCTCTTTAGAGGGCGACGGAACATAATAAAATGTATATATAACGCTGTCTGCGCCGTTTTCACCCGTTCCGACATCCGTATATTCAACCCTTGAAAACTCAAGCTTACCGAGATATTTGGAAACCGCCTCAACAAACTTATCGGCATTTTCCTTTGCCTTTTTCTCTCCCGATTCGCTTCTTTCCTCGGAATACATTTCCTTTTGGCTTCTCGGATTTTTATATTCAAAAAGCCCCTTATCAAGCTCTCCCGTTATTGAAATGTTTTCTCCCGAAGCCGCTTTTTCTATTGCTTTTTTAAGCTTTTTGCCCTTTTCGGCATTCCCCTTAACGCTGTATGTTTTGAGCTCTTTTGAATTCGGAAGCTCATTCTCGGTTATTATTTCCTTTGCTTCAAAGAGTGCGGAATCATGCGAAACTGCGCTTTGAGAGGTTGTTTCTTTTTTATCGGAGCCCCCCTTTGAGCACCCGAAAAGGCACATCATAGCCGCCGCTGTTATCAATAGTATTAATCCGATTTTCTTCAATTCTAATCACCGCTTTCTTTTTTTTCAGTTTATCACATTAATTCTATAATGGCAATAAAAAACATTTTTCTATTGACTTTAAAAAATATATATTATAAAATTACAGTTGTTACAATTATCTCGTTTTAAGGGGAGTTAATAATGAAAAAATTTGTTTGCGTTATTATGTCGGCTGTTCTTATCTGCCTTTGCTTTGCAGGCTGCAGCGGCACAAAATCCGATAAAGAAAAAGTTCTCAAGGTAGGCTATATTGAAAACTGTGAACCTTTTATTACTGTTTCCGAAAACGGAGAGGGCTCCGGATTTGATGTTGAACTTCTTGAGCTTCTTAATGAAGAATACGGTCTCCATGTTGAATTTGATAAGCTTGAGTTTGTTAAAATGAATCTCGGCGACAAGCTCAGCAGCGATGAAAACTCCGATCTTCCCAGGCTTCTTATCGGCGGAATACGCAAAAACACGGGAAATATTAACAGAGAATACACATGGTCCGATGTTATTCTTTCAAACAGAATTATAACTGTTGTACCGGCAGGCTCGGCAATTAAAGGCTACTCCGATCTTGCAGATAAAAAGGTTATGTATGTAGGAAGCGATGCTAAAGCGGCTCTTGATAAGAATGCTTCTCTTGCGGCTTGCGTTTCGGCAAGCGAGGCAAAAGATGCTTCTGCGGCACTTTCGGCGCTTTCTGCTAAAAAATGCGATGCCGTTATTATTGAAGAGCTTGCATATGAAAAGCTTGACGACGCGGCAAAGAGCAGCGTCAGCGTTTTAAACGGCGAGCTTGACACCATTGAATATGCATTTGCTTTTGCAAAGTGGGACACTGATTTCCGCGATTCATTTAATACAAACTTTAAAACAGCCTGCAACGACAAGGACAACGGCGATCTCATTAAGCCCCTTGCGGAAAAGGCTTTCGGTGTTGACACTATTAACCCCGATACCGCAGAAACGAAATAACTATTAAGCAGTAAAAATGCCTGTGTGAAATTTCACACAGGCATTTTTATTTTGCTATTAATACTCACTGACAAGCTTAGCCTCTTCGAGAGGAACGAACATCAGGCACGAATACTTTCCGTCCTTTGTTACCGCAAAATAAGCCTTTCCAATTAAATAATTATCATAATAATTACTTTTATTAATATTATCTTTAAGCGCTGCAAGGCTTTCTTCGACAAGCTTTGTTTGATCCTTATCAAACTGAGTTTTTTCAATTAATTCTTTAATATCTTTTTCTTCGGTAATAAGCTCGGCTCCTACCAAATCATATGCATTTAGGGCAAGAACTTCTTTTCCGAATTTACCCGACGGAGGTCCGTAGAACGCATTGGAAATATTAATTCCGTCGTACGAAGCAATATCAATTTCATAAAGAGCCTGAATATTATCGGGAGTTATCTCGCTGTCTAAAGCCTTTTCGGGAACAAGCCCGTCTCTTCTGAGAAGCTTCATAATGTTTTTATCGTTTTGAGTGAAATCAACGGTAACATGTATAATGCCGCTCTCGTCAGTATCGCTTTGAATAAGCGTTGCAAGCTCTTCCTTTGGCATTGAAAGTATTCTGCTTCTTTCTTCCTTGCTCAAATCCTCATCTAAGAAATAGAGATTAACATAATACTTTCCGAAGCCGTTTGAATCCGGATTCGTGTGAATTGCTTTAAGGTCTTCCTCGCTCTGAAGCATTAAATCCTTTGTAAACGCCGAATAATACTGCTTTGCTTTGCTTGTAATATCGGAATAATCCGTTAGAATATCATTGCTTAAAGATATTCCTATAAGATTTTCTGCTTTTTCATCAAAAATCGGAAGCTCTTTTTTATATTCATCCGTTGCTTTAAGCAGATACTCAAAAGTTACATAGGAGGAATTGTCGAAATACAAGGTTTTTTCTCTGCCGTCTTTCAGCTTATATTTAACAATTTTCTCGTATCCTATGCCTCTGATTTCAAGATCGTCTTTTTTGGAGGCTTCAATAATTTTTGTATGCAGCTTTACAATATTATCGAATGTTTTCGAATCCTTATATTCGCCGGTTTTTGTTGTTTCAATTTTACCTCTGTTATAGTTCAAATACAGCATTGAATCATAGCCGTAAGAATAATTGCATATCCTGTCGTATGTTGTTACGCTTTCGATTTCATCTGTTTTCGGAGGCTCTGATTTTACATTCAAATAAGCCACACTTAAAACAGAAAGAATAACGAAAAAGCATACAAACTGAACAAGACTCGCCGGCTTGAAAAAGCTTTTTTTGCAAAGTATTCCGCCGCCGACAACAGATACAGCCGCACTTATTGCAAGCGTTATCAAAACAGTTTTTGCGAATTCAGAGGCTTTATACGGCAATGTTCCTATTACCATATAAGTTACAATTGAATATACTCCCCAAAGAGTCAGATAAACAATGAATTTATTTGAAATACTTTGAGCGGCGCATTCATTTTTCCTTTTTGAATATATGAGACTCGCTGTCGAAAACGCCGCAACCGAAATGGCAAGCATACAAGCAATTATCCACCTGTATCTGAAAACATGCATTTCAAGTCTAAACACCGCTTCAATCGGTGAAACAAGATCCGGAACCGCTGTGCCTATTGTGCTTGCTCCCTTAACAAATGATGAATAAATAACAAACGGAAGGCTTATTATTCTTCCTATACAAAATGAATTAATGAGTGCCAGAACAAAATATTGCCACGATTTTCCCGCTGAAACGGCGCACATTGTGCATATTGCAAAAACAGCAAAGCACAAAACGGCGCAAACTGCCATTGTTCTTGCTATATGACCTAAATCAATCTGAGCAAATTTGCTCTTAACCGCAATTGAAGTGTACAGAACAGATATCATACACGCTAAATAGCTCAGTGCAATAATTCCGGTTCCGATAACGGTTTTTGAAGTGAAATACTCTTTTCTCGTTATCGGCATTGAGCCGTACAAATCAACCTTTCTTTTGTCATAAAGACTTCTGTATGCCGAATTGGTAAACAGGAGCATAAGCACCATAAGCCCAAGCGTTCCTCCTACAAGAATGAAAGAAAGATAACTGCCCGTTATATCTATCATCTGATTTGTGAGCTTTATTCCAACCTCGGATTCAGCCTGATACCTTCTCGCATCTTCAACATTAAAAACAAATATAAAGGAATAGACAAGCGACACAATTAAGGCTACGCTGGGAACTCCGATAATCCACGATTTAAGCCTAATGATTTCCGCTTTCATAACATTAAACAGCGACTTATTTGACAAGGTTGTTGATGTCATATCCTGCCACCTCCATTTCACTTATAAACAATTCCTCAAGAGTAAGCGGAAGAGTTTCAATAAACAAGGGGTTAATGCTCTCAAGCAATTCTCTTGCAGTATCAATGCTTCCTCTTGCAGTAAATTCAATCATTTTTCCGAGCTTTGAAATCTTAACAATATTAAGCTCTTTTTCTATTTTTTCAAAATCCTGCGGATTATTTAATGCAAGCTGAACGCGGAAAATTCCGAGCTTCAATGCATCAATGTCGTTCTCAAGCAGAACTCCGCCGAGATGAAGAAGTGCAACATGGTCGCAAACATCCTCAAGCTCTCTTAGGTTGTGCGAAGCAATAACAACAGTTGCGTTGTTTTCCTCAACAAAATCAATGAGTATTCTTTTAACAAGCTCTCTTATAACCGGGTCAAGGCCGTCAAAAATTTCATCAAACAAAATGCATTCGGGCATAGTTGAAATTCCGAGCATTATTGCCGCCTGGCGCTGCATGCCCTTACTCATTTGCGAAATCTTTGCTTTAGTATCAATCGGAAAAACCGATTTTAAGTATTCAAACTTTTCATCGCTCCAGTTTTCATATATTGTTTTATATATTTTTGCGAGTTTATCAACTGTGTCAAAGGATGAAAAATAGGGATAGTCTGAAATAAAGATTAAATTCTGCTTAACCTTGTTGTTTTCGAAGGTTTCACGTGAATTAATCTTAACGCTTCCGCTGTCTGCTCTATATACACCTGCAATAATTCTGAGCAGCGTTGACTTTCCGGCGCCGTTTGAGCCTACAAGTCCGAAAACAGAGCCGCTTCCGATTGTAAGCGTTGTGTTGTTAAGTGCGGTAACATTTCCAAAGGTTTTTGTTACGCCTTTAATTTCAATCATTATTTACTCCTCCTTTTTCAAAAACTTCATCAAGAACATCGCTCAGTTCTTTTTTTGTAAGCCCCGTGCTTTTTGCTTCAAATGCCGTATCACGGAATTTTCCGAGCTCAATTTCCTTTATTTTCGTAATAGTTGACTCGGTATCGCTTACAAATGCCCCCTTGCCTACAATAGAATAGACCACGCCTTTTTCTTCAAGCATTCTGTATGCCTTTTGAACGGTGTTAGGATTAACGCCGAGCTCACTTGCGAGCGCTCTTACCGACGGGAGCTGTTCATTCGGAGCATATATTCCCAGCGCAATATACTGAATAATACTGTTCTGGAGCTGCTCGTGAATCGGCAGTCTGCTTCTGTTATCAATGCTAAGCATAGACTTCTCCTTTCTTGAATAATATTTGCTTTCGCGTCAACTGTTCTACTCGTTATAGTACAGTTAGAGTATATCACAAAAAATCAATCTTGTCAACACAAAAAAGAGCCTGCAAAGCCATTACTTTGCAAGCCCTTTGATAACATAAATTAATAAACAAACGCATAAATTCCTGCTGTTAAACCGCTGAGCGCCATTAAAACCGCAAGAACGATTGCCGTTATCTGCACAAATTTTCTGTTCATTTTGTCTTTCCTTCTGATTTAAATCTCGGTAAGCTTATCGGCATCTGCCTTTAGCTTTTCTGCAAGAGCCCTTGCGCTGTCAAAAGAATCTCCTACCGCCGTTACATAAGCCTTTATCTTCGGCTCTGTGCCGCTCGGTCTTATAATAACACTGTTTTTGCCCTCTGTTTCATAAGCAATAACATTAGAAGAAGGAAGGCTGATTTTCTTTTCTTCAAGAGTTTCAAGATTCTTTTCAATGCCTGTTTTGTAATCGGAAATGCAAACAACCTTCATTCCGCCGAGAGCCTTGGGAGGATTCTCTCTGAGATTTTCCATAATTTTTCCCATTTTCTCCATTCCCGAAGCGCCCTTGAATGCATAGTTTCCGAGAATATTACAGTAGAATCCGTACTCTCTGTAAAGCTCCTGCATAACATCATAAAGGGTTTTGCCGCGAAGCTTATAATATGAAGCCATTTCACATATCAGCATTGAAGCAACAACAGCATCCTTATCCCTTGCATGTGTTCCCGCAAGATAGCCGTAGCTCTCCTCAAAGCCCATAACAAAATCTTCTGCTTTTCCCTGATTTTCAAGTTCGGTAATAACCTCGCCGATATACTTAAATCCTGTTAAAAGATTTTTTATTTCACAGCCGTAGCTCCTTGCAACCTCAGCAGCAAGATTTGTTGAAACAAAGCTTTTTGCACAAACCGCGTTCTCCGAAAGAGTTCCGCTTTCCTTTTTCTGAGAAAGAAGATAATTGAGCATCATAACTCCGACTTCGTTTCCGCTCATGAGAACATACTCGCCGTTTTGAAGAACGGCAATGCCCACACGGTCACAGTCGGGGTCTGTTGCAAGAAGAATATCCGCCTTAATTTTATCGGTCATTTTAAGAGCACATTCAAACGCCTGCTTGATTTCGGGGTTCGGGAAAGGACAGGTTGGGAAATTACCGTCGGGCATTTCCTGCTCGGGAACAACGGTTACATCATCAACCCCGATGCGGCTGAGTATTTCGCGAACAGGCTTGTTTCCTGTTCCGTTGAGCGGAGTGTAAATAACCTTGAGCCCTGCTTTTTTGCAATCCTCCGAATTACAGCACTGCTTTTGAACCTCGTTTAAAAACAGCTCGTTAACGCTTTGGGGTATATATTCAATTCTTCCCTCTGCGAGTGCGGTTTCAAAATCCTCAGATTTTATTCCGCCGAAATAATCAACCTTTTGAATATAGGTATATGTTAAATCAGCCTCTTCATCGGTCATCTGATAACCGTTGGGATTGTAGCATTTATATCCGTTATACTCGGCAGGATTATGGCTTGCCGTAATAATTATTCCGCTGCTTGTCTTATAATGCCTTACTGCAAATGAAAGCATGGGGGTTGGCACAAGCTCGGGATAAATATAAACCTTAACTCCGTTTGCCGAAAGAACTCCTGCTGCAAATTTTGCAAAAACTTCACTTTTTATTCTGCTGTCGTAAGCAATGGCAACGCTCGGTTTTGAATATTTTGAGTTCAGGTAATCCGCAAGTCCCTGAGTTGCTCTTCCTACGGTGTAAACATTCATTCTGTTTGTTCCCGC
The DNA here is from genome assembly GCA_945948515.1 of uncultured Clostridia bacterium. Taxonomy (GTDB): domain Bacteria; phylum Bacillota; class Clostridia; order Oscillospirales; family Acutalibacteraceae; genus CAMFBH01. The sequence goes on from CAMFBH010000002.1 coordinate 74,227, forward strand.
TCCGATTACTCCTCTTAAGCCCGCTGTTCCGAATTCGAGGTCGCAGTAAAATCTGTCGAGTATTTCCTCATCATTTCCTTTAACAGAATTAAGCTCCGCTGTTAAATCGGAATCAAGAACGGCTTTTTTCTGCCAAAGCTCATATTTTTCTCTATAATCCATAAACAACACCTCTGCTTTTAGAATATTATAAATCATTTTCTATATATTAAACCTATTATTTTGACTTGTCAATAATGCAAAATGAGAGTATAATTAGATTAATAAGTTTACATAAGTAATAATTCGGAGGATACAAATGTACTCAAAGGTAAACTCACTCGGAATATTCGGGCTTGATGCCTTCGGTGTTGAGGTTGAGGCGGACTTAAGCTCCGGACTTCCCCGCTTTGATATTGTGGGACTGCCCGATGCCGCTGTAAAGGAAAGCAGGGAGCGTGTTCGCTCCGCAATTAAAAACTGCGGCTTCGATTTTCCCGTTTCGAGAATAACCGTTAACATTGCACCTGCCGATGTTAAAAAGGAAGGCTCGGTTTACGACCTTCCGGTTTTTATTGCGATTTTAAAGGCATCAAAGCAAATTAAAGCGGATTTATCTCAAATTGCGTTTATCGGGGAGCTTTCACTTGACGGCGAGCTCCGTTCCTCAAACGGCATTCTTCCAATGGTAATTAAGGCAAAGGAATGCGGCTTCAAAAGCGTTTTTATTCCTAAAGGAAACGAATTTGAGGGAAGCGTTGTTGAGGGAATTGATGTTTTTCCCGCCGAAAGCACAAAGGAAATTATTTCACATCTTTCGAAAGACAAAATGATTGCCCCTGCTTACAGAAGCGTTGAACAGGATGAGGAAGAGCCGTTTTCGGTGGATTTTTCAGATGTTAAGGGTCAGCAAAGCGCAAAAAGAGCCCTTGAAATTTCTGCCGCAGGAGGCCACAACTGCCTTATGATAGGACCTCCCGGAACGGGAAAATCAATGCTTGCAAAGCGCCTTCCCACCATTCTTCCCGAAATGACCTTTGATGAACAGATGGAAACAACAAAAATTTATTCAATAGCCGGCGAGCTAAAAAACGGCAAACGACTTGTTTTCAGGCGACCGTTTAGAAGTCCTCATCACACAATTTCCGCGCAGGCTCTAACGGGAGGAGGAACAATTCCGCACCCCGGAGAAATAAGCCTTGCACATCACGGCGTTATGTTTATGGATGAATTTCCCGAATTTGACAGGCGTTCAAAGGAAGCTCTCCGCCAACCTCTTGAGGACGGAATTGTTAATGTTGTTCGAACTTCGGGAACTGTTTGCTTTCCGTCGGAATTCATTCTCGTTGCGGCCATGAATCCGTGTCCATGCGGAAATTTCGGAAATCCGAAAAAGGAATGCAAATGCTCCGACTCGGCAAAGCGGAGGTATATGGATAAAATAAGCGGTCCGCTGCTTGACCGAATAGATTTGCACATTGAAGTTCAAAATGTTGACTACGAACAGCTAAGCTCTAAGGGCAAAGAGGAAACCAGTGAGGTAATCAGAAAAAGAGTTAACGAAGCACGAATGAAGCAAAGATTGCGTTTTGTCGGCACAAATGTTACCTGCAATGCAAAAATGACTCCGAAAATGACAAAGGATTTCTGCGTTTTATCAAAAGAGGCCTCCGAGCTTTTAAAGCTCTCGTTTGACAGAATGGGGCTCAGCGCGAGAGCATATGATAAAATACTGAGAATTTCAAGAACCATTGCCGATTTAGACAACAGTGAAAACATTGAGCTTAATCATATCGCCGAGGCTTTGCAATACAGAAGCCTCGACAGAAAGTACTGGGATTTATAATGAAAAAGCATTTAATATCTTTTACGGCATTCTGCCTTGTAATTTTATTTTCATTCACGGCATTCGCTCAGGATTTACCGTCTGAAAGCGTTTCTCAGAGCACATCTCAAACTACCGTGCAGAAAAAGAAAACCACCGATGAGCGCGCCGAGGAAATACTCAATAAAATGAGTCTTGAAGAAAAAGCGGCTCAAATGTTTATGGCGTATGTTCCTTCAAAAAACGGCACTGCCGTTCAAAAGAAAAATCAGTTCGGCGGCTATGTTCTTTTTGCCGGCAACTTTAAAAACAGTAATATAAATGAAAAAAAGAAAATTATCAGCGGCTATCAAAAGGTTTCAAAAATAAAAATGCTTATAGCTGTTGATGAGGAGGGCGGAATTGTTAACAGGGTTTCCCTATATAAGCAATACCGTAAAACTCCGTTTGGCTCACCTCAAAAGCTTTACAAAAAGGGCGGCTATAAAAAGATTAAAAAAGATACCGCCGAAAAGGCAAAGCTGTTAAAATCAATGGGAATCAATACAAATCTTGCACCGGTTGCAGATGTTCCGTATAAAAGCAGTGATTATATGTATTCCCGCTCCTTTTCAACAAGCGCTTCAAAAACCTCAAAATACATCAACACCGTTGTTACCAAAATGGGCAAATCAAATATGGTAAGCACATTAAAGCATTTTCCCGGATACGGCGGAAACGGTGACACTCACTCGCTTGTTATTCGTGACAAGCGCTCAAAAAAGACATTTGAATCAAGAGATTTAAAGCCTTTTAAAGCCGGAATAAAAGCGGGCGCGGATATGATTATGGTCAGCCACAACATTGTTGAATGCTTCGACAAAAAGAATCCTGCTTCAATCTCAAAAAAAGTTCATAAGTATATAAGAAACGAGCTTGGCTTCGACGGAGTTATCATTACCGACGGGCTTACAATGTCGGGCGTTGTTGACTATGCAGACTGCTCAAACGCAGAGATTGCAGTTAAAGCAATTATTGCAGGGAACGATATGCTGTGTACTGCGGCATATAAAGAACAGCTTCCTGCTGTTATAAAGGCAATAAAAAGCGGAAGGATTTCCGAAGAACAAATAAACGAATCTGTTTTGAGAATACTCAAAATGAAGCTTAAAAGAGGAATTATTAAATAATAAGGAGAAAAGCTATGGCAATACCGCTTCGCATTGAAGAAACTATAAAAAATCTTGAAAAAAACAATATGGCAGCATACTACTGCGAAACTAAAGAGGAGGTAGTTCCGCTCATTAAAACGCTTGTTGAGCCCGGTGTAACGGTTTCAAACGGCGGAAGTGTAACGCTTTCGGAAACAGGCGTTATTGACTTGCTGTCAAGCGGAGATTATAATTACATTGACCGCTCCAAAGCAAAGCCCGAAGAGATAAGAGAGGTTTACCTAAAAGCCCTCGGTGCAGACGCATATTTCTGCTCGTCTAATGCAGTTACGCAAAACGGTGAGCTTTATAATGTTGACGGGAATTCCAACCGCGTTGCTTCAATCGTTTTCGGTCCTAAAAAGGTTATTATGGTTGTGGGAATAAACAAAATAGTTAGAAATATTCCCGAAGCAATTCTTCGTGTTAAAATGTTTGCCGCTCCGAAAAACACAAAGCGACTCGACTGCAACACCTACTGCAAGTCCTTCGGTCAATGCGTTTCAACCTTAAGCTACGATTCGCAAATGTGCGACGGCTGTGACAGCGACGAAAGAATTTGTTGCAGCTATGTTGTTTCGGCAAAGCAGAGAATTAAAAACAGAATTAATGTTATAATTGTTAACGAAGAGCTTGGATACTAAGCATTGAAAAAAGCGCCTGTGATTGCAAAATCACAGGCGCTTTTTGTTTCATATTTATAATGCTTTTGATTCGATTTCCGAAATGGCTCTTGCAATAAATTCATCAAGTGAGAATGCACCCTCGTCGCCGTTCTTTCTTGAGCGAACCGAAACTGTTTTATTCTCAATGTCCTTATCTCCTGCAAGGAGCATATAGGGAACCTTTTCAAGCTGAGCACTGCGGATTTTAAAGCCGATTTTTTCGCTTCTGTCATCAATTTCACAGCGAATACCCTTTGCTTCAAGCGCGTTTTTGATTTCATTAACATAATCAATATGCCTGTCCGCAATCGGAAGAAGCTTAACCTGAACGGGAGCAAGCCAGAGCGGAAACGCTCCTGCAAAATGCTCTGTAAGAATTCCGATAAATCTTTCAATGCTTCCGAAAACAACGCGGTGAATCATAATCGGTCTGTGCTTTTCACCGTCTGCTCCCGTATATTCGAGTTCAAATCTTTCGGGAAGCTGGAAATCGAGCTGAATTGTTCCGCACTGCCATGTTCTTCCGAGACAGTCGGTAAGGTGGAAGTCGAGCTTAGGCCCGTAGAAAGCACCGTCGCCCTCGTTAACCTCGTAATCGTATCCAAGCTCTGTTATTGCATCTCTGAGAGCATCGGTTGCGATATCCCAATCCTCCTGAGCGCCCATTGAATCCTCCGGCTTTGTTGAAAGCTCTATATGATATTCAAATCCGAAGGTGCTGTAAACACTGTCTATAAGCCTTACAACGCCTTTGATTTCATCCTTAATCTGCTCTCTTGTCATAAAGATATGTGCATCGTCCTGGGTAAAGCAACGAACACGCATAAGTCCGTGAAGAGCGCCTGAAAGCTCATGTCTGTGAACAAGTCCGAGCTCTCCCATTCTTAAAGGCAGATCTCTGTATGAATGCATTTTTGTTTTATAAACAAGAATTCCGCCGGGGCAGTTCATAGGCTTGATTGCGAAATCGTCCTCATCAATAACGGTGGTGTACATATTTTCTTTATAGTGATCCCAATGACCGCTTCTTTCCCACAGCGCACGGTTAAGCATCATGGGAGTTTGAATTTGATAGTATCCTGCTTTAGTGTGGATTTCTCTCCAATAATCAACAAGATTATTTTTAAGGATCATTCCCTTGGGAAGGAAGAACGGAAATCCGGGGCCTTCATCCATAATGGTGAAAAGCTCAAGCTCCTTGCCGAGCTTTCTATGGTCTCTCTTCTTTGCCTCTTCAAGCATTGCAAGATGCTCCTCAAGCATTGAAGCCTTCGGGAAAGCAGTTCCGTAAACACGGCAAAGCATTTTATTTTTTGCATCGCCTCTCCAATAAGCACCCGTGCAGTTGGTTAGCTTAAATGCTTTAACCGCTTTGATTTCGGGAATATGAGGACCTGCGCAGAGCTCAGTAAATTCTCCCTGCTTATAGAAGCTGATTTTTTCACCCTTTTCGGAGTGTTCTTTAATTAATTCAACCTTATACGGCTCATTTTTGCCCTGCATTAATTCAACAGCTTCGCTTGAAGGAAGCTCAAATCTTTCGATTTCGGGATTTTCCTTAACGATTTTTTTCATTTCTGCTTCGATTTTTTCCAAATCCTCGGGGGAAAACGGAGTTTCAACATCAAAATCATAATAAAATCCGTTATCAATAGCCGGACCGATAGTGAGCTTAGCCTCGGGATAAAGCCTTTTAACAGCCTGAGCCATAATATGTGATGCCGTATGATTAAACGCCTTTCTTCCGTCCTCATCATCGAAGGTTAAAACCTCAAATGTGCAGTCTCCGTCAACAACGCTTCTTAAATCCTTAACCTCGCCGTTAATTCTGCAAGCGCACGCTGAACGGTAAAGCCCTTGCGAAATATCCTTCGTGATATCGGCGGCGGTCAAGGCTGCTTCAAATTCTCTGCTTGAGCCGTCTTTTAATGTTATTTTCATAATTTATTCCTCCTTAAAATATAAAAAGCTCCACCCTGAAAACAGGGTGAAGCTGAAAACTCCACGGTTCCACCTGAATTGCGCAATTGCGCCTCTCATAAGCCTTTAACGGAGCCGCCCGTTCTGCCATTTCCTACAGACTCTCAAAGATGGTAGCATTCCGAACCTCGGTGCGCATTTTCAGCAAACAGCGCTCTCTGAAACCTCAATAAACGGATGCCTTGTTCTTTTCACGGATTTTATTATTTTCTTAATTTTAACACCGAGTCGATAAAGTGTCAACATCTATTTTTTTGCATTTGAATCTTTCGCATTAAACTCCTGCAATTCCTCAATGCCGATATTGGCTCTTGACGGAAGCTTAACAAAAATTCTTTTTATATAGTACCAAAGCAGGAGATAAGGCTTCTTTTTGAGCTCGGGATTGTAGTAATACATTTCTTTTTTTGACGGAAACAATCTGCTGAGAATAAAGCCGATTTTTGTTTTTCCTTCTCCGATTTCCTGCTTTCTGCTTCCGAAAACATATTCTCCTATAAGCTCATCCGCAAACGCTCCCTCTTCCGCGGAGAGCGGATTATTCCCCGGTGAAAACAGCTTTTGAGCCGTTGAAGATGCAAGAGCCTCAAATTCAAAAAGCCCAAGCTTTTTTAGCTCAGCGTCAACATAATCCCTGTTGAGCGAGTCTTTAAAATGCTTCATCAGAACATATTGGTCTATCAAAAATTTAATTCCGCATCCGCTGTTTTCCCTATGCTTTGCAAAATGAACTATTGAGTATATATAAAAATCCTCATCGGTCATTTTATATTCGTGAGAAATTTCCGAGCATTTAACCAATCTGTCCCACAAATTTTCATAATAATCAAAATAATGAGCCTCAACAAGAATAAGGCTTCTGTGAATTTCAAAGCAAACTATTCCGTTTTTTTCATAAATTTCGGTATATCCGTGGCTTCCGTTGTACCTAAAGCCGTTTTTGAGCATTATCGAATCAACATCTTTTAATCTGTCGGGCGCACAGAGTATATCATTATCAGCCATATACCGCATGCTTGTTTGCGGATAAAAATGCTTAATTACCGCGCCCTTCATGATCATATAATCAATATTGTTTTTTTCAAATTCCGAAACTAATTTTTCGCGCTCTTCGTCATAGGTTGACTCGCTGAGAAGCGTTCTGAAGCGAGCCTTCTGCCACTCAAGAAATACCTGTTCGTCAACAAAACTTTCAAGCTTCTCTATTGCAGGATACAAAACATCTTCGCAAAGCTGGTATTTTGAATATTCGAAAAGTTCGTTCCAATCTATGCCCTCTTCCGGCGGCGGAGGCGCCGTTTCATTAAGTGCACTTGATGCAAGTTTAATGAAATATTCCGTTGTTGTAATCTTGAAATTCATACCTGCCCTCTCAATGCATTCAAATAATTCAGGATTTTACTCATTGAAATATATATTAGCACATATAAAAAAATAAAGCAAATTTTTAATATTTTAAATCTTTTTTCTTGACAGCAACTATATATGGGTGTAAAATAGATTGGAATACAATATGGAGAGTGTTGTATTTTTAATCGAATTGCATTAAACTGTACCTTTTCTGGATGATTGAACGAAACGAGAATTTTTTACAGAAGGAGGTGCTGTTGGTTATGGGTCAAGTTATCATTCCTATTGTTGTGGGAGTTATTTGTGCCGTTATTTTCGGCATTATCGGCTTTCTTGCAGGCGGTGAACACCGCAAAAAGACTGCCGAAAAAGAAATAGGCTCCGCTACTCAGGAAGCTACAAGAATTATTAACAATGCGCTTTCGGAAGCGGAAACGCTGAAAAAATCGCAGATTGTTGAAGCTAAAGACGAAATTCACAAGCTTCGCTCCGAAGCGGATAAAGAAATCCGCGAGAGAAGAAGCGAGGTTCAAAAGCAGGAATCAAGGCTTAACCAAAGAGAAGAATATCTTGATAAAAAAGCGGATTCCCTTGAAGCTAAAAGCGAAAACTTATCGGCAAAACTTAAAGAAGCAGATGAAAAACTACTCGAAATCGACGGCATCAAGAAAAGTCAGTTTGACATGCTCGAACGCATTTCAGGTTTATCTCAGGAGGAAGCAAGAGCACAGCTCCTCAGCGACCTCGAAGCAGAGCTTGACCGTGAAAAATCGGTTAAAATCCTTGAATGTGAGCAGATGATTCGCGACCAGAGCGATGTTTTGGCACGCGAAATTATAAGCACTGCAATCCAGCGCTGTGCGGCAGAGCACACCTCTGAAACAACCGTTTCTGTTGTTGCTCTTCCGAACGATGAAATGAAGGGAAGAATTATCGGCCGTGAAGGCAGAAATGTTCGTTCCCTCGAAACAATCACGGGTGTAGAGTTCATTATTGACGACACCCCCGAAGCAATCACTCTTTCAAGCTTTGATCCGGTTCGCCGTGAAATTGCAAGGCAAACTCTTGAGCGCCTTATTCAGGACGGCAGAATTCATCCGGCGCGCATTGAAGAAATGTATGAAAAATCAAAGCGCGAGGTTGAAGCAACAATTAAAGCCGAAGGTGAAAAAGCTGTTATCGACACCGATATCGGTTCAATTCATCCCGAGCTTGTTAAACTTCTCGGAAAGCTTAAGTACCGCACATCTTACGGCCAGAGCGTTCTTCGCCACAGCATTGAGGTAAGCTATCTTGCCGGTCTTATGGCGGCAGAGCTCGGTGCAGACGAAAGACTTGCCCGCCGTGCAGGACTTCTTCACGATATCGGCAAGGCTCTCGACCACGAGATTGAAGGCTCTCATATCGCTCTCGGTGTTGAATATGCCAAAAAGTACAAAGAGAACGATGCCGTTCTCCATGCCATTGAGGCTCACCACGGCGATGTTGAGTGTAAAACCGTTGTTGCTTGCCTTGTTCAGGCGGCAGATGCTATTTCCGCAGCAAGACCCGGTGCAAGAAGCGAAAATCTTGAAAATTACATCAAGAGACTTCAGCAGCTTGAAGAAATTTCAACAAGCTTTGACGGCGTTGAAAAAGCGTTTGCAATTCAGGCAGGCAGAGAAATCCGTATTATGGTTAAGCCTGAACAGGTCAGCGATGAAACAATGCCTTACATTGCACGCGAAATTGCCAAAAAGATTGAAGAGGAAATGGAATATCCCGGTCAAATCAAGGTTAACATCATTCGCGAAAGCCGCGTATTTGATTACGCAAAATAAAACCGAAAAATCGCCGTTTTGCCTTTTGCGAGACGGCGGTATTTTATATTAAAGGCGGTAATACAATGATTATTCACACAGTTTGCTTTAAGCTTAAGGACAACTGCCCCGAAGCATGTGAAAAAGCAAAGGAAGTTCTTCTTTCAATGAAAGGCAGAGTTCCTCAGATTAAAGATATTGAGGTTGGTATTGATTTTCTTCATTCCGAAAGATCCTATGATATTATCCTTAGGGTTGCCGTGGAAAACGAAAAAGAGCTTTCGGATTATCAGAACGACGAATATCACTGCTCAGTTGTTAAGCCGTATATGCATTCAGTAAGAACGGCAAGCGTTGCAGTTGATTTTGTTTGCGGTAAATAATCTTATATTTTTTCCGTCCGAGTTTTCGGGCGGAATTTTTTCATGTACTTTTTACGCTTTTATGCAAATTATCACAAAAATAAACCTTTTTTTACAAAATGAGACCCCAAGTATTCTGTTGACATATATGGCTTTAATATGTTAATATATCTTAGTATATAAATTATAATTATAGGTGTATTATCCGGTGCGGGAATTTTTCCCAAGCTAAATAATACGGAGGTTAAAAATGGATCAAAACAAAGAAATAGACATTGATTTAAGAAAAATATTCTTTGCCCTGAGGAGAAGGCTCGGAATTATAATTCTTGTTGCAGTTGTTTGCGGAATAGCTTCGGGCTGCTTTACGGAATTCTTTATTGAGCCTACATATTCAACCTCAGCTACCATGTGCGTTTCCAGCACAACCGACAGAGTTGCAACAAACAGCTCTATCACATCGGGCGAAATCACGGCTTCTCAGCAGCTTGTTAACACTTACACCGTTGTTTTAAAAAGCGACATCGTTCTTGAAAAGGTTATCGAGGAGCTCGGTATAGGAGATTCATATTCAGCTTCTTCAATAGCCTCCATGCTTACAGTTTCTCAAATAACGGATTCAATGGTTTTCAAAATTACTGTCAAAAACCACAATCCCGAGCTTGCAATGAATATAGCAAATGCCATTGTTGATATTGCTCCTTCGGAAATAGTAAGAATAGTTAAGGCAGGAAATGCCGAGGTTGTTGACTATGCAAAGCTTCCCACATCTCCCTCTTCTCCGAATGTTAAGAAAAATATAGTAATCGCCGCGATAATCGGATTTACCGCCGCCTTTGTTATTTTCCTTATTTACGAAATATTCGATACAACAATTACAAACGAAAAAGACCTTGAGAGAGAATTTGAATACCCGATTCTCGGCTCCGTTCCTCGGCTTGACTCAGCGCCTGTGAAGGAGAATAAATCAAATACGGGAGATGAGAAAAATGAATAAAAACAAACGCAAAAAGAAAATTTCAGGCTTTTCGAGAAATGATTCTCAAAAAATTCTTGCAACGGATTCTTCATTTGTTGTTAAAGAAGCCTACAATTCAATAAGAACCAATCTTCTTTTTACTCACCAGGGTGAAAAATGCCCTGTGTTTATTGTTACAAGCCCGACTGCTAACAACGGAAAAACAATAAACAGCGTCAACCTTGCAATTTCCTATGCTCAAATGGGCAAGCGAACCCTTTTAATTGATGCGGATATGAGAAACCCCACCATACACCGCTTGTTTTCAATTCCCGTTAAAAACGGTCTTTCGGAAATTCTTGCAGGGCTTACCGATAACATCAGCGTTTCAAAAACCGATATTGAAAATTTAAGCGTTCTTACCGCGGGAAAAATTCCTCCCAATCCGGCAGAGCTTCTTGCCTCTCCGAGAATGGACAAGCTGCTCGAATTTGTTCGCGAGCATTACGACTGTGTGTTTATCGACACTCCGCCCGTTAATCTCGTTACCGATGCAACCGTTTTTGCACCCCGTGTTACAGGATATATCATCATTGTTCGCGCAGATGCAACCGATATTTCAGATGTTAAATATGCAACCGACTCACTTAAAGCTATTGATGCAAATATAATCGGCTTTATTCTTAATGATGCAAACACATCAAGCCACAGATATTACAGCTACTATAAGAGATACGGATACAAGTACAAATACAAGTATAACTATAACTATAATTACAACTACGATTACCGATAAGCAAAAGGATCTGATTTGATTGAAAAAGCAAAAAAATGTGCAGAATTTTTATGAGCTTGCCGTTGATTTTGCAGGCCTTATTCTCAGCACTGTTTGCTCATTCCTTGTTTTTGAAGTCATACTGAACAAGCTTCCGGACTATACGCTGACAGAGTATATTGAATATTTCTTTTATGTAATTATCTCATTTTTGATAGTTTTCTTTATGTTCCTTTCTTCGATAGACATAACTAAAAGAAACCGCGTAAAAGAAACCTTTTCCGTTTTAAGAAACGATTTCCTTATCATAGCAATGCTTTCGGTTTTTCTTCTTGTAAGCAAGCATCCGATGATAGAATCAAGATATATGTATCTCGGAATTTTCCTGTTTGACTTTTTATTCACTCTTGCGGGAAGATTTTTTCTAAAGCACTATATGCCGCAGATTTATGCATTAACAAAAAACGCAACTCTCTGCGGAGTTATCACTACATCCGACAGAGCGGAAAAGTTTATTTCCAACCTTTCTCAGGATTGGACTAAGCAAGTATGCGGAGCAGCGCTTATTGATGCCGCTTACGAAAACGGAGCTTATAAATTTTATCCATCGAAAAGCAGCATGGAGAAGAACTCCTACTCGGGAACTAAAACAGCAACCGTTCAAAAAGAATACATTTTAAAAAATGAAATCTGCGGAGTTCCGATTGAAGCAAATTACGACAACTTTATGGAGTGGATAAGAACATCCTCTCTTGATGAGATTTTTATAAACCTTCCCCATGTAACATCTTCTCATATTACTCCTATTATTGAAGAGCTCGAAAGTATGGGAATAGTTGTTCACATTAATGTTCCCAGCCTTGAACAGTTCGTTGAAGAAAGCCATTGCAATAATTTCCGTGCAGAAATCACCGCTGATATCCCCATGGCAACATTTCAGGCAACAGTTCACGATACTAAACGCCTTATAATAAAAAGGCTTATGGATATTGCCGGAGGATTGTTGGGCTGTATCATTTCTCTTCCGATAATTTTAGTTGTTGCAATTCCCCTTCTCATTGAATCTCCCGGACCGCTGATTTTCAAACAGCAAAGAATCGGACGAAACGGAAGAATATTCAACATTTACAAGCTCCGTTCAATGTATGTTGATGCTGAACAACGCAAACAGGAGCTTATGAAAAACAATAAAATGAACGGGCTTATGTTTAAAATGGACAACGACCCGCGAATTACGAAGGTTGGCAAATTCATAAGAAAAACAAGTATTGATGAGTTGCCACAATTTTGGAATGTTCTCAAGGGAGATATGAGCCTCGTTGGCACAAGACCTCCCACGGTTGATGAATTTGAGCAATACCAAAGCCACCATAAGCGCAGACTTTCAATGCGCCCCGGAATAACCGGAATGTGGCAAACAAGCGGCAGAAGCGACATTCAGAATTTTGAAGATGTTGTTAAGCTTGACTTGGAATACATAGATAACTGGTCTCTCTCTCTTGATGTTTTACTTATGTTCAAAACCATAAAGGTTGTTTTGAGGCACGAGGGTGCGGAATAGACCAAACAGCAAAGAGGATAAAAATGAAAATTGCAATGATAGGCCACAAAAGAATACCCGGCAGAGAAGGCGGAATTGAAATCGTTGTTTATGAGCTGTCAAAAAAGCTTGTTGAACACGGTCACACCGTTGTGGCTTATAACAGAAAAGGGCACCATGTTTCCGGCAAAGAGTTTGAAAGTGATGAAAACCTTAAAGAGTGTGACGGAATTATTCTAAAAAATGTTTTCACATTTAAAAATTCAACTCTTAACGCTCTTGTTTACAGCGTACTTGCAACCGTTAAGGCTCTTTTCGGAGGCTTTGATGTTATTCATTTTCACGCCGTAGGTCCAAGCGGCATGGCGTGGCTTGCTCACCTTTTCGGCAAAAAAACAATATGCACAATTCACGGTCTTGACTGGAAAGCTCCGAAATGGGGAAAATTTGCAAAAAAGTATTTGCTTTTCTGCGAAAAAACTGCCTGCAAATATGCAGATGAAATAATTGTTCTTTCCGACAACATGAAAGAATATTATAAAAAAACATACGGCAGAAAAACGGTAAGAATCCCAAACGGAATTAACGAACCGAAGCATCTTAATGCAAATCTTATATCAGAAAAATTCGGTCTTAAAAAAGACGGCTACATACTTTTTCTCGGAAGAATTGTGCCCGGCAAGGGAATTGAGCATTTAATCAATGCTTACAATAACCTTAAAACAGACAAAAAGCTTGTTATTGCAGGCGGCGCAAGTCATTCCGAGGATTATTTTGCTCATCTCCGAGATTTGAGCAAAAACAACGAGAATATTATTTTTACCGATTTTGTTCAGGGAGATATGCTCTCTGAGCTGTATTCGAACTGTTATATTTTTGTTTTGCCGTCGGAGCTTGAGGGAATGCCCGTCAGTCTTCTTGAAGCAATGAGCTACGGCAACTGCTGTGTTACCAGCGATATTCCCGAATGTACCGAATTTACAAAAGGCAAAACCTTTACCTTTGAAAACAAAAACGAAAAAGCTCTTGAAGAAATCCTTTTATATCTTCTTGAAAACCCCGAAGAAGTTAAAAATAGCAGGGAAAATACTGCAGATTATGTTTGCTGTGAGTTTGATTGGGACAGAATTGCCAACCGAACAGAAACGCTGTACAGGAGCGAGGACTGATTAATGATACGGGTATTACACGCAGTTAATAATATGCACCGCGCCGGAATTGAAACGACGCTGATGAACTATTACAGAAATATTGACAGAAGCAAAATTCAGTTTGATTTTTTAACTCACCGCCCCGAACGCGATGATTACGACAATGAAATTGAAGAACTCGGCGGAAGAGTTTTTTATGCTCCGCGCCTTTATCCGCAGAATTATCCGAAATATTTTAAATTTATGAAGCGCCTGTTTTGCGAGCATCCCGAATACAGAATTGTTCACTCCCATATTGATGCAATGAGCTATATGCCGCTCCTTGCCGCAAAAAAAAGCGAAATTCCGATTAGAATTGCACACAGCCACAGCACCTCAATAGACAGAGATTTTAAATATCCGATAAAGCTTGCTTTCAGAGAAATGCTCCCCGGCGTTGCAACACACAGATTTGCATGCGGTGAAGAGGCAGGTAAATTCCTGTTTAAGCAAAAAAGCTTTTTTATTCTGCCAAACGCTGTTAACTCTTCGGATTTTTCCTTCAGCGAAGAAACAAGAAGCAAAAAGCGAAATGAGTTAAAATTAGAAAACAAATTCGTTTTAGGCCATATCGGAAGATTTTATTATCCAAAAAACCACGAATTTCTTATAGATATTTTTGAGTGCTTTCTTAAGCTCAACCAAAACAGTGTTCTCCTTTTGGCAGGAGACGGCGAAAAGCTTGATTCAATAAAAGAGCTTACTCAAAAAAAAGGTATTTCCGATAAGGTTTTGTTCCTTGGAAACAGAAACGATGCTGCTGAGCTTTATCAGGCTATGGACTGCTTTGTGCTCCCTTCTCTTTTCGAGGGAATTCCTGTTGTCGGAATTGAAGCACAGTTTGCAGGACTTCCCTGCTTCTTCTCGGACAGAGTTTCAAAAGAGGTTGCGTTTTCCTATGAAACCCATTTTCTTCCTTTGGAAAAAGGACCCGAGTTTTGGGCAAAGGAAGTTTTTTCCGCCTCCAAAGGTACTAATCAAAGGCAATCAGCCTTAAACAACAAATTTGATATCCTTAATTCCGCAAAGGCTCTTGAGGAAAAATACATAACTCTTTACAACAGCAACGGAGAATAAACAATGCTCTCTTCAGATTTAAGCCCGCTTATCAGCGTGGTTATTCCTGTTTTCAATAATGAAAAAACAATCGAAAAATGTGTTAACAGCATTTTAAATCAGGATTTTGAAAATTTTGAAATTGTTATTGTTAACGACGGTTCAACCGATTCTTCGTCAAATGCTTGCCTTAATCTTTGTGAAAAGGATAAAAGAATTAAATATTTAGAAAAGGAAAACGGCGGTGTTTCAAGTGCAAGGAATTTTGCTCTTGAAAAAATATGCGGAAAATATGTTTATTTCTGCGATGCCGACGACTATCTTGACAACGGCTGCTTTTCATATATGCTTTCTTTAATTAACAAAGAATGTGAACCGAAAATGTGTGCCGTTGCGTATTTTGTTAACAACAAAAAAATTGATATAGGCGTTTCAAACGAAACCTCTTGCATAAATCAGCTTGACTCTGCAAGGGCGATTGCACTAATTAATCTGCGTTTCGGTGCATTTTTATGGAACAAGCTCTTTTCCGCCGATATTATAAAAGAAAACAATATTCGATTTGATGAAAGCATTCATGTTCGCGAGGATGCACTTTTCTGCTATGAGTATATTAAACATATATCCTGCGCGGCTGCCGGTGAAAAAGCATTTTACCACTACATAATTTCAGAAAACACCGCAACATCTCAGGCGATTAATGAGCGCCGTCTTACTGCTCTTGATGCTTGCAAAAAAATTATTGATATGTGTGAATGCTTTGAAAGCACAGAGCTCAATAGTAGGCTTGAATGCGAATATACAATTAATTGTCTGCGTATTCTTACAAGAATTTTAAGAAACCCAAACCAAGCAGGTCTTTCCTGTGCAGACAGAGTTTTTAAGGATTTTAAAAGAGGATTTTTTAAGCTCATCACAAACAAATATACCTCCGCAAGAGATATTGCGGTTGCTGTTTTCATTAGAATTGCTTTTCCTCTTTGGCTCAGAAGCAGAAGTAAAAAATAAAGCTGTAAAATAAATTTTAAGGATTTGTCATGGCTAAAATCAAATTTCAAAAAGTCCCTAACTACACTTTAATAACCTCGGTTCTGCTCGTTATAATGGCAGTGATTAACTCAGTTACAGATGCTTTAGGAATTAACGGAAATATGATTTCCTATTCAAAATATGCGCTTGCGTTAATCTGCTCCGTTTTCGGCTTTATCGTTATCGGAAGAAATTCCGACAAAAAAGGCAACAAGCTTGTTTTCCAGCAGGAATTCGGCGTTTTATGCCTTATGATGATTTATATTCTGTTATCCACCTTTGCAAAAGCACTAATTCACGACAGATTTGAATTTGAAATGCTTCTCGATATACTTCGAATGGCAATTCCCATTATATATTCCTTTGCGCTTTTAAACACCTTGGAATATGATCAAATTGAAAAATGTATGCGCGTTATGCTGTTTATTTATTTTATCGGTTATTTAAAACAGCAGGGCTTTTCAAGCTTTACTCCTGCAAATCTTCTGTCAATTAGCTTTGCCGATTCCTATTCTCCCTTTGAAAGTCATCAATTTGCTTCAATTTCATTGCTTATGTTCTGCTTTTTTTCCTATTACAGAAAAAGCAAGCTTTGCTTTTTTATAAGCACCGTTTTCGTTTTTTTGACCTTTAAAAGAGCACAGGTTGTTTTCATTATAATATTGCTTGTTCTTCTTCTGTTTTTTAATCTTAACAAATTCATAAGCAGATGGTGGGTTATTGCAATGGTTGCTTTAACGGTCGGCGGTGCTATTGCTTACTTCTATATTTTGACATATGACCCGCTGACAAATTATTTTGAAACAACCTTTAATATGGATTTCAATAAATTCACCATGTACAGAAATGTTCTTCTGAATCAGCTTGTAGACAGTAACTACGAATCCTTCGGCTTTACATCATCAACTATTTTCCTTGGTCACAGTATAGAAATGGACTTAATCAAGATTTATCTTGAAATAGGATTTTTAGGGCTTGCTCTAACTGTTTTTGCCTATTGGAACTTAACAAAAGGTCATCTCTTCTGCATGATTATTATGACGCAGTTTATGTTTAATCTTATAACCTCTCACAGCTTTGACGGCGGTATTACATGGACCTTCAGAATGCTCATAATCGGTTGCGTTATTTACAAGCATCCCGAGCCCACCGGTCAGTTTAGATTAAACATAAAAACGCGATACCGACTGACGCCAAACATAAAAAAGGATGAGTTAAATGCCGAGAGTGTCAATAATAATTCCGTTTTATAATGCAAAAAGCCATATCGAGCGTTGTATTGAAAGCATTGAAAATCAAAGCTTTACTGATTTTGAGGCCATCTTTATTAACGACGGCTCAACCGACGGCGGCGAAAAAATTGTTATTTCAAAATCCGAACAAGACAAGAGATTTTCTCTCATATCAAAAGAAAACGGCGGCGTTTCAAGCGCGCGAAATGAAGGTATTAAAGCCGCGAAAGGTGATTTTATTACCTTTCTTGATTCCGACGATATCCTAATGCCTAATGCCCTTTCGGATATGGTTAACGAAAGCCATGGTGAGGATATTATTATTTTCTCATCAAGTGAAATTGAAAATAACAATCTTCAAAGCTTTTCTTTAAGCCGAGAGGATACCTGTAAATATACTCTTTCTTATTGTACAATTCCCGAAGAGCTTCAAAAATTCAATTTCCGAGCCCCCTGGGCAAAGCTGTTCTCCTCTTCTCTGATAAAGGAGAATTCGCTTTTATTCATGCAGGGAATTAAAATCGGCGAGGATTTACTCTTTTGCCTGAATGCATTTTGCCGCTCAAAGAGAATAAAGGTTTGCAATAAATATGTTTATAAGCAAATTCTGACAAACGGCTCGGCAACTCAAAGCCGATTTAAAAAAGGCTTTGCCGAATCCGACAGGGAATTTTATCTTGCTCTTGAAAAAATTTTAAAATCCGAGGCTCTGTTTGAGCCATTAAGCACTCAGTATTATTTGAATGCATTAAACGGATTTTTAAATATTGTTAAGAACACTTTAAATAAAAAAAGTGACATAGAAAAGTCACAGAAGAAACAATATCTTAGAGCACTTGCTCTCGAAGAGCCGTACAAAACAGCGCTGAAAAAAGCATCGCTCTCTTCTTTTTCTTATTTCACTTTACCGAACAAGCTGCTTCTTGCTTTTGTTCTAATTTATTTTTGAGGTTTCAAAATGAAAAAAACAGCAATTATTACTTACACGGATACAATAAACTTCGGTGCAATTTTTCAATGCCAGGCTCTTTGTGACACAATTAATGAATTTGAAGTTTTTGATGCTTATTCAATAAACTATCAGCCTAAAAAAAAGCGCCGTAAAATGGGAATTACCGATAGAATTAAGTTTATTATCAGAGATGCGTGTTCTCTTTTAAGCGCTCACAAGGCAAAGACCTACAAAAAGAAATATCTGCGCCTTACAAAGCCATATTCTTCACAGGCGCTTCCTTCTCTTAATAAGGATTACGATGTTTTCTTTGCAGGCTCCGATCAAATTTGGAACTACGATATTGCAAAGAGAAACGATAATTACCTTTTAACATTTGTTGATGATAATTCCAAAAAATACTCATATGCCGCAAGCTTCGGCGGATATGTTCCGGAAGAACACGGAACTCATGACCTTTATAAAAAAGCTCTTTCTTCTTTTAACAAAATAAGCTTGCGCGAAAAGGAGGATATTCCTCTCGTTAAAAATATTTGCGGCAAAGATGCGGTTGTTACACTTGACCCAACCCTTTTGCAGGACCGTTTTTATTGGAAAAAATATGCAAAAATGCCTAAAACGAAAAAGCCGTACATATTCCTGTATCAGGTTTATTATTCCGAATCTCTTACACAGAAGGCTCTCAAAATTGCAAAGGAAAACAACTGGGATATAATTATGGTTGATATTTGCATATCAAAGCCCATTAAAGGTATTCGCAGAATTTTTACCGCAGGACCCGACGAGTGGCTCGGCTATCTTCTCAATTCGGAAATGGTATTAACAACATCATTTCACGCATGCGCCTTTTCCGTTAATATGCACAAGCGCTTTTTCTGCGAAATAGATTCCGTTACGAATTTTCTCGGGCAAACCCGACATGTTCACAACACCCGAGTTGAAAACCTGCTTGAAGCCTGCTCTCTGCAAGACAGAAGAATTGAGAATTACGAGAGCCTTTGCAGCACGGAGCCCGATTGGGATAAATCGGATAAAGCCCTTGATGCTCTCAGAAAAACATCAAGAGATTTTATTGCTCTTGCTTCTGAACAAAATTAATAAGAAATTCAGCAACTCCGTTTGTATTATTATAAGGGTATAAAATTCCCCGTAAATCATTTAAGATTTACGGGGAGCTTTTTATTTATTCCCAATTAATGTATTTTTCATCATAAACGCGTTCAAAGGTTTCTTTAACATAGCTTCTTGTTACGCCGCCTACAACCTGAGAGGAAGCGAGGGAATCCGTGTATTCCTTATATACATAGGTGGAAAACTGCAAGCCGCCGTTTTTTCCGGAATAGGAATAATGAGTAACTATCGGCATAACCTTTGCATTTTCCTTAACGAAAACATTGCCGTTTTCTCTCTTAACTGAGAACTGCGCCATTGCGCCGACAAGACATCTCGGCTCTGTTTGATGAGAAATGAAATTTCCGAGCGCATAATAAACAAGCATTTGTTTGCCTGTTTTTTCATTTGTTATCCATTCCATGGGCTGAATAACATGGGGATGAGAGCCTATAACAACATCTACTCCGAGCTCTGAGAAGAATTGCGTATATTCCCTTTCAACCGAATTAATATCGTTTGAATATTCAACTCCGCTGTCCCAATGCGGAAAAACAATTATTAAATCGGCGTTCTTTCTTGCCTTTTCAACATCTGCTTTAATCTTTTCCTTATCGGTTAAAGAATTAATGCACCAAGGACTGTCGGACGGAATCGGAATTCCGTTTGTCATATAGGTATAATTAAGAAAAGCGATTTTAATCCCCTTAACCTCACGGTAACGAATTGAATTATATTCCTCCGCGCTGTCGTTAATTCCCGTGTGAGTAACCTCGGGGTGCTTTTTGAAAAGCCTTCTCTCCTCAACTATTGCATCAACACCCTTATCAAGAGCGTGATTGGTTGCGCTTGTAAAAACATCAAAGCCTGTGTCTATAAGAGCCTCGGCATCCTCCCAAGGTCCGTTGAAGCACGGATATCCGGAATAATCAAATTCCTCACCTGCAAGAAGAGTCTCAAGATCTATTATTGCAACATCCGCGCTTTCAATATAGGGCTTCATTGTTGCATACATCGGTCTGTAATCCCTTGTGCCGTCTGCCGAAACATACGCATCAACAAGCGGCATATGCATAAGATTATCTCCCACCGCAACAAAAGAGATTTCAACATCGGCAGGTCTTTGCGTTGTTGATTCAGTTGTTGCCTTTGTTTGAACGGTGGCAGTTGGATTTTCCTTATCCTTGTTCATTGCAGTTCTTCCGCATACTGCGGCAACCGTAAAGCATATAAGAGCAATAACCACCGGAACGAGCGCAGTTGATATTATCTTCTTTGATTTTTCTTTATCTTTCATATTTTCCCTCTTCTTTAACATCTATGTAATTTCTATTATACAACAATTTTTTTATTTGTGAACGGTTTTTTAAATCTTTGCGGAACGCTTGACATTTATATATAAGAGTGGTAAATTAGCACTCGTAAGAAGAGAGTGCCAACACTCGGGGGCGCCAAGTGCTAATACGGGGAAGCTGCCGTGGAAATCAGCCAGAGGAAAAAGAGAATACTCGCAGCCGTTGTTGACGAATACATCCGCACGGCAGAGCCGGTCGGCTCGAGGACGATCGCGCAGATCGCCGAGCTCGGGTGCAGCAGCGCCACGATCCGCAACGAGCTTTCGGAGCTGACGGCGCTCGGCTATCTTGAGCAGCCGCACACAAGCGCGGGGCGCATCCCCTCGCCGCAGGGCTATCGGTTCTATGTGAACGAGCTCATGGAGCGGCAAAGGGTTTCCGTCGAGGAGGCCGAGGCGATCAACGCCCGGCTGAGCGAGAAAATGGAGCAGCTCGATAAGCTCA
>CAMFBH010000003.1 GCA_945948515.1 uncultured Clostridia bacterium
GCTTACGGTTAAAAAGCCTAAAAATCTCTCAATGCACGAAAATGAGGGCTATATAATTTGTGGATTTGCATGGATTGTTTTGTCTCTTTTCGGAGCAATTCCGTTCGTAATAAGTAAAACCATTCCAAATTATATTGATGCTTTTTTTGAAACGGTTTCAGGTTTCACAACTACCGGTGCTTCAATTCTTGCTACTGTTGAAACATTACCGAGAGGAATTGCTTTTTGGAGAAGCTTTACCAACTGGATCGGCGGAATGGGTGTTCTTTGTTTTATGATGGCAATAATACCACATGGCGAGAGCCATTCCATGCATATTTTTAAAGCAGAATCTCCCGGTCCAAAAGCAGGTAAGGTTGCCGCAAAAATGAAGGACAGTGCGCGCCTTCTTTATTCAATGTACATTATTCTCACTTTGCTTGAAATAATATTTCTTCGATTGGGCGGAATGAGACTTTTTAACAGCGTTTGCACAACATTTGCAACAGCCGGAACAGGTGGGTTTTCAACTTGGGACTTATCATCAAGGGGATTTTTCAGCCCTTATACCGAATGGGTTTGTGCAGTATTTATGATTCTGTTCGGAATTAACTTTAATATATATTTTTTCATTCTTGCAAAAAGGTTTAAAAGGGCGTTTCAAGATGAAGAGCTAAAGGCGTATTTAATTATTTATTTATGTTCTGCTTTAGCAGTAACCTTTAGCATTGCACCTATGTACTCAAATTTAGGCTATTCCTTCAGAACGGCTTTTTTCCAAACTGCGTCAATAATGACAACCACAGGCTTTGCGAGCGTGGATTTTAATACCTGGCCGAATTTTGCAAAGGTTATTCTTGTTGTTCTTATGTTTATCGGCGCAAGCGCAGGTTCAACAGGCGGAGGAATAAAGGTATCGCGTTTGGTTATTTATATAAAAGAAGTTTATCGCGATTTAAAGCAGCTTAAAAGACCTCGCAATGTTGTTTGCGTACGAATGGATAACAGAGCTGTTGAACCGTCTGTTCTCAGAGGTGCAAACGCATTTTTGATTACATATTGCCTGATTTTTTTCGCTTCGTTAATTGTTGTCAGCGCTGATCCTGCGGTTGATTTTGAAACCACATTTTCGGCTGTAGCAGCTTGCTTTAACAATATTGGACCTGGCCTCGGTAAAGTAGGCCCTGCTTCAAATTACGAATCATTATCTTATTTCAGTAAAATTGTTTTGAGCTTTGATATGCTTGCAGGAAGACTGGAGATTTTCCCGATTATTTTACTATTTGCTCCGTCAACCTGGAAAATTAAAAGATTAAAAACTCGTTAATTAGTTTTAGGAGGAATTTTTTTGGATATCCCTGTCGGGTGGCAGATATTACTGCAGGTAGTTTTAATTTTTATTAACGCTGTTTTTGCAAGCGCGGAAATAGCAATTGTTTCAATGAATGATGTTAAGCTGGAAAAGCTTGCAGACCAAGGAAATAAAAGAGCAAAACGACTTGTTAAATTGACCTCAAAGCCTGCCGATTTTCTTGCAACAATTCAGGTTGCAATCACCTTGTCCGGATTCTTAGGCAGTGCGTTTGCGGCAGATAATTTTTCCGATTATCTTGTTGATTGGATTTTAAAAACGGGAATCGGTATTTCTCGTTCAACTCTTGACACTGTTTCGGTAATTGTTATAACCATTATTTTGTCGTATTTAACTTTAGTTTTCGGAGAGCTTGTACCTAAAAGAATTGCTATGAAAAAAACAGAGCCGATGGCTCTCGGTCTGTCGGGATTAATCGGTTTCTGTTCAAAAGTATTTGCTCCTCTTGTTTGGCTTTTAACTTTTTCAACTAACCTTGTTCTTAAAATCATCGGAATAGACCCAAATGCTGATGAAGAAGAGGTTAGTGAAGAAGAAATAAGAATGCTCGTTGATGTCGGTTCCGAGAAGGGCATTATTGATGTTAATGAAAAAGAAATGATTCAGAATGTTTTTGAATTTGATGATAAAACCTGCGGCGAGTTTTCAACCCACAGAAAAGAAATTGTTGCATTAGATATAGATGATTCCTTAAAGAAATGGGATGAAACAATAATTTCCAACTCTCACAGCGTTTTTCCGATATATAAGGAATCAATAGATAATGTTGTTGCCGTTCTTAATTCAAAGGCTTATTTCAGACTTAAAAATAAAACAAAGAAAAATGTTACCGAAGTTGCAGTGAGCAAGCCTTTGTTTGTTCCTGAGAATATGAAGATTGACGCATTGTTTTCCAAGATGCAAATAACTCATAATCATTTTGCTGTTGTTCTTGATGAATACGGCGGAACTGTCGGTGTTATAACAATGAATGATTTGCTCGAACAAATTGTAGGAGATTTGGAAAACGAAGCTGTTTTTGATAGTAATCTTCCTCTGTATAAGCAGTTGTCGGATAATAAGTGGCTTTTCAAAGGATCAATTTCTCTTGACGAGGCTGAAAGTATATTAAAAATTAAACTTCCTGTTGAAGAATATGAAACGCTGAGCGGATACATTTTCGGATTGTACTGTAATATTCCGAAGGACGGTGAATCATTCAGCGTTGAAACGGATAATTTGATTATAGATGTTAAAAATATTTCCTCTCATACAGTAACAGAAGCGGAAATAACAGTTAAATAATGAGGTGAAGCATTTGGCAAAGCTAACAGGGAAAGAATCTCTCGGAATCGAATTTGGGTCAACAAGAATAAAAGCTGTATTGATTGATGAAAGCTTTAATGTTGTTGCATCCGGCAGTCACACATGGGAGAATAAATTTAAAAATGGATATTGGACCTATGACAGAAAAGATATAATCAGCGGTATGCAGAGCGCCTACCGTGATTTAAACAACTGCATATTCAATCTTACGGGAGAATACATACACGAAATATCTTCTATCGGTATTTCAGCAATGATGCACGGATACTTGCCGTTTGATGATAATGATAATCAGCTTTGTGAGTTCAGAACATGGCGTAATGTTACCACTGCTCAGGCCTCTGAAAAACTAACAGAGCTTTTCGGGTTTAACATTCCTCAAAGATGGAGTGTTGCACATTTTTATCAGGCTGTTTTAAATGGCGAAGAGCATGTTAAGAATATTTCTTATTTAACTACTCTTGCCGGCTACATACATTATCTGCTTTCCGGAGAAAAGGTTGTTGGAATCGGCGAAGCTTCGGGAATGTTTCCTATAGACAGTAAAACAAAGCAATATAATTCCCAAATGCTTTCAAAGTTCAATTCATTGGACTGCATAATAAATCTTGGATATAAACTTGAGGATGTTTTACCTAAGGTCCTTAATGCAGGCGACAGTGCAGGCTATTTAACAGAAAGCGGAGCTTCTTTGCTTGATGTTAGCGGAAATCTTAAGCCCGGTTGTATTATGTGCCCTCCGGAAGGTGATGCAGGAACAGGTATGGTTGCAACAAACAGTGTTTTAAAAACTACGGGAAATGTTTCTGCCGGAACATCAATTTTCTCAATGATTGTACTTGAAAATGAGCTTTCAAGAGTATATGAGGAAATTGATATGGTCACCACCCCCGCAGGCGACCCGGTTGCTATGGTGCATTGTAATAATTGTTGCACGGATTTAGATTATTGGGTTAAGCTATTCTGTCAGTTTTCAGAAATAAGCGGCATGAATTTACCTAAGCACAAGATTTATGATTTACTTTATGAATCGGCTCTTAATGCGGATTGCGATTGCTCGGATCTTGTTACATATAACTATTTTTCCGGTGAACCTGTTGCTCATCTCTCCGATGCCAGACCAATGGTAGTAAGAGGCAGAGAGTGTAATTTTAATCTTTCAAATTTTATGCGCTCATTGATTTACTCCACAATGGCAACTTTAAAAATCGGAATGGAAATTCTTGAAAAAGAAAATGTTAATATAACAAAAATTACCGGTCACGGCGGTTTGTTTAAAACAGAGAAAGTCGGTCAAAAGCTTATGGCGGGTGCACTCAACACCCCGGTTTCTGTTATGGAAACAGCAGGTGAAGGCGGAGCTTGGGGAATAGCAGTTCTTGCTTCTTATGCAAAAGACAGTTGTTCAATGACACTTGATGAGTTTCTTGAAAAGAAAGTTTTTTCTGATGCCAAATCAACTATTGAATATCCTGAAACCTGTGATGTTGATGGATTTAATGAATATATGAAGCGCTTTAAAAATTGTATTAAATTGCAGAATGATGCTATTAATTGCATATAAGGAGAATGATTATGTCTTTAAGAAATTATGAATTTTGGTTTATTGTCGGCACTCAGTATCTGTACGGAACAGATGCCTTCAAGATAATTGATAACGATGCAAAAATAATGGTAGAAGGACTTAATGCCTCAGATTATATACCCTGCAAAATTGTTTTCAAGCCTTGTGTAAAAACAAGCGCAGAAATTAAGAAGATTATGCAGAAAGCCAATAACACTCCCGAATGTGCAGGAGTGATAACATGGATGCATACTTTCAGCCCTTCAAAAATGTGGATTGCAGGAATTAATGAGTTAAATAAGCCTTATCTTCATGTTAATACTCAGTTTAACAGAGATATTCCGTGGGACACAATTGATATGAATTTCATGAATCTTAATCAGTCTGCACACGGTGACAGAGAGCATGGCTACATTGCAGCAAGAATGAGACTTAAAAGAAAGGTTGTCGCTGGGCATTGGGAGAGCGATGACTTCAGAAAAGAAGTTGGAAATTGGATGCGCAGCGCTGTGGGCGCAGCAGAATCGCGTAAACTGCGTGTTCTTAGAATTTCCGATAATATGAGAAATGTTGCGGTAACAGACGGAGATAAGATTGAAGCACAAATTAAGCTCGGCTGGCAGGTTGATCATTACGGAGTAGGAGATATTATCAGCCTTGTTGAAAAGGTTACAGAAGATGAAATTGATGCTCAGATGAATGACTATAAAGAGCATTATGATTTTGATACTGATAATTTAGATGCTGTTCGATACCAAGCAAAGGTTGAGGTTGCACTTAAAAAATTCCTTGAAGACGAGGGATTCGGAGCTTTCCATACAAACTTTGAAGATTTGCAGGGACTTAAACAGCTTCCGGGATTAGCTGCTCAGGATTTAATGCGTCTCGGTTACGGCTTCGGTGCTGAAGGCGATTGGAAAATAGCGGCTCTTACCAGAGTTATGAAGCTTATGTCTGAAGGTCTTGAAGGCGGAACTGCTTTTATGGAGGATTATACTTATCATTTTGAACCCGGAAACGAAATGCTTCTCGGTTCTCATATGCTTGAGGTTTGTCCTACCATTTCAGCCACGCGTCCTAAAATTCAGGTTCATCCTCTTGGGATCGGAAACAGGGAAGACCCCGCGAGACTTGTATTTAAGGCTCAAACAGGTAATGCAATCGTTGTAACCCTTGTTGATATGGGCGACAGACTGAGAATGATAGTTAACGATGTTGAATGTAAGGAGCAGATTAATGATATGCCGAAGCTTCCTGTTGCGGGAGTACTTTGGAAACCGCTTCCCAATCTTCAAACATCTGCCGAAGCTTGGATTTATGCCGGCGGCGCGCATCATAGTGTTCTTTCGTATTCTCTTACCGCTCAAAACATGCGTGATTTTGCCGAAATAATGGGCATTGAGTTTATTCATATCGGAAAAAATACTGATATTGAAGAGCTTAGAAAAGAATTGTTTTATAATGATGTTGCTTATAAAATCGGAATGTAAAGGTAATACATATGTTTGATGAATTAAAACAAAAAGTTTTTGAAGCTAATTTATTGCTTGTTAAATATAATCTTGTAGTTCTAACATGGGGAAATGTTTCAGCTGTTGATAGGGAAAAAGGCGTTGTTGTTATTAAGCCCTCAGGTGTACCTTATGAATCAATGACAGAAAATGATATGGTTGTTGTAGATCTCATGACCGGTGAAACTGTTGAAGGAAAGCTGAATCCTTCGTCTGATACTCCAACCCATCTTGAATTGTACAGGAATTTTCCTGAAATAGGCGGTATAGTTCACACTCATTCTTCAAGGGCGTGTTCATGGGCACAGGCTGGGAGAGATATTCCTGCATACGGAACAACTCATGCAGATTTTTCCGATTGTGCAATTCCGTGTGCAAGGGGCTTAACTGAAGCTGAGGTTAATGGAGACTACGAATTAAATACAGGAAAGGTTATTGTTGAAGAATTTGAAAAAAGGGAAATAACTCCGCAGGAATGTCCTGCTGTGCTTGTTCACAGACACGGTCCGTTCGCTTGGGGAAAGGATTGTTTTAAAGCGGTTGAAAACGCTCTTATTTTAGAAGAGGTTTCAAAAATGGCAATGAGAACTGAAGAAATTGCTTCTAAATCATCAAATTCAAACATAGGTATTGAACAGTATTTGCTTGTTAAGCATTATCAGCGCAAACACGGTAAGAATGCTTATTACGGACAAAATAAATGAGAAGTAAAGGAGAAGCAATGAAAAAAAGCAGTTTTAAAATTTTTCTCTTAACTTTTTTGACAGCGCTTGTTTTTGGGTTTACCATTCAGGCAAACGCCGGCGAAAAAGCTGATTTAAAAAATGCAGAGATTATACTTCAATCTCCGCAAACAGTATATACATACTCGGGTAATGAAATCAGACCATCTGTTGCCTATGTAATTTGCAACGGTGTAACTCTTAGCAAATCCGAATATGTTGTCAGCTATCAGTCGAATATCAATGTCGGAGAGGCAAAGGTGGTAGTAAGCGCAAGTGATTCTTCTGCAAACTATTACGGTTCCGCCTCTAAATCGTTTACAATAACACCGAAATCTATCGAAAATGCCAATGTATATTTAACATATACAAAGATGACTTATTGGGGTGCAACATGTACTCCGGGTGTTGCAGGGGCAAGCATAGACGGTATTTCACTTATTTACGGCAAGGATTATCTCGTTGAATATGAGAATAATATTAATCCGGGAAAAGCTTATGTTAAATTAAACGGATACGGTAATTTTACCGGAAGTGTTAAAAAGAGTTTTATTATCAATCCTGCAACAGTATCATCTGTTGTTCAATCCGAGTCAAAAACCGATTCAGTTACTCTTAATTGGTATCCTCAGCCGGGAATAAGCGAATATAGAATCTATGAAAAAACCGATAATGGATATGAATATCTAACAAAATCAAAAGAGTCTTGTATAACTATTAAAAAGCTTAATCCGTCTTCTGTTTATACATATCGAATAAGGGCAGTAAAAGAAATTGATTCCAAGAATTATGCAGGCGATTACAGTGCTGAAATCTGTGCGGTAACAGTTCCCTCTAAGGTAAATTTAATTGATGTTACAAAATCAAAAAAGGATTCAAAGGTAAATTGGAAGAAGGTTACCTGCTCTAAATATGAAATTCTTTATTGTAAGAATAAGAATTTCAGCGGAGATGTAAAAGTTAAAATTGTTTCTTCAAAAGATTCATCAGCTGTTATAAAGGGAATTGCTAAAACAAAATATTACTTTAAGATAAGGGCAATTAAAACCTTTAACGGAGTTGATTATTACGGCGATTTCAGTTCTGTTCAGTCAAATATCTTTTCACATAAATACGCAACCTATAAAACCTATTATTCTGCCGTGCCTAACAGAGTAAATAATTTAAGACTTGCTTGTAAAAAGATTGACGGAACCGTTCTTGAACCCGGAGAAACATTTTCTTTTGATGCAGTTGTAGGGCAAAGAACAAAAGAAAGAGGCTTTAAAAAGGCCCATGTTTTTTCAGGACCTAACAGCGGTGCTGAAGGATACGGAGGCGGTGTATGCCAAGTTGCTTCAACCATCTTCAATACAGCTCTTTTAGCAAATATGAAAATTGATTTGCGTTATCAGCATGTTCAGAGGGTTGGATATGTTCCTCTCGGTAGAGATGCCGCAATTAGCTGGGGAGCAAATAATTTTAAGTTTACAAACAATACGAAGTATCCGGTTAAGATATCTGCAAAATTAAGCAATAAGAGTAATAAACAGGCGGGGAATATAACAATAACTTTTTATACAAGTGAAAATGTTAATCCTAAAAAGGTAAGCCTCAAGGTTACTCAAAAGA
The DNA here is from genome assembly GCA_945948515.1 of uncultured Clostridia bacterium. Lineage (GTDB taxonomy): Bacteria > Bacillota > Clostridia > Oscillospirales > Acutalibacteraceae > CAMFBH01. The sequence goes on from CAMFBH010000003.1 coordinate 8,065, forward strand.
ATAAAACATTTACTTTAAAGAGATATGTTAACGGTAAATGTAATTACACAACAAAAAGTACATATTAATTCAATAAAAAAACTCCTTTCTTTCGAAAGGAGTTTTTTATGTATTATTTTATTTCGTAGGTTTTCTTTCCCAGCCGGGACCTGTGAAGAGATCATCAAATACATATTTGTTGTTCTCATCTTTCGAATGATTTGTGTACCAAACCTGAGCAAAGAAGGGATTTGTTTTTGCAATTGAGTCATAATCCCAAACATCCTTCGGAAGGAAGCACTCAGGACACCAATGACCACCGAGAAGAATGAGGTTCGGAGAAGCCTCAAACTCTGCTCCGCAATGACCGCATTTCCATTTTAGCTTAGTTGTAAGGTCACCCTTAACCATTGAATCGCTGAGACATTCGCCGCCACGGAATTTAGCAGCGCCCTTCATATCTTCAATATCAAGTTCTGAAAGGGGTTTGCTCTCATCGTAGCCATGGTCAAGTTTGAATTCATCTGCTGCAGAAGATTGTTTAGCAGGGGATTCAAGCTTGTAATCTTTCCAGTTGTTAGGAATTTTTTTGTATTCTTCCATTGAACCGTAGTATGAAGTCATTCTCTCAGGAACATTGTTCTTAACCCAGTCAAGAGTACCGAACTCTTCGGTTTGAGCAATCTTTTTCATAAACGGCTTAGCACAAGCAGCAATCAAGCCTTTTGTGGGAATGTATTTGGGTATTCTGTAATAGAATTCAACCTGTGAAGCAAGTCTGTCAAAGTATTCTTTAACAGGAAGATTTTCACGGAAGTGAAGATAGCTTTCAAGAAGATCGCCGTCTGCATAATACTGACCGTGGAAGTTCTTAGTGGTGAACCAGTTGGGATCAAACAATCCTTTAGGTGAGCCGAGACCGATACAGCCAAGAAGGAGCTCTTCGAATTCAAAGTTTGTAAGTCTGTATTGTTCACCTGAACCGATGTTATAGAATTTACGGAAGAATTCTTCGGGAAGGTCTTCACGAACAAAGTTGCACATAAGTCTTCCTGAATCTTCAACAGTACACCATTCAAGCATTCCGTTGAGCGGAACATGATACATGATGGGCTCCATATTATGGAGAATAGCAGGATAGAGAATACCTGACTGGCGCATAACAACCCAGTGTTTGATTCCTGATTCAACGAAAACCTTTTCTGCCATAACCTTAGAAATTGCATAATGGTCGTAAACGGAGATTTTAATAGGATCTCCGCAGCGTCCCCAATGGATAGGATAGTTACGGTCACCGGTTTCTGCAACAGAACCTATGTAAACTACCTTAATGTCGTCTGCATTCGGCTGTGATAGAATTGCTTTACAAATGTTTTCTGCTGCGCCAACATTAACCTTTCTTGTTGAATAGGGCTTATAGTCAGCTGTGGGAGAAACCATACCGCCGATATGAAGAACATAATCCGAACCGGTAACGCCTTCAAGAATAGAATCATAATCAAGGAAATCGCCCCAAATAACCTTAACATTGGGTTTAGCAATTAAATCTTTGAGCTTTTCCTCGTTCTTAGGGCTTTTTCTTGCAAGCATTTTGATGTTGATTTCATTGGGATATTTAAGCATTTCCTGAACGGCTGCCCATCCCATATTACCGGTACCGCCGGTAATGAATACGGTTTTTTTGTTCATTAAAGTACTCCTCCTTGAACAACATAATATTACAATTAATATTATAAAATATTTATAAACAAAAAACAATGAAATTATAAATTTAATCCTTGTAAATATAAACAAATTTAATTTGTTGTTTTTGTGCAACTTAAACAAATGGATAAATTATGAATTTTTATAAAATATATTGACTTTTTATATCAGCGGTTGTATTATTAATATGAATCAAATAAGAGCTATCAAGAGTGGCGGAGGGACTGGCCCTTTGAAGTCACAGCAACCTGCTTTCAGTGTGGTGCTAATTCCAGCGGATTAACCGGACGATAGGTGTATTATGTACGCCTCCGGGCGTATTTTTTATGTTCAACAGCAAAGGAGAAGTTTATGTCTAAATATTTATTTACAAGTGAATCGGTAACAAAGGGTCATCCCGATAAAATATGCGACCAAATTTCAGACGGCATACTTGATGAATTGCTTCGTCAGGATCCGATGAGCCGTGTAGCGTGTGAAACTACCTGCACAACGGGTCAGGTAATGATTATGGGCGAGATAACTACAAAGGCTCAGGTTGATATTCCCGAAATAGCCCGTAAAATTATTTGTGAAATCGGATACGACGATGGCAAAAAAGGCTTCGACGGCAATACCTGTGCAGTACTTACCGCACTAGATAAACAATCTCCCGATATCGCTATGGGCGTTGATAAATCATATGAGCTGAAAAACAGCGAGGAAGATGAATACAACCTTAACGGTGCCGGAGATCAGGGTATGATGTTCGGATATGCCTGCAATGAAACTAAAGAGCTTATGCCTCTTCCGATTTCTCTTGCCCATAAGCTTGCAGTTAAATTAACTGAAGTCAGAGAGAGCGGTGAGCTTGATTATCTTTATGCAGACGGAAAAACTCAAGTGACTGTTGAATACGAGGACGGTGTTCCGAAAAAAGTTACAACAGTTGTTGTTTCAAGCCAACACAGTGCCGATGTTAGCCTTGAGCAGTTGAGAAGCGATATAATTGAAAAGGTTATTAAAGCAACAGTTCCTGCTGAGTTTATGGATGAAAACACCGAGTTTTTTGTAAATCCCACAGGCAGATTTGTTGTCGGCGGTCCACAGGGAGACAGCGGCCTTACAGGCAGAAAAATCATTGTTGATACATACGGCGGATACGCTCGTCACGGTGGCGGTGCGTTCAGCGGTAAGGATCCGACTAAGGTTGACAGAAGTGCCGCTTATGCCGCTCGCTGGGTTGCAAAAAATCTTGTTGCCGCAGGTGTTGCTGATAAATGTGAAATTGAGCTTGCTTATGCAATCGGTGTTGCAAAGCCGGTTTCAATAACAGTTGATACTCACTCAACCGGTAAAATCAGCGATGAAAAAATTTCTGAAATAGTTGATAAGGTATTTGATTTAAGACCTTCTGCAATTATTGATAAGCTCAATCTCCGAAGACCTATTTATAAGGCTGTTGCTGCATACGGTCATATGGGACGAGAGGATCTCAATGTTCCGTGGGAAGAGCTCAATATGGTTGATGAAATTAAAAAGTACCTATAAAAAAAGGACCTGCTCGAGCAGGTCCTTAATTTTTTAAAGCTTTTTATCTTTATCTAACGATTTCTTAACAGCGTTGTGAACAGAGCTCTCAAACCCATCTTTTTGTAGCGATATAACGCCTTCAATAGTTGTTCCGCCGGGAGAACAAACTCTGTCAACAAGCTCCCAAGGATTTTCGTTTGACTCTAAAATCATTTTAGCGCTTCCGAAAACAGTTTGAGCGGCAATCTCAAGAGCCTGCTTTTTTGTCATTCCGTTTTGAACACCTGCTCTTGCGAGTGCATCAATAAACATATATGAAAAAGCAGGAGCACATCCGGCAATAACTCCGAATAATGGGAACATGCTTTCGTCAAGTTGTGTTACTTTGCCAATTCCGGAAAGAACGCTCTCAATTTGAGCATTTTCTTCATCGGTAACTAAAGAGTTTGAACAGTAAGCGCACATCGCTTCGCCGACCTTTGCGTTTATATTAGGCATAACGCGAATGATTTTACGGTTCTCACTTAAACAGTTTCTTATAAACTCAATAGTTTTTCCTGCGGCGATAGAAACAATGATAGCATCGCTTTTTTTAAGTGCATCATTTAAATCGGATAATACGCTTGATATGGTATTTGGTTTAACGGCAAGGAAAACAAATTTGCTTTTTTTAACAACTTCCTTAGCGTTTTTGCATTTATTCAAATCGTATTTGCCGCTGATTGAATCAAGTGCAACTTTATTAATATCATAAACAAATATTTCTTCCGAATCAACAATATTTTTCTCTGTAATTCCTTTAATTATTGCGCTTGCCATGTTTCCGCAACCGATAAATCCAATACTCATTTATAATTCCTCCGTCACTAACATTAGAATTATAATATCACTTTTCAATTGAATTATCAATTACTTTTTGCTTTTTATACTTCTCTTTAGTGGCATTTCCGCCTCTGATATGCCTTTGTGCTTTGTTTTCTTCAAGAACCTCTTTAACCTCTTCGTAAAGAGAAGGCTTAATTTTTGAAAGGCGCTTTGTAACATCAATATGTACAGTGCTTTTGCTGACACCGAAAACACTTGCGGCTTTTCTTACGGTAGCTTTGTTTTCGGCGATATATTCTCCTAATTCAATACACCTGTTTTCTACATTACCAATCATTTATTTATCCCTCCGTGATTGGTAATATATATTGTTTAAAAATGAAAAATATTACAAAATCCCGACTCGTATAGAGTCGGGATTTAAATTATTTTACTCTTCTGTTACGCTATCCTTCAACTGACCAATCATGTCTGTTATTGAGGTTTGGTTAAGCTGATCAACTTTTTTAAACTTAGTTACTTCTTTTTCGTTGCCGAGAGCATCTGCTTCAGTAATAAGTGTTAAAGTTGTTTCCGAAATAGAAACCTTGTATTCAACCTCAAGACTGCTGCCTGTTTTTGTCAGCTTCAAATTGTTACCGTTTAGGGTGTACTGACCGGTAAATCCAGCTGTTGAAATGTAGTACTCATATGTGCCGTCATCATCGAAAACATATGCCGTTAAACCGGGGTGTTCTTCACTTTCCCAAATACCAACGATTTTTTCGCTGTTAGGAGTGAATATATCCTTTGCTGCTTCAATCGGATTTTCTTTTTTTATAAAACAAAAAATTCCGAAAGAAGCAATTACGGCAGCTAAAATTATGCAAATAACAGAAATAATGATTTTTTTAGTTTTGGTCATAAAATCACCTTATTTTAAGCCTTTTTTTACAAGAAGCTTATCTATTTTATCTCTTGAATCAAGGAGGGGAGACATAGATATATCGTGATTAAGAGTATCGAGCATATATGCCATATATTTTGATAATTCAACGCTTTCATACCATTCTCTGGAAAGAAGCTCAGGAGACTGATAAACACCGTTGGTTGTGAATACCTTTTCAAAAATTCCTTCGTCATAAGCCTTGTCAAAAACATCAAGTCCGTTGCAGAAAAGACCGAAGGTAGTACAGAGGAATACTCTTTTTGCATTTAACGCTTTAAGCTTTTTAGCAACATCAAGAATTGATTCGCCGGAAGAAATCATATCATCAAAAATAATTATGTCTTTTCCTTCAACAGAAGAACCAAGATACTCATGAGCAACGATTTTATTTTTACCGCCTACAATTTGAGTGTAGTCACGTCTTTTGTAGAACATACCGAGGTCAACGCCGAGCTGTGACGCGTAGAAAATATTTCTGTGCATAGCGCCTTCGTCTGGTGATATAACCATAAGATGTTCTTTGTCAATTTTCAAATCATCGTAAGTATTAACAATTGCTTTAATGAATTGATAATAGGGCATAACATTTTCAAATGATTTGTTGGGTATAGCATTTTGAACTCTCTGGTCATGAGCATCAAAGGTTAAAATGCATTCAACACCGAGAGAAATGAGCTCTTGAAGAGCAACTGCACAGTCAAGAGATTCTCTTGAATTTCTTTTGTGCTGTCTGCCGCAGTAGAGCATAGGTGTAACAACAGTTATTCTTTTAGCCTTGCCGCTTATTGCCGAAATAACTCTTTTAATGTCTGCAAAATGGTCATCCGGTGACATGGGAACAGTCATTCCGTACATTTCATATGTGCAGCTGTAATTGAAAACATCAGCAATAATATAAATGTCATATCCTCTTACTGAATCGTAAATTGAGCATTTTCCTTCACCCGTTCCGAATCTCGGAACACTGAAATTAATTCTGTAATCATCTCTTTGATATCCGTAAAAGGCAATTGTATTGCTGTGCTCGGTAGCCTGAATTTTTCTCCATTTAACAAGGTAATCGTTTACCTTTGAAGCTAATGCTTCGCAACCGGGCATTGCAATAATGCCGAGAGGACCAATCGGGATTGATTCGACCTGTTCTGCTGTTATTCTTGCCATAATACATAACCCTCCGTGCTTTTGTCATCAATTGATATTTTACATCATTTTGCTTACTAAAGTAAACAGTAATAACAAAAAAATAACATAGAAAAATTCAGGATAATTTCTTGATTTATTAGTCAATTTCACAAATTTATTTTGTTTTTTCGTTTTCTTGAATAAACTATCAGATAAATTCCCAACCCTGTAAAACTTACTGCACTTACGGATAGACCGATTTTAATTCCTTTAGGACAGTATCTAAATTCAACTGTGTGCTCACCCTGCGTAATTGCAGTACCGAGAATACCATATCCGATTTCAAAGGTCTGTGATTTCTTACCGTCAATAAAAACTGTCCAGCCTTCGTCATAAGGAATTGAGGTGAATATATACTGATTTCCTTTTGCATTAATCGTTCCGCTTATTTTTGTTTCGGAAAACTCACTTACTTCAAGTGAATTGCATTTTAATGAATTGTATCCTGCTTCGAAAAGATTTTTATCAAGTGAGTAAGCATATATTTCAATATAGCTGTCTGTGTTTTCGGCTTCACTTAAATCAATGCAAACATTAATTTCTTCATCCTTGGTATGAGTTCCTAAATCAAGGATATACGGAGTTTCAATATCCTGTGAAACGCTCATTTCTTCAGAGCTTGCACTTAAGAATTTTGCATCGGGAGAGGTAACATATAAATAAACATCTCCGTCAATAGCAGGATTAACCGTTATACTGATTTCACCGGAGGTTGACTCTTCATCATTTGTATAAAAGAAAGTTCCGTTTTCAATAACATCATCTCCTGAGGCATTTTCATAAAAACAGCTTTCGTAGTTTACGGGTACAAAAACATTTCCGTAGCCTGTTGCTTTTTTGAAAAAGTCCTCTTGAACCTCAAACGGATCTCCCTCGTCACACATCCAATCTTTCATGGCGTTATTTACGCTGAAGGCAAACGGGAGACAGTAATCGTTTTCATAAATTTCGGTCTCGTAATCACTCAGCTCACAGAATTTCGTAAAGTATTCTGCGGACGGACGGTTGCAGGGCATATTGTCGGAATAGATTAAATACTTTATTCCAAACATCATATTATATATAGGAGTTTGATTGTTATAGGTATAGCTGTTAATTCTGTTGCCGTACATACCGAGATTGTATTGAAGCCCCGAAAGGCTTTCGTATGCCATGGAAGAGAAAACGGAAACACCGTTGTAATTATAAAGACAAGGGTCCATTCTCGTGTTAAGATAGCAAAGCTCACTTCTAAATAATCCGTTATCCTTATTAATTTCATCGGTAGCTTTCATATACGCATCATAGTCGGCAACATAATCCTCCTGCATTTGTGTGAACTCAAATGCACCTGTGTCTGCGGAGATTACCTCGCAAACGGCAAGTGTTAAGATTAATCCTCCCGCGCATATTTGAGTAAGATGCTTTTTAGTGATAAGAAGCAGAGCGGCAGTCCAAATTATTACAAATGCGATACTGATATACACCGTGTATTCGGCAATATAGTTATTCGGAATTTTTTGGCAAAGAAGTATAAAGAAGATGAACAGAAGTCCGCATCCTGCAATATCTTTATAATTTATTCCTTTAAAGTTCATCAATGTTTTGATTCCCATTATAAGAAGGATAAAGGAATACATAAACGAAAAACGATATGGCAAATCATTCGGAAAATGGAATGCATGCCAAACAAAGTTAGCGCAATTGTTATCAAATGAAAAAGCGAAAAGAAGAATTAAAACGAGATAACATGCTTTTTCTCTAAGTCTAATGTTTTTATTAAGAAAATAAAGCGGAATTAACAGAGCAGTCAGTATTCCGCAATAAACATTTGGAAGAACACTGTCTCCGCTGCTTCTGATTGTTGTCGTTAATGCTGCAAGATGGTTTTGCACAAAATCAAATAAATCATAATATGCAGTGAACGATGAGGGGAAAGAATCTGATGTTGCCGAACAGGATTTAAGAATAAAGTAAACGGGCACCAGCCATGCACACGATAAAAGAGCGCTGACTATTGATGAAAAAGCAAAAGAAACTCCGGATGATAAAAATCTGTTATTTGAAAGAGCTTTAACGGAAAGCTTTTTTTCAAATTTTAAATCTGTGATCAAATTGTCGTTAAAGTTGTATTTTGATAAGAAATATACTATAAAGTACAGTATCGAAAAAATGCAGGTCATAAAGCCAATATAATAGGAGCAAAAAAGAAGGAGTGTAAGAGATGCAATATAAAGCTTCTTTGAACCTTTATTGATAATTCTTTCAATCCCCAAAACTACTAACGGAAGCAGAATCATTCCGTCAAGCCACATTACATTCCAATAGTATGCAATGTAGTATGCGCAAAAGGCATATAAAACTCCAAATGATGCAGTAACTAAAGAGTGTCTCTTGAGACTGCTTTTAATATAGTAGGTAAAAGTACCTGCACTCAGTATGCCTTTAACTGCAACAAGTGCAGTTATTGCGTAAGGCATATCCTTTCTGTCAAACAAAAGAATTATTAAACTGAGCGGGCTTGAAAGATAATTAAAGAAATTACCGAGAAAACTGCTTCCTCCTCCTGAAGTTAATGAGTAAAAGAAGCTTTTACCTTGAGTTATTCTGTCAAAAAGTTCGGTAAACAGCGGACCGTATTGGTGATATAAGTCCATTCTCAAAACAGTCATATCGCCAAACGGAAACATTTTATATATGATGTAAACGATAAAAAGGCAAAAAGCGGCGGCTCCCATTGAAGCAAAAACAAATCTGTTTGAAAAAAACTTTCTATACAGCCTGCCGTTCAAATTGTTTTTTGGATTTGATATACAGTTAAAAACAAAGCCTTTATCGAAATAATAGTTAAATACATAACAAAGAATACCTGTGCAAAGCCAACAAAACGGAATGCCTAAATTGAGATTCTTAACAAACAGAAAATTAAACAGCTCATAAAAACCGAAATTTACTGCTCCTCTCACTATAAAGAAAACTATTTGTACAGCTGAGGAAGACAGGCTGTTCTTATTAAAGACAAAAAATTTTTCCAAAAAATATAACAGCAGTTCAAATATAATGAATGAAATTGTAACTGCCGGTCTAACATCTAAACCTATAAAGGTCTTTAAAAGTTGCTTAACGGTTATCAATACAAAACAACTGATGGAAAATATTAAGGTATAATTAACCGTTTCTCCGTTAATATATTTCGTTGTAAACCTTTTTCTTGAGTTTAAAGTTATATCCATAAAATCACCAAAATACTATGTTATAGATATCTTATCATATTTAAAAAGATACTTCAACTAAATTATGTCATATAAATCGGCATATTATCATATTATTTTTTGAGGTGCATATGAAAGGTTATGAAAACGCAATTTCCTGTTTGGCTCCACCGCTGAGCATTATTCTTTCAAATATTGATGAAAAGGAAAAGGCTAAGATTAATGAAATTCGAATTCGTCTTGAAAAGCCGATAACGCTTATTCACGAAACAGGGGTATGGTTTGTTAACTGTAATTCAAAATTAATGAATTATCCGGGAGAGAGTGCTTATATTGTTTCAAAAAAGGAGCTTAACGACTGCTTTTCAAAGATTTGCGATTATTCTATTCATTCCAAAAATGAGAATCTAATTAAAGGATATGTAACGGTTAAAGGCGGAATAAGGGTAGGAGTTGCTTCAAGTGCAGTTGTTCAGAATGGATCAATTACATCCGTTAAGGATATTACATCTTTAAATATTAGAGTGGCAAAAGGAATTATCGGCGCAGGTCAGCCGATATTGAACACGCTGTTTGTAAATTCATCGCCGAGTATTATTGTTGCAAGTAAGCCTTCGGGCGGTAAAACAACGGTTCTCAGAGATATGGCAAGGCTGCTTTCAAGCGGTTTTAATTCCCGTTACAGGAGAGTTTCTATTATTGATGAGAGAAATGAAATTGCAGGAAAATATAATGGCGGTTTTGTATTTGATGTTGGTTTGAATACAGATGTTTTAACCGGATTTTCAAAGGCTAGCGGTATTGAAATTGCTCTTAGAACACTTGCTCCCGAATATATTATTTGTGATGAAATTGCAACAGTTGAAGAAGCAAATGCAATCAATTATGCATTTGCTTCAGGAGTTAACTTTATAGTAAGCATGCATATCAAAAATAAGGAATCACTTTTCAATAAAAAAGTGTTCAGAGCTTTGCTCGAAAGCAATGAATTTTCCTACATTGTTTTTTTGAATAATTATTCAAGAGATATTGAAATAGTTGATTGCAGAGAGGTTTCAAATGAAATATTTAGGATTGATTCTTCTTGTAACGGCAACAACTCTTTCGGGAATAATTTCTACATATAAGTTAAAAAAAAGAGTTGTCGTTGCAGGAGATTTAATAACTGTTTGCGAATTTTGTTTAATTGAGATGAGATACTCTGTTCCGACTCAGCAGGAACTTTTTCGGATTCTTGAAAACTGCGATTGTATCAGGGACTTAAATTTTTTTGAAGAAAACGGAAGAATTTTCATTTCATCATACTTTGCTGATGATGAGGAAAAAGAAATGATTAATCAGTTTCAGGAAACGCTCGGAACAACGGACATTCAAGGGCAATTGAGCTTTCTTGAATATTTTAAGTCAAAGTCTGTTAAGCTTCTTTCTGAAAAAGAGGAGAAATATAAAAAGTTTTCAAAGCTATATATTGCATTCGGCGCGTTTGGAGGCTGTGCTGCTGCGCTCATGCTCTTGTAGGAGGAAAAATGGAAGTTAATATTATTTTTAAAATTGCCGCAATCGGAATTATTGTTGCGGTACTGAATCAGCTTTTGATAAGAAGTGAGAGGGAAGACCAGGCTTTATTAACAACGATTGCGGGTGTAATTGTTGTTTTAATGATGCTTATTCCGCAAATCAGCGAATTGTTTTCTTCCGTAAGGTCTTTGTTTAACATTTGATTAAAATTTTATCAATAGCTGTTTGTGCGCTTATTCTCAGCATTCTTATCAAAGAACAAAATAAAACCATTGCAGTTTTACTAACTCTTTGCAGTGCCTGCGTAATTTTTGTAAGTGTTGCATCCGGATTTAATAATATACTTTCATCTTTAACCGAAATGTCTGCATATGCGGGCGAAATTTCCGAGTATGTAAAGCTCATGGTTAAAATATTAGGTATCTGCTTTCTTTCTCAACTGATTATCAATATTTGTAAGGATTCAGGTGAAAATGCCCTTGCTTCTCAAACCGAGCTTGCATCTAAAATTATAGTAGTAGTAATGCTTCTTCCTCTATTTGAAGCCCTAATAAAAATTATTGCAGGAATAATGAAATGAAAAGATTTTTAACAATATCCGTATTCTTAATCGTTTTTCTTTTTCCAACCCATGCCTTTGCAGAAAATTTGACAGATAGCGACTATAATTCTCTTATTGAAAGCTATTCTGTTGAAAGTGTTTTTGAATCACTCGATAACGACACAAAAAGGCTATTAGAAGAACTCGGCGTTGATGAATTTGACTACGATAATCTCGTTAATCTTACACCGAAAAAAATTGTAAAAATTTTTAAAGAAGTAGTTTCAAAAAAAGCGTCATATCCTTTGGTTTCACTTGCGGAAATAGTAATACTTGTAATGCTTTCATCTTTGTTTAACAGTATGAAAAGTACTATTGAGAATGATTCAATGTCTGATATTTATTCACTTTCTTCAGCCGTAACAATAGCGCTAATACTAACTGTAAAAATGAACAATGTTATTACCTTGTCATGTGCTTCATTAGGAATTTGTGCTAATTTTGTTCTGGCTTTTGTACCTGTTTTTGCGGTTATAGTTGCATCGTCGGGCGGAATAACAACATCATTTTCAACAAATGCATTAATTCTCGGACTTGCTCAGCTTTTAAACATTATTTCCGATAAGTTTTTTTTACCCTTAATTAATTGTTTTTTGTGTATTGGAGTAAGCGCCGGAATCCGACCGCAGTTGAATTTGTCTAAGGTTACATCAACAATGAAAAAATACATAACTTCGGCAATATCGGTTTGCTCAGCAGGTTTTGTTTCAATTCTTTCTCTTAAAACAGCGGTTGCTTCTAAGGTTGATGCAATAGGACTCCGTTCTGTTCGGTTTGCAATAAACTCAATAGTTCCCGTTATAGGAAGCGCAATAAGCGAGGGACTTTTATCAATACAAAGCTATTCAGATTTGATAAAAAGCAGTGTAGGTGTTACTGGCATAATTATAGTTTTTCTTGTTTTTTTACCGTCTCTTGTTGAATTAACAATTTGGAAAATTGCTATTTCTCTATGCTTAATTTGTTCGGATTTGTTTAATGATCAGCCTGTTAAAGCAGTATTAAGTGCCTTTTCGGACACGCTCATGCTTATACTCGTTTTATTAATACTTTCAATGGTTACAACCGTAATTTCTGTAGGAGTGCTTATAGCGGCAAGGAGCAGCGTATGAGTTTTATTAAAGAGTGGGCGTTAAGCGTAACTGCAACAATTCTTATTTCAGCAGTGCTTTCTGTTCTCATTCCCACAGGAAGCATGGGGAAAATGTATAAAACGGTTATTGCCGTTTTTATTTTCGCATCCTTTATAATTCCATTTACATCGTTTAATACTTCTGATTTCGATTTTTCCGATTTATCCGTTCAAACAGATTTCTCTTTTGAATCTGAAGAAGTAATAAAAAATAATTACGATAATATGATTGTTGCACAAATCGAAAAGATTCTAAAGGAATGTGATTTGGATAAATATGATATAGAGGTTAAAAGTCAAGTAAAAGATTACGAATATTCAGTAACTGAATGTAATATTGTGTTATATGAGAAGAATATGATTGAAACGGTTTCTAAAAAAATAGAAGAAGAAACGGGAATTAAAGCAAATGTTGTTAACGGAGCAGATTGACTTAAAAAATAAAACAAAGAATTTATTCGAGATGAAAAACTCAAAAAAAATTATTGCCGTAATAGGTGTTTTAGGAGTTATTTTGATTATGCTTTCAGAGTTCATTCCCCAAAACAAAAGCAACGAATCATCTAAAGCAAACAGCATAACCGAGTATTCTGATTACAAAGAATCGCTCGAAAAGCAACTTCTCGGAATACTTTCATCAATTCAAGGTGTTGGAAAATGCAAGGTTATGATAACTCTTGAAGAAACTCAGGAGTGTGTTTTTGCAAAAAATGAAAAGGCTCAAAACTCGCAGAATGATAACTCAAGCGAAAATGAATATGTAATCATTGATAACTCAGGTAATGAAACTCCTGTATTGATTAAGGAATATTTTCCAAAGGTTTTAGGTGTGGCAATAGTCTGCGAAGGTGCAGAGAATTCTTTGGTTTGTGAGGAAATAACGAATAGCGTTACTGCGTTATTCGATATATCATCAAACAGAATTTCTGTTTCAAAATATGAAAGTGAATAAGGTGATTTTATGAATTTTAATGAACAGCTTGAGCAGCTCGATAAGGGCAAAAATGAAAAAGACGAAAAGAAGAAGGAAAAAAAGCCTAAAAGCAAATCAAGAACAAGAAGAGCAAAACTTGCAATGAGTGCGTTCGTATTTGTTCTTGCTGCCGGGGCTCTCGGAAATTGGTATTGGGAAAACAGTGAAATTTCAAGTAAAGTTACACCGGTTATAAGCAGCCAGGAGAAAACAAAAACGCTTGGTGAAGCAACTTATGTAGGTGCAACTACACAGGCTCAGAATAACAATGAATACTTTTCAAAGGCTAAACTTGAACGGCAGAATGCTCGGGATGAAGCGCTTGAAAAGCTTCAAAAAATTGTTGATTCATCTCAAACGGAGAGCGCTGCGGCAAAAACAGCGGCAGATAAAATTGCTGTTATATCTAATTCAATTTCCGCAGAAAATAAAATTGAAACATTGATTAAGGCAAAAGGTTATAATAATGTTCTTGCAATTATCAGCACCGACGGAAAAAAGGTGGAAGTAATTGTTGATGCTGAAAAATTATCTGAAAAATCAATTGTTCAAATTAAAACCATAGCCATGGAGCAAAGTGGATGCAGCTTTGACAAGGTGTCAATAATTCAGCCAAAATAAATATTTAACAATAAAAGTGTTGTAACTAAATAAATTATATGGTATAATAACGCATAAAGTTATTTAATAAACAATCTTAAGGGGATGTTAAAATGGTTATCAGCTCTGAAAATTCTAAGGGCGGTCTTGTTATTTCCGAAGAGGTAGTTGCTTCAATTGCAATTAATGCAGCAAAAGATGTTGACGGTATTTCTTCATTTTCAAACAGACCTGTTGATGTTGTTTCTACCCTTAGAAAGGGAAGTCTGAAGGTTACCAGTCCTGTAAGAATAACAGAGGATACAGACGGCTTAGCAGTTAGTATTTATGTAAATATTTTACCCGGAAAAGAAATTCAGCCTGTTGCAGTTAAGGTGCAGAGTGCCGTTAAGGATGCAATTCAGAATATGACGGGAAAAAATGTTGCAAAAGTAAATGTAGTTATTGCCGGAATTGATTTTACCGAGTCTAAGGACAAGGACGAACCTAAAGAAACTGAAGAGTGATTTATAAGCGGCATAATTTCGTGTTATGCCGCTTTGTTTTTTCGGAGGAAGTATGAAAAGAACAGAGCAAAGAGAGCAAGCGTTTATTTTACTTTTTGAAAAGCAGTTTTTTACTGAAAAAACATGCAATGAGCTTATAGACGCTTTTAACGAAACATCTGAACAGAAGGCTTCAAAATACGCGCAGGAAGTTTTTTGCAAAACATGCGAGAATACTGAAGTAATTGACGGTTATATTTCCGAATTTGCAAAAGGCTGGAAGATTAACAGATTGCCGAAGGTTAATTTAGCAATTCTTCGCCTTGCAATATGCGAAATGCTTTATGTTGACGAGGTACCCGATAATATTGCAATAAATGAAGCAGTTGAACTTGCAAAGAAGTATTCTGGAAAAGAAGATTCCTCTTTTATTAACGGAATACTCGGTTCTGTATCAAGAAAGGAAAAATGATGTTTCTCGGAATTGATACAAGTAACTACACCACTTCGATTGCAGCCTGTGACAGCGGTTTAAATTGCTTAGTTAATAATAAGAGACTGCTTAAGGTTAACGAAGGCGAGAGAGGCTTAAGACAAAGCAATGCGGTTTTTCAGCACACGGTTAATTTACCTGAGCTTTTTACTGCATCAAAGGGTTTATTTAACGGAATTGAAGCAGTCGGAGTAAGCACAAAACCGTGCAGCTTCGAGGGGAGCTATATGCCGTGCTTTATGGTTGGAAAGTCAAATGCATATTCAATAAGCTGTGCTTTAGGAATTCCTTGCTTTGAAACTACTCATCAAACAGGGCACATTCTATCGGCATTGTATTCAGCTGAAAAGCTTGAATTGATTAATCAACGGTTCTTGGCTTTCCATGTTTCTGGCGGCACTACCGATGCTCTTGTTGTTACTCCTGATGCCGAAAAGATTATCAACATTGAAAAAATAGGTACTTCTCTCGATCTTCACGCAGGTCAGGTTATTGACAGAACGGGAGTTATGCTTGGCTTGAAATTCCCATGCGGAAGTGAGCTTGACAGGCTTTCTCTTGAAAGTGATGCTGAGTTTAAAATCCGTCCTTCTGTTAAAGGACTGAATTGTTCTCTTTCCGGTGTAGAAAATAAAGCTTCAAAAATGATAATAGACGGAGCAAAGCCCTGCGATGTTGCAATGTTTTCGATTGAATATATTTTGAGAACTATTGAAGCAATGCTTAACAACGCTATTTCTGCATACGGAGACATGCCTGTTGTGTTTGTAGGCGGAGTTATGTCAAATTCAAAAATCAGTAAGTATTTTAAGAAAAAATATAATGCATATTTTGCAAAGCCCGAGTTTTCATGTGATAATGCTCTCGGCTGTGCAATATATGCGGCGTTAAAATTCGGAAAATAATTATGAATGTTGTTTCTGTTTCACAACTTAACAGGTATATTAAGGCACTTGCAGATGAAAACAAAGTGCTTAACAGTCTTTATGTTAGAGGCGAAGTTTCTAATTTCGTAAACCATTATCGAAGCGGTCATTTTTATTTTACGCTGAAAGATGAAAACAGCCAGATAAAGGCAGTTATGTTTAAAGGCTTTTCTCAAAGATTGAAATTTTCTTTAGAGAATGGTATGAAGATTATTTGCCGTGCAAGGCTATCTGTTTACGAAAAGGACGGAACCTGCCAGCTGTATGTTGAGGATATTCAGCCGGAAGGCGTCGGTGCATTAAGTATTGCGTTTGAACAGTTAAAAGCAAAACTCAGCGAAGAAGGGCTTTTTGACGAAAGCTCAAAGCGTAAACTTCCGAAATACCCGTCGAAAATCGGAGTCGCTACTTCAGATACCGGGGCGGCGGTTGAAGATATTAAGAATATTTTGAAGCGAAGATGGCCTCTTTGCGAAGTGATTATTTGCCCAACAACAGTTCAAGGTGAAAATGCCTCAAAAGATATAGTTGATTCAATAGATTATTTAAATCAAATTGATGATATTGATTTGATAATTGTCGGAAGAGGAGGCGGCTCGGCTGAGGATCTTCAGCCGTTTAATACCGAAGAGGTTGCGCGCGCCGTATATAATTCGGCAAAACCTGTTATTTCTGCAGTTGGACACGAAACGGATTTTACTATATGTGATTTTGTTTCCGATTTACGGGCACCCACTCCGAGTGCGGCAGCCGAAATTGCCGTTCCCGATTATATAGAAGAGAAAAGCAAAATATCATATCTTGAAAAAAGATTACTTGAAATCGTTACAGGCAGGCTTGAAACAGAAGCGCTCAGGCTTGACAGGATAACAGAAAAATATATTATTTCAGAAGAGAACATTATTTCTTCACGAAAAGAAGAATTAAGTATTTTAGAAAAATGCGTAAGCAGTTTGTTTGAAAACTATGTTAATTCGCAAAGAAACCATCTAAAACTTCTTGCATCCGGTCTTGATGCACTTAGTCCTTTAAAGGTAATTTCAAGAGGATACTGTGCAGTGCAAAGGAAAAATGACTGGATTAATTCGGTAAATGAACTTAATAAAGACGATATAATCAATCTTAAAATGAATAACGGAAGTGCAGTTTGCACTGTTAACGAGGTAAATATTAATGAGTGAATTATCTTATGAAGAAGCAATTAAGCGGCTTGAGGAAATTGTTTCAAAGCTTTCTGACGGCGAATGTTCTCTGAGTGAAAGCATTGAATTATTTGACGAAGGAACAAAATTAGCAGGACTCTGCAATGAGCTTTTAAACAAAGCGGAGCAAAGAATTAAAGTAATATCAAAAGGAAATGAAAATGAATAGTGAGTTTGAAAACCAGCTTCATATCAATATTGAGCTAATAAATAAAAACATTGCATTGTTTTTGCCTGAATGTCAGGATAATCAGGACGAGCTTCGCGAGGCAATGCTTTACAGTTTGACCAATAGCGGAAAACGAATCCGCCCTGTTTTATGCCTTGAATTTGCCAAGGCATGCGGTGCAAAAACTGAGGATGCGTTAAATTTTGCAGTTGCAGTTGAATATATTCACACTTATTCATTAATCCATGATGACTTACCGTGTATGGATAACGATGATTTTCGCAGAGGAAAGCCGTCGTGTCACAAGGCGTTTTCCGAGGACACGGCTCTTCTTGCCGGTGACGCTTTACTTACTCACGCTTTCAAGATTATTTCCGATGCTCAGCTTGATGCAGAAAAAAGAATAATGGCAGTTTCCGAGCTATCATATCTTGCGGGCGCATACGGAATGGTTGGCGGTCAGGTTATTGACTTGAAATATGAAAAGGCAAAACCCGATTTAGAGCAAATCAAATGTATTCACAGATTGAAAACATCTGCTCTTATTGAGTCTGCCTGTGTTCTCGGATGCATTGCAGCAGGTGAATTTCAGCTTATTGATAAAGCAAGAGAGTTTGCCTTAAATCTCGGACTTGCTTTCCAGATTAAAGACGATATTCTTGATGTTATAGGAAACGAAGAAATGCTGGGTAAGCATGTCGGTTCTGATTATGAAAACAATAAAACAACATATGTTTCTTTAAGAGGTCTTGAAGAATCTCAGAAAGATGTTCAAATTTTCACCGATAAAGCAATCAATGCGCTTAAATACTTTAAGAATACAGAATTTATTGAAAAACTGGCGCTTTCACTTGTTACCAGAGAAAAATAATTATAATTATGCATATATTGAATTTTTATGCATTATGTGTTAAAATGGCATTTTGAAAAGAGATGGTTTTATGTCCTTGCTTGAGAATGTTAATTCTCCAAAGGATTTAAAAAAACTGAATATTAAACAGCTTAATCAGCTTTGTGCTGAGATTAGAAATCTTTTAATCAGCACCGTTTCACATAACGGAGGTCATCTTTCTTCTAATCTCGGAGTTGTCGAACTTACAGTAGCACTCCATAAGGTATTCAACAGTCCAACAGACCAAATTGTTTTTGATGTAGGGCATCAGTGCTATACACATAAGATTTTAACCGGCAGAAAAGATGAGTTTTCAACTCTTAGAACCGAAAACGGTATAAGCGGATTTACAAGACCTGATGAAAGTGTTCATGATATTTTTTCAAGCGGACACAGCAGCACTTCAATCTCAGAAGCCGTGGGACTTGCAAATGCTAAAAAAATTAAGGGCGAAAAGGGCAAGGTTATTGCGGTTATCGGAGACGGTGCCTTAACAGGCGGACTTGCCTATGAAGCTTTAAACAATTGTGGTTTTGATAACAGCAATTTAATTGTTATTCTTAATGATAATGAAATGTCAATTTCAAAAAATGTTGGCTCAGTTGCTCATTCTCTTACCGAAATAAGAACTTCTCCGCGTTACTTTACCTTTAAATCTAAGTTTCGCTCGGCTATTCTTCATATTCCTAAAATCGGAAACGAGCTAAATAGAATTATAACTGCTATTAGCTCTAAAATCAGGCGTCAGGTTTACCATAGCACATTTTTTGAGGATCTTGGCTTTAGATATTACGGAGTTATTGATGGGCATGATATTGAGGCTCTTATTGATGTTTTAAACGCTGCAAAAACCCACACACACTCAACGCTTATCCATATCAGCACAACTAAGGGTAAAGGCTATAATTTTGCTGAAAAGAATCCAACTCAGTTTCACGGAATCGGTCAGTTTGATATCAATACGGGAGAACCAAAACACAGCGGACAAACCTTTTCTTCTGTTTTTGGAGAATGGATTTGTTCCTCTGCAAAGAACGATTCAAGAATTTGCGCCGTAACAGCAGCAATGGCACAGGGAACTGGGCTTGAGGAATTTTCAAATATTTTTCCAAACAGATTTTTTGATGTAGGCATTGCCGAACAGCATGCCGTTACCTTTTCAAGCGGTCTTGCAAAAAATTCCCTTGTACCTGTTTTTGCTGTATATTCAACATTTTTGCAGAGATCATATGATCAGCTTATTCATGATACCGCAATGCAGAATTTGAAAATAATATTTGCTGTTGACCGTGCAGGCTTTGTCGGAGAAGACGGCGAAAGCCATCAGGGAGTTTTTGATGTTTGTTATCTTAACAGTGTTCCCGGTCTTACTGTTTATTCACCATCAACCTTTGAAGAACTTCAAAATGAGCTTTATAAGGCTGTTTATAAAGATAGGGGAGCAGTTGCAGTCAGATATCCTCGAGGCTCGGAAAGAGTGTTGCCGGAGGATTATGTTTATGAGGATTGTGACTACCAGGTTTATGGTGATGACAGTGGTGAAATTGCTCTTGTTTCATACGGACGAGTATTTTGTGAGTGCGCACGAGCAAGCAAAAAAATCAATAACTGTTTTGTTTTAAAATTAAACAAAATTAAGCCGATAAACAAAGATTCTTTAAAGCATTTAAATAATTGCAGAAAGATTTACTTCTTTGAGGAAGCAATAAAAACTGGTGGTATAGGACAATCCTTTGCCGAGGCTTTGCTTGAAGAAGGAATTTCCTGCGAATTTGTTCATGTTGCAGTAAATGATGAATTTGTTAAACAGGCTTCCGTTGAATCTCAACTCAATAAATATGGTTTATCAGAACAAGAAATAATTAATGAGGTTTTAAATGGCGAAAAAGAAAAGGCTTGATACAGTAGTTTTTGAAATGGGCTTTACTGAAAGCAGGGAAAAGGCAAAGGCTGTCATTATGGCCGGTGAGGTCTATGTTAATAATCAAAAATCAGACAAGCCCGGAACTGAAATTAAAGAAGATGATGTTGTTGAATTTCGCGGAAAAGCGCCGAAATATGTCAGCAGAGGCGGCTTGAAGCTTGAAAAAGCGATGAGTTGTTTTCCTATTTCATTAGAAAATAAAATTTGCATGGATGTTGGAGCTTCTACCGGCGGTTTTACTGATTGTATGCTCCAAAACGGTGCAGTAAAAGTTTATTCAATAGATGTTGGCTACGGTCAGCTCGCCTGGAAGCTCAGATGCGATGAGAGAGTAGTAAATCTTGAAAGAACGAATTTCAGATATGTTACGGATGAACAGGTGCCTGATAAGATAGATTTTTCATCTGTTGATGTTTCTTTTATTTCCCTCAGCTTAATTCTCCCTGTTCTTTTCAATATATTATCCAATAACGGTGAGGCGGTTTGCCTAATTAAGCCGCAATTTGAAGCAGGCAAAGAAAAGGTTGGAAAAAAAGGTGTTGTCAGAGAGCTTTCAACACATCTTGAAGTTGTTGAAAAGGTTGTCTCAATCGCTGTATCACTTGGCTTTTCCGTACGAGGATTGAATTATTCTCCTATAAAGGGACCCGAGGGAAACATTGAATATTTGATGTATATTAAAAAAGACGGTAAAAATGATGTCAGCGATAATGTTGATATTGATTTTGTTGTTAATAGTTCACATGAGGAATTGTTATGATTTTTTCTGTTTTTCCGAATGCAGATAGTGATGCGGCTCGTACAATCACAAAAGAGGTGATTGATGAGCTTATTAATCTTGAATGCAGAGTCTTTATAAGCGATGAACTAACTACATATTTTTCAGATACAAAGGCTGATTTTTGTGCATATAATCAACTTATCAGCGTTTGTGATATTGCTATTGCAGTCGGTGGAGACGGTACAATGATAAGCGTTGCAAAAAAAGCCGCTCTCTGCGGAAAGCAGGCTCTCGGAATCAATGCAGGACGGCTTGGCTTTTTAAGCGGAATTGAAAAAAACGAGTTGTCATTGCTGAAAGAAGTTGTTTTGGGAAATTATACTGTCGATAAAAGAATGATGCTTAAAATCGAAGTTATCGAAAATTCAACTGTTATTTCTTCCCACCATGCAATCAATGATGCCGTTGTTTCAAGGGGTGAATGTGCAAGGCTTGTTGATATATATGTTGAATCAGACAAGCATCCTGTTTCAAGCACACGCGCGGACGGAGTAATTGTTTCAACTCCTACCGGTTCAACTGCTTATTCGTTGGCAGCAGGAGGTCCGATAGTTTGCCCGCAGATGAACTGCTTCATAGTTACGCCTATATGTCCGCATTCGTTGGTAAGCAGGTCTATTGTTTTGCCTGTTGAAAACACATTAACCGTTGCTGTTGCTAACGGAGCCGATAATTCATATTTGAGTATTGACGGTGAATCGGCGATAAGAGTTAATGACACAACCACAATTCGTGTTTCACTGTCTGAATATACAGCAAAGCTTATTAAAGTTAAACCTGAGAATTTTTATGAAATTCTTGAAAAAAAACTTATTGAAAGAAGAATGAAATGAAAAAGAGAAGGCATGCAAAAATACTTGAAATAATTTCTTCAATGGAAATTGAAACACAGGAAGATTTGCAAAAAGAGCTCAAAAAAAACGGTTATGAGGTAACTCAGGCAACTATCAGCCGAGATATTAAGGAATTACGCCTTGTTAAAGATTTGTCTTCAAGCGGAAGATATGTTTATTCTACCGGTAAGAAATCATCTGAAGCCCCGCCTAATCGTTTCAGCGGAATTTTCAGTGAATCTGTAATCAGCGTTTCAGGCGCTGAGAATATGGTTTGCGTTAAGTGCTTTTCCGGAACTGCCGGTGCTGCTTGTGCCGCTATTGATTCTCTTGAGTGGAGCGGTGTTTTGGGAACGATTGCCGGTGATGATACAATATTTGTTATGTGCGCTTCTTCAGAACACGCACTTCAATTTAAAACAAATCTGGAGAAATTGTTAAATGCTTAGAAATCTAAAAATTGAAAATATCGCTGTTGTTGAAAGCGCAGATATTGAATTTTCGGATGGATTAAATGTTTTAACCGGTGAAACCGGTGCTGGAAAATCTATATTAATTGACTCTATAAACGCAGTTTTGGGTGAGAGAACCTCTAAGGATTTAATCAGAAACAACTGCGATAGCGGATTTGTAAGCGCTTTTTTTGACTGTGTTAATGAAAAGGTTAACAGCGTACTGGAAGAGCTTGATATTCCTGCGGAAAGTGATAATTCACTTTTAATTACAAGAAGGATATCCTTAAACGGTAAATCATATTGCAAGGTCAATGGCGTTAATGTAACTGTTTCTATGCTCAAAAAAATCGGTAACGAGCTTGTTAATATTCACGGACAACACGATAATCAATATCTTCTTAATCCGGATTTTCACTATGAATTTATTGATATGCTTTCCGAAAATAAGGATATTTTAAAAGAATATAAAATTTCGTTTTCTGAACTTATAAAGGTCAGAAGAAAGTTAAAATCGCTTCAACAGGATGAGAATGAAAAATCAAGAAAGCTTGAATTACTTAAGTATCAGATAGATGAGCTCGAAAACGCAGGTTTAAAGATAGGCGAAAAGGAAGAACTGCAAAAGAGAAAAGCAGTTATTGTTAACAGCGAGGCTTTGATGAATGCTCTTAACGCCGCTGTTCAGTGTATAGAAGGTTCTGAAGAATCTTCAGGTACAGCGCTTTTATGCAGAGAAATGTGTAATTCTCTTTCGAAATTTTCAAATATAAGTCCAGAGTATGAAGAAATATCTCAAAAATGTGAAAATGCATGTGAGCTTATTGATGATATAAAAGTATTGATTCAAAGCAGGCTTAAAGAGGTTGAATTTGATCCTGCCGAGCTTGAAATGATTGAGGGTAGGCTCGATCAGTTATACAAATTAAGTGAAAAATACGGCACAACTGAAGAAAACATGCTCTCTTTTCTTGATAATGCAAAGAAGAGCTATAATGAAATCATCAGTGCAGATGAGGAAATTAGCTCACTTACAAGGAAGTATGATGAGTGTCTCGAATATGCAGTCAGTATGGCAAGTAAACTTACTGAGGAAAGAAAAAGCACTGCTCATAAATTTGAAATAGCAGTTAAAGAGCAACTCTCATATTTGGATATGCCGCATATTGAATTTTTAGTTAATTTCACTCAAGGTAAGCTTAATTCAACCGGACTTGACAGGATTGAGTTTCTTATATCAACCAATCCCGGTGAACCGCCTAAACCGTTATCGAAAATAGCATCAGGCGGAGAGCTATCTCGAATAATGCTTGCAATTAAAAGTATTTTGGCGCATAATGACACAATAGCAACATTAATCTTTGATGAAATCGATACAGGAGTCAGCGGACGGGCAAGCAGAAAAATCGGATACAGGCTAAAATCCGTATCGAAGGATTGCCAGGTTATTTGTGTAACTCATTCTGCTCAAATTGCTTCGGTTGCAGACACACATTTGCTGATTTCAAAGGAAGTCACCGACAATAAAACTTATACCAAGGTTACACCACTTGATTTTGAGGCAAGAAAGAATGAACTTGCAAGAATCATGGGAGGACTTCAAATATCACAAGCTCTGCTTGACAGCGCGCAGGAGCTTTTAGAAAATACGGAGGACAATTAAATGGGAGTTTATGAAGAATTAAAGGAACGCGGACTGATTGCTCAGATTACCAATGAGGAGGAGGTAAGAGAGCTTGTAAATGCGGGCAAAGCAACATTTTACATTGGCTTTGATCCAACTGCTGACAGCCTTCATGTTGGTCATTTTATGGCACTTTGCCTTATGAAGAGACTTCAAATGGCAGGTAACAGACCTATCGCTCTTATCGGAGGCGGAACCGGTATGGTAGGTGATCCGAGCGGAAGAACCGATATGAGGCAGATGCTCACCGTTGAAACCATTCAGCATAACTGTGAATGCTTTAAAAAGCAGATGAGCAGATTTATTGATTTCAGCGACGGCAAGGCTCTTATGGTAAATAATGCCGATTGGCTTCTTGATTTAAACTATGTTGAGTTACTCAGAGATATCGGTGCATGCTTCAGTGTAAACAGAATGCTTGCCGCTGAGTGCTATAAGCAGAGAATGGAAAAAGGACTTTCATTCCTTGAATTTAACTATATGATAATGCAGAGCTATGATTTCTACGCTCTTTATCAGAAATACGGTTGCAGCCTTCAGTTCGGCGGTGACGACCAATGGTCAAATATGATAGGCGGAATTGAGCTTATTCGCCGCAAACTCGGAAAGAGTGCTAATGCTATGACAATCACTCTTCTTCTAAATTCAGAAGGAAAGAAGATGGGCAAAACTCAAAAGGGTGCAGTTTGGCTTGACCCCGAAAAAACTTCTCCGTATGAGTTTTATCAGTATTGGAGAAATGTTAATGATGCAGATGTTATTAAATGCATGAAGCTTTTAACATTTATTCCCCTCGAAGAAATTGCTGAGTATGAAAAGCTTGAGGGAGCTGAGCTTAACAAGGCTAAAGAGGTTCTTGCTTTTTCTCTTACAGAGCTTGTTCACGGAAAAGAAGAGGCAGAAAAGGCTCAGAATGCCGCAAAGGCTTTGTTTGCAGGCGGTGCAGACAGCTCGGATATGCCGTCAACTACTTTAAATGACTCTGATTTCAATGATGGTAAAATCCTTGTTCTTGATATGATGCTTGCGGGCGGAATGATAAAATCAAAGGGCGAAGGCAGAAGACTGATTGACCAAGGCGGAGTAAGCGTTAATGACGAAAAAATCAGCGGTGCTCTTCACACCCTTTCAAAAGAAGATTTTAAAAATGAGGTTATTATAAAAAAAGGTAAAAAGGTTTTCAGAAAGTTTACCGTTGAATAATTAATCGTTTGTCGGGCGGAAAATTCCGCCCGATTTTTATATTATTATTGTTGAATTAACTTCAATTTGTGTTATAATAATTATTAATTATAAATATAATGGTGTGCTATGGAAAATATTGAAAAGAAGATTGAAGAATTAAGAAAAAAACTTATTTATCACAGTAATAAGTATTACAATGATGATGAACCTGAGATTGAAGATTTCGAATACGATATGATGATGCGTGAATTGATTGCACTCGAAACGGAATATCCTCAGTTTGACAAAGTGGATTCGCCAAGTAAGAGAGTAGGCGGTAAGGCAGATAATTCATTTGAAAGCGTTGTTCATTCAGTTAGAATGGAAAGTCTTCAGGATGCATTTTCTATTGAGGAATTGAAAGCGTTTGATAGCAGAGTTAAAGATACTGCTTCAAGCGCCGAATATGTTGTTGAGCCGAAAATTGACGGCCTTTCTGTAAGCCTTGAATACAGAAACGGAGAATTCTTCAGAGGCTCAACAAGAGGAGACGGCGATATCGGTGAAGATGTTACCGGAAACATCAGAGTAATCCACAATGTTCCTTTAGTACTAAACAAGAAGCTTCCGTTTCTTGAGGTGCGCGGGGAAGTTTATATGCCTAAAAAAAGCTTTGAAAAGGTAGTTGACAGGCAATTACTTAATAACGAAAAGCCGTTTAAAAATCCGAGAAATGCTGCCGCCGGTTCATTAAGGCAGAAGGACAGTAGCGTAACAGCAACTCGTGGTCTTGATATTTTTATATTTAATATTCAACAGATTGAAGGAACGCAAATTAATTCTCACAAGGAAAGCTTAGACTTTTTGAAAGAATGCGGATTTAATACAGTTCCTTTTTATAAAAAAGTTCAAAGCATTGATTCAGCAATTGATGAGATTAACAGAATAGGCGATATGCGCGGTGACTTATCCTTTGATATAGACGGTGCAGTTATAAAGGTCGATAATTTAGAAGAGAGAAAAGTTCTCGGAAACACTGCAAAATTTCCTAAATGGGCAATCGCTTTTAAGTATCCACCCGAGGAAAAGCAAACCGTTATTAAGGATATTGAAATTGCAGTTGGTCGAACAGGCGTATTAACGCCAACCGCAGTATTTGACCCTGTTCACCTTGCAGGTACAACAGTTAGCAGAGCAACTCTTCATAATCAGGATTTCATTAATGAAAAAGGAATTGCAATTGGCGACACTGTTACAGTAAGAAAAGCCGGTGATATTATTCCGGAGGTTCTTTGCGTAAATTTTCATAATGATAATAACGGAACTTTTGAGTTCCCTAAATATTGTCCATCCTGTGGAAGTCCCGTAGTTCGAGAGGAAGGGGAGGCGGCTATCAGGTGCATTAATCCTGAATGTCCTGCTCAGCTTCTCAGAAATCTTATTCATTTTTGTTCAAGAGATGCAATGGATATTGAAGGTCTCGGACCTTCCATACTTGAAAAATTTGTTGATGAAAAGCTTATTTGTGAAACCATTGATATTTTTAAGCTTGAAGCAGGCAAAATTTCTCAGCTTGAGGGATTTCAGCAAACAAGTGCAAACAATATTATTGCTTCTGTTGAAAAATCAAAAGAAAACGATCTTTCAAAATTGATTTTTGCTCTCGGTATCCGACATATCGGATCAAAGGCAGCAAAGCTTCTCTCGGAGCATTTCAAGACTATTGATAATATAGTTAACGCAAGCGAAGAAGATATTCTTGAGATAGACGGCTTCGGCGGTATTATGGCAAAAAGTGTTGTTGATTTCTTTTCAGAGGAGTCGGCAAGAGAGCTTATTAACGGTCTTAAAGAACTGGGTGTAAATGTAATATCCCAAAGCAATATTGTTGACAATCGTTTTGAGGGAAAAACCTTTGTTCTTACAGGAACACTGCCAACCTACAGTCGCGCACAGGCTTCTGAAATAATTGAAGGTTTCGGCGGAAAAACATCTTCTTCCGTCAGCAAAAAAACCGATTATGTTCTTGCTGGAGAAGCTTCGGGAAGTAAGCTTGATAAAGCTAATGCACTCGGAATTAAAGTTATTAACGAAGAAGAATTTAAGGAAATGTGCAATGCGTGAATTTAGAAGAAAGCAAAAGAAACTTAAAAGAATAATGAATTTTATTGCAGTTACGGGTGCTCTCTTTATGATCATTTATATCGGTGCACAGCCGTATATTGCAAAATTAGCAGGAGAAACGGTTGATGAAATAATACGATATCTTTGTGATTTCATCGTAATTGGTGTTTTAAGTGTAGTTTTTGTTTATTATTCAAAATACTCAAAAACAGACGGTATTTTAACCCTTACCGAGTATGAACTCAGTGATTGCGGTTATTATTTGTGTTCAAAGCAATACGGAAACGCCGATAACGCAATAACAGAAATAGCAGATTTGATTAAGAATAACGGTTATTCGATTAACACTTCCGTTCAAGTCGGGGATTTTCTTATTGATGTTAAAGCGCAAAAGGGCAAAAATTATTTTTACATAATTCAAACCGAAGATACAGATAGAAATGATGTTCTTGCATATCTTGATTGTGTTATTAACGATTTTACTGTTAAAAATCTTAAAAGGCGCGGAAATATAGTTATTTGCTTTGTGAGTGATAATGTTTGTGACGATGCGGTTGCTCTTTCAAAGATGATAACAACATTCGGTAAAAGAGAACAAATTAAAATTGCATTTGCGCTTGTTGAAGCTAAAACCTCAAAATGTTATTTCCTCGGAAACATTCAAAGCGCATGCCAGTCAATGATTGCCGAATTTATTCTAAGAGCTGATTTACCTATTAAAGAGGAATACAAGTCAAAAGGAAAGCTTGCCTTTCAGGAA
The DNA here is from genome assembly GCA_945948515.1 of uncultured Clostridia bacterium. Classification (GTDB taxonomy): domain Bacteria; phylum Bacillota; class Clostridia; order Oscillospirales; family Acutalibacteraceae; genus CAMFBH01. The sequence continues at coordinate 36,099 of CAMFBH010000003.1, forward strand.
GAGCTTGAGGAAAGAATGAAAAATTTTTCTGCAAAAGAGTATTTAAACGGTAATTTCCAAATTCATTAAGGAGTATTTATATGGACAGTAAAATTCAAAATTTTTTTGATAGCGTTAAAGGTAAAAAAATTGCGTTTGTAGGAATTGGAGTAACTAATGCACCGACAGCTAAGCTTTTTGCTGATTTCGGTGCAAGTGTTTATGCCTGCGACCGAAAGGATAAGGAGTATATCGGCAAGGATATTTGCGCTGAACTTGAAAATTCAGGCGTTGAATTTTGCCTTGGAGATACTTATCTTGATAATCTCGCCGATATGGATGTTATTTTCAGAACACCCGGAATAATGCCGAGCGAGCAATGGATTGTGGATGCGAAAAAAAGAGGTCAGGTTGTCACTTCCGAAATGGAGGTATTCTTTGATTTATGTCCCTGTAAAATTATTGCTGTTACCGGCTCAGACGGTAAAACAACATCAACTACATTGATTTCCGAAATGCTGAAAAAAGAAGGAAAAACAGTTTATCTCGGCGGAAATATAGGTAAAGCGCTTTTACCTGAAATAGTGAATATTAAAGTGAGCGACTATGCAGTTGTTGAACTTTCTTCTTTCCAGCTTATAACAATGCATTCAAGCCCCGATATTGCCGTTGTAACCAATCTTGCTCCAAATCATCTTGATCACCATAAAGATATGCAGGAGTATGTTGACAGTAAAAGAAATATTCTGCTTCATCAAAATGCGTTTTCAAAATCAGTTCTTAATGCTAATAACGATTACACGGTCAATATGCTTAGTGATGTTAACGGAACTCCGTATCAGTTTTCATATGGCAGAGAGATTGAGCACGGAGCTTATTATAAAAACGGAAAAATTTATTTTAATGATTACGGTAAGGATACTGTTGAAGTTCTCGACAGAAAGGATATCAAGCTGCCGGGCGATCATAATGTTGAGAACTACTTAACAGCTATTACTGCTGTTTGGGGACTTGTCAGCATTGACTCAATTCGAGAGGTTGCAAAGAATTTCGGCGGCGTTGAACACAGAATTGAATTTGTAAGAGAAAGAAACGGTGTTAAATGGTATAACGATTCAATCGCAACTTCGCCCACAAGAGTTATAAGCGGACTTAAATCCTTTGACCAAAAGATAATAATTATCTGCGGAGGCTCCGATAAAGGAATAAGCTTTAAGCCAATGGTTCCGTATATTCTTTCAAATGTTAAGCTTTTGATTTTAATGGGAGAGGTTACTGCTCCTAAAATTTATGATGCGATTGTTACAGACGAAGGATATAAAAACAGCTCCCTTGAAATTAAGTTTGCCTCGTCAATGGAAGAAGCAGTAAAAATTGCAGATGAAAATTCTTCTGAGGGAGATATTGTTTCTCTTTCACCTGCCTGTGCTTCCTTTGATTTATATAAGAATTTTGAGTACAGAGGCAGACACTTTAAAAATGTTGTAAATTCTCTTTAAGGCAGAGGTTGGAAATGAAAACAGTTGAATTGTTGGAAAAGCTTACTTCCGTACATGGCGTTTCGGGAAGTGAAGAAAATGTTGTATTGCTGTTAAAGGAATTACTTGAGCCCATTGGTGATGTGAGCACCGATTCCATGAATAATGTTTATTGCACATTCGGAAACGGTTATCATATATTGCTGAATGCACATATTGATGAAATAGGTCTTGTTGTTACCGAAATAACAAATGAAGGATTTTTGAAAGTTGCAAAATGCGGGGGTGTTGATCCTCGTATGCTTCTCGGATACGAAGTTACGGTGCACGGAAAAAAAGATGTTTTCGGTGTTATTTCAACTCTGCCGCCACATCTACAAAAAAACGGTGATTCTGACAAGGTTCCCGATTTTTCCGATATTTCAATAGATGTCGGAATGAATTTTGAAGATGTTAACAAAATCGTATCGCTTGGAGATAAAATAACATTTAAAAGAAATTTTACCCCTCTACTCAATAATTGTATAAGCGCTTCATGCCTTGATGACAGAGCAGGAGTTGCCTCAATTATTATAGCGGCTCAAAAAATTAAAGATTTGCATCTTCCCTGTAAAATAACACTTATGCTCTGCTCTCAGGAGGAGGTCGGAACAAGAGGTTCAAAAATCGGACCGTACGGCTTAAATGCTTGCGAAGCAATTGCCGTTGATGTATCATTTGCTTATACTCCTCAGGCGAAAAAAGAAGAATGCGGTGTGATTTCTAAGGGTCCAATGATTGGTATTTCTCCCGTATTAAATCGTGACATGACTGATTGTTTAATAAAATGTGCAGAAAAAAACGGTATAAAATATCAGCTTGAAATAATGTCGGGAACGACAGGTACCGATGCCGATTCAATTTCTGTTTCGGAGTCAGGTGTTAAAACAGCGCTTATTTCATTGCCGCAAAAATATATGCACACACCTGTTGAAACAGTGAGCATTGATGATATTGAGGCAACAGCAGATTTGATATGCGCTTATGTTTGTGAAAGAGCAGGTGAAAATAATGCTTGAAACACTGTGTAAATTAAACGGAACTTCCGGCGACGAAAATGTTGTAAGAAAATATATTATCTCTCAAATCGCTTCATACTGCGATTATTCACAAGATGCGATAGGAAATATTATTGCATTTAAAAAAGGTAAAAAGAAGCATTCAGAAAAGCTAATGCTTTGTGCACATATGGATGAGGTTGGCTTTATTGTTACGGGAATTACCGATGAGGGTTATTTAAGATTTGATACCGTAGGTGGTATTGATTCTCGCGCAGTAATTGACAGATGTGTAAGGGTTAATGATATTAATGGTGTTATTGGAACTAAAGCAATTCACCAGACGAGTGAAGCCGAAAAGAAAAAAGCCCCAACCGTGAGTGAGCTTTTTATTGACATAGGTGCAGAGAGCGAAGCTGATGCAAGAAAATATGTTCGTGAAGGCGACTATGCATATTTTGTTTCCGATTATACCGAATTCGGAAACGGATATATTAAGGCAAAAGCACTTGATGACAGAATAGGCTGCATGCTTTTAATTGAATTGATAAAATCAGATCTTGAATATGATACTTATTTTGCATTTAATGTTCAAGAAGAGGTTGGATTAAGAGGAGCGAAGTGCTCGGCTTATTCAGTCAATCCCGATATAGCCATTGTGCTTGAAGCAACCACTGCTGCTGATTTGTGCGGTGTTACGGGAAGTGATAGGGTATGTGTTCTCGGAAACGGGCCCGTTGTTTCTTTTATGGACGGAAGAACAATCTATGATAAAACTCTCTTTGAGCTTGCATTTGATATTTCTAAGGAATTAGAAATTCCGTGCCAAACAAAAACTGCAATCGCCGGAGGAAATGACGCAGGCGCTGTTCAAACAAGCAGGGGAGGAGTTAGAACGCTTGCAGTTTCACTTCCGTGCAGATATATACACAGCGCTTCAAGCGTTGTAAAACAGAGCGATATTGATTTCACAAGAAAACTGATAAAGGAATTAATCAACAGAATTTATGATTAATCAAATACAAAATAAGTCCGAAATCCGTGAGTTGAATAATTTTGATGTTTATTCAATAAGAATTTTAAGCCTTTTAAATGCATACGGATGTAACTACAATTTTGCATCGTTTTATGTACAAATAAATGACGACAATGAAATCACCGCAATAATTTCAAGGCTGGACAGTGACTTTACATTAAGCTTTACAGAAAAAGCTGACAAAGATGAGTTAATTGACTTCTTTTCAATGATATCTTTTTCATCACTTCTTTGCAGTCCCAATTTTGTTTTAAACAGAAGCTATGAACAAGGCAAGGTTATGAAATCGCAAAAAAAAATCGAAATTTCATATCCTCACACAGAGATTGATGAATATCCAAAGCTTATGGATATTTTCAGCCTTACCGATTATGAGGCTCAGGATTTTAAAAGCTGGTATGCAGACCTTAATCACAGAATTCGACACGGTTGTGCCAAGGCTTACACCTTAAATGTTAATGATGAAATAGTTTCTTCAGCATTGTTTTCTTTTATATACGGTGATTATGCTATTTTATCGTCTGTCAAAACTAAAAAAGAATTTACAAGGCTTGGATACGGTTCCTGCCTTGTTTCATATATGAACTGTGATTTCGGTAAAACTGTTTATTTGCTTCGTGAAGAAAACAGAAATGAAAACTTTTATAAAAGACTCGGATTTGAAAACTGTTCCGATTGGAGAATGTATAAATGACACCTTTTTTTAATATTGACGCAAGAATTGAAGAAAAGTCAAAGCAAGCCTTAGCACTTTGTAAGGAGCAATTTGATTATATTGATGAAATAACAGAATATAATCAGCTCAAGGTTTTGAACGCATTTATTAAGCACGGAATTTCGGAGAGTCATTTTGTTTCTTCTACCGGATACGGATATAACGACAGAGGCAGAGACGATCTGGATAAGGTTTGGGCAGATGTTTTCGCTGCGGAGAGCGCACTTGTGAGACATAATTTTACCTGTGGAACACACACTCTCTGCGTTGCTCTATTCGGAGTTCTCAGACCCGGAGACAAAATGCTCTGTATAACAGGAACGCCTTACGATACAATACACAATGTTATCGGAATAAGAGGCGAGGGAATGGGCTCTCTTGCTGACTTCGGAGTAACATATGAACAAATTGACCTTGATGAAAACGGCAAAATTGATTTAGATGAAGTATCAAAAAGAGTTAATTCGGATATTAAGCTCGTTTATATTCAGCGCAGTCGCGGTTATTCGCTTCGTCCGAGCATTACTGTTGAAGAGGTTGCAAAAGCGGTTAATGTTGTAAAAAAAGCGAACAGTAAAGCTATAGTAATGGTTGATAATTGTTACTGTGAATTTGTTGATAAAAAAGAGCCGTGTGAGGTTGGTGCAGATTTAATTGCAGGAAGCCTTATTAAGAACGCCGGCGGAGGAATTGCTACAACCGGAGGATATATTGCAGGTAAATCCGCTCTTGTTGAAAAATGTGCATACAGACTAACAACTCCGGGACTTGGAGCAGAGGTTGGTGCGTCATTGGGAATGAACAGAGAACTATATATGGGTCTGTTTTACGCACCTCACACAGTCGGTGAGGCTTTAAAAAGTGCAGTATATATTTCTTCATTTTTTGAGCAGTTTGGATATGATACAATTCCGAAGTATAATGAAAAAAGAGCAGATATTGTTCAATCGGTCGGTCTTGAAAATCCCCAAAGCCTTGTTTCATTTTGTGAAGGAATACAAAGCGGAAGCCCGATAGACAGCTATCTTACTCCTGAGCCTTGGGATATGCCCGGATATGACAGTAAGGTTGTTATGGCGGCAGGAGCATTTACTCTCGGTTCTTCTATTGAGCTTTCTGCGGATGCACCTATCAGAGAACCTTATTACGCTTGGGTTCAGGGAGGGCTTAATTTTCATTCAGCTAAGATTTGTTCCGAGCTTGCAGCACAGAAAATGTTAGATAAAGGTATGTTAAAAAATGTATAATTTTAAAGGTATTTCTCCGGAAGCAATAAATCTTCTTAGTATTAATTCATTTGAAAACAGCAAAGCGTTTTATGAAGAGCATAAAAAGGAACTAAAGGAAATAGCAACAATTCCCATGCGCCAAATTATGCTTGATTTATCAGATGATCTGACTATGCTTGACTCTAAAATGTACACCGATCCTACCTATACCGTTTCAAGAATTGCGCGGGATACACGAAGAAAAAATATAACACAAAGATACCGTGAAAACCTTTGGGTGATGTTTAGAAGAAATAAATTTGAATATCCCTTTGCACCGTTTATGTGGTTTGAGTTCACTCCTGAATGTTATTCATACGGCATAGCTGTTTTTCTTCAAAAGCCTGCTCAAATGGATGAAATAAGAAAAATTATGGAAAAGCATCCGAGAGCCTTCTTAAATGCTGCAAAAAGTCTTGAAAACGCAGGATATACTTTTTATTCGGAGCAGTATAAGAAAGACAGAAATCCTAAAATTCAGCCATCATTAAAAAAGTATTACAACTCAAAATGGCTTGAATTTGTTCATACAGATAATGACTTAACAAAAATTAATTCTCCTGAACTTATAGATGAATTGAAAAAGCACATACAGGTGTGTACTCCGATGTACAAGCTTTTAATTGAAGCATATGAAAATATGATTAGTGAAGGATTGATAGAAAATGACAGATAAAGAATGGAAAAAATTAAAAAGCGGAACCGATATCAGAGGAGTAGCGGTTGAAACTGAAATTGAAAAAATCGAGCTTACCGATGATGTTGTAAAGCAAGTAGTTTTCGGCTTTATAAAATGGTATGGCGAAAGGTTTGGAACAGAGCTGAAAACCATTGCAGTCGGTCATGATTCAAGAATTTCAGCCTCAAGAATCAAGAATGCCGCAACCGAGGTTCTTTTAAATTTTGGAGTCAAGGTTTATGATTGTTCTCTTTCTTCAACTCCTTCAATGTTTATGACAATAGTTACCGATATAAAATGCGATGCTTCTCTTGAAATTACGGCTTCGCATCATCCTTATCAAAGAAACGGACTTAAATTTTTTACTAAAAACGGAGGTCTTGAAGGAGAAGATGTTGAAAGGATTTTAAGCATTGCTTCGGAAGAGAAATATGTTTCTCATTCTGCTGATAAAGAATGTATAAAATATGATTTCATGAGCGTTTACTGTAAACAGCTCCGTGAAATGATTATTAGTGAAACCGGAAAAGAAAACCCTCTTGACGGGCTGAAAATTATTGTTGATGCAGGAAACGGTGCGGGCGGCTTTTATGCGGAAAATGTTTTAAAGCCTCTCGGAGCTGACATTAGCGGAAGTGTTTTTTTAGAGCCCGACGGAATGTTTCCTAATCATATTCCAAATCCCGAAAACAAAACTGCAATGGATTTTGCTTCAAAAGCAACGCTTAATGCTAAAGCGGATTTGGGTATAATTTTTGATACTGATGTTGACCGTATGGGTTGTATTGACTCAAAAGGAAATGAGATTAACAGAAACAAGCTTGTAGCTCTTGCAAGCGTTATAGCACTTGAAAACTATGAGGGCGGATGGGTTGTTACCGATAGCCTTACCTCAGACGGATTAAGATCTTTTATTGAAAAAGATTTAAAATCACACCAGCTTAGATTTAAGCGCGGTTACAAAAATGTTATTAACAAGTCTATTGAGTTAAATAACAACGGTATTTGCTCTCCGCTTGCAATAGAAACAAGCGGTCATGCCGCATTCAAAGAAAATTATTTTCTTGATGACGGAGCATATCTTGCAACAAAAATTGTTATTAAGCTTGCTCAGTTAAAGGAACAAGGAAAATCCCTTGAAAGCCTTATTGCTACATTGGAAGAGCCGAAGGAAAGTGTTGAAATACGCATTCCGATTTGTGAAGAGGATTTCAAATCTTACGGTAACAGGGTTATTGATAAATTGATTCAATCATCTGAAAAAGTACCGGGATGGAGCATTGAAAAAGAAAACTATGAGGGCGTTAGAATTAACACTGAGGATGGTTGGTTTTTACTAAGACTAAGTGTTCACGATCCTATTTTACCTCTTAATATAGAGTGCAATAACAGCTGCAATTCAGAATCGATTGCAAATAAAATTAAAAGCCTTCTCATGGAATTTGATAAGCTCGACTTATCCGGTTTTGACAAATAATTAACAGGGTGAATTTATGCTAAAATTAGTTCTCGGCAGAACTGGAACAGGAAAAACCGAATATATTTTTAATGAGATTAAATCTCTTTCAAATGATAATATCAAAGATATTTTTCTTCTCGTTCCCGAGCAGACTTCTTTTGAATATGAAAAGAGTCTTCTTGAACTTCTCGGAGAAGATGCTGTTTCAAATATTGAATGTTCAAATTTTAAAAGGCTTTATCACGAGGTCTGCAAGGTTTACGGCTTCGATTCTGGAACAGTACTTTCAGACGGAGGAAAAATTGCACTTATTCAGCATGCCGTTTCTGCTTGTAGAGAAAATCTGAGAGTTTACGGAAAAGATAATCTTTCCGTTTCTTTTTATAATTCAATAAGCGATTTTTACCACGAAACAAAAATGTGCGGCATAGATTATAATGATTTGATGCAGGTATCCGAGAGTGATTGCAAAAAAAATCTTTCGGACAAGCTTCATGATATAGCGCTTATTTTGGGTACATACGAAGCCCTTTTAAAGAAGGATAATTTAGACTCGGATGAAATACTTTCTAAGCTTTATAGTAAATTGAGTGACGGAGAATATTTCAAAGGAAAAACAGTATTCATTGATTCTTTTAATGGATTTATGAATATTGAATATAAGATACTTTCTAAGATTATTGCACAGGCGGATTACGTAACCGTTGCGTTGCCATGCTACGCTTTAAGCGATAATCATCATGGCTACGGTGTGTTTTCAGCAGTTATCAAATGTGCTCAAAAGCTAATAAGAATTGCAAAAGAAGAGGGAATAGAGGTTAAAGCTCCGATTATTCTTTCTGATAAAAAACGATTTTTAAACAAAGAGCTTGAAGCTCTCGAGGAAAATCTTTTAGACGAAAAATATACATATGATTTAGAAACGGAAAATATTTCTATTTACAAATCATTCGACATCAGTGAGGAATGTGAATATATTGCCTCAAAAATCAAGGAGATGTTATTTAACGGAGAGTGCCGTGCCCGTGATATTGCAGTTGTTACAAGAGATTTATCCTCATATGGAGACGAGCTTTCTGCGGCTTTCAAAAAGTACGGCGTTCCGTTTTACGACGATGAGCGCCAGCCCATCGGCACTCAGCCGCTTATTGCGTTTGTAAAATATCTTTTCAGGGTTATTAATTATTCTTTTAATTCCGATGATGTTTTGTCACTCGCAAAAACAGGTATGTTTGATATAAGCAATGAACAAATCTCCAACCTTGATAACTATGTATTTACATGGAAAATCAACTCAAGCGCATGGACAAAGCCGTTTGAAAAATCACCCAAAGGCTTTTCACCGGATATGAGTGAGAATGATAAGGCTCTTTTAGCTGAATTAAACAGAACAAGGTCTGCAATAATCGAGCCTGTTTTGAAGTTTAAAAACACAATAAAGAATAAAAGTGTTTTGGAAATATGTAAAGCAATTTACAACCTGCTTGTTTTTGAAATTAACGCAGATAAAAAATTGAAAAATATTGCTGAAATTCTTCGTATGTCAGATTTGAATAATCTTGCATTAGAGCAAAACAGAGTTTGGGATTATTTAATGGATCTGTTGAATCAATTTGCACTGACAATCGGAAACACCCGTATTTCAAGTTCTGAGTTTGCTGAGCTCTTTTCATTAGCTGTTGATAATGAAAGCCTCGGTTCTTTACCGAGCGGTCTTGACAATGTTCAGTTTGGACAGGCAGACAGAATTCGTCTAAATAACCCATATGCTGTTTTTGTAACAGGATTAAGCCAGGATGATTTTCCGAAAACGAATATTAACAATTCTCTTCTTTCTGATTCGGAAAGAAAAGAACTTGCAGAGTTAAATTTCGAACTGTTAGACAACAGAGCAGAGAAAGACTCTCTCGAAAAATTTATAACTTACAATAGCGTATCCGGTTCAAGGAACAAGGTTTTTCTTAGTTATTCTTCAAATGTAAATGATTCTGCAAAAGAACAATCTTCAGTGATTACTTCCGTTTTAAAAATTTTTCCAAAAATCAGAATTAAAGACAAAAAGGATTGTTTGCCACAAAATAGTATTTTCAGCCGAGATTCTGCTTTTGATTACCTTGCTTCAAATTACGAAAGCTCAAATGAATATGTTTGTGCTCTAAAGGAATATTTTAAAAACGATTACCGCCTTGAAGCACTCAAAGCACAGTACGAAAATAAGGATCCCGAAATTGTTGATAAAAACACAGCTCTCAACCTTTTCGGTGGGGATATGTTTATTTCCGCTTCAAGAATTGAAGATTACTACAATTGTGCTTTCAGATATTTTTGCAAATTCGGTCTCGGTGCAAGAGTTAAAACTCCTGCTGAAATGGATTCAATGAAAACAGGAACACTTATACACTATGTTCTTGAAATATTATTTTCGGAAAATTCAATTCAAGAACTCAGTAAAATATCTGAAAGTGATTTATATTTAATCATCCACGATTTGCTTAATAGATTTTTTATCGAGCAAATCGGAAAAAGTGAGGACTTCAGCGCTCGTTTTAATTATCAGTTTATGCGCCTTGCAAAGCTTCTTTTCAGCATTGTTATGAGACTTCTTGAAGAATTTTCTCAAAGCGATTTCGAACCGGTTGGATTTGAAGTTTCAATTGATAAGGACGGCGAAGTCAAATCACCTTATGTTAATATTTCAGACGGCTATAAGATTGGAATAAGAGGCTCTGTTGACAGGGTTGACTTATGTGAAAATAACGGCAAAAAATATGTTAGGGTTGTAGATTACAAATCCGGAAAAAAGGAATTTCTTTTGAGTGATGTTATCAATGGTCTTAATCTGCAAATGTTTGTTTATCTTTTTGCGTTGTGTAAAGATAAAGAAAACAAATTCAGCGGAATACCCGCAGGAGTTCTTTATATGCACTCATCCAGGAGCGACTATTCCGTTTCAAGAAGCAATATTGAAAAAGATATTAAATCATCTCAGAACAAAGAATACTGTATGAAAGGTTTAATTCTCAATGATTCTGAGAATACCGTTGCAGAACTGATGGAGCATGATTTAAAAGGCAATTATATTCCGGCTAAAATGAAATCAACCGGCGAGCTCGGTGGTAATATTGCAACACTTGAAGAATTAGGAGCACTTTCAAAAAAGGTAGATTATTTGATTTCACAAATGGGGTTCTCTCTTCACAACGGTATTATTGCACAAAACCCCGCAGACGGTAAAAATCACGATTTAACATGTGATTTCTGTGATTATTATTCTGTTTGCTCAAACAGAAAAGAATATTCTAAGCGTTCATTGCTACAGCCTGACAATGACGAAGTTCTTGAAATGCTCAGAGAGGAGAATAATAATGCCGGAATGGACTAAACAGCAGCAACATGCTATATATGCAAACGGCGGAAATATTCTTGTCAGCGCTGCGGCAGGTTCCGGAAAAACCGCCGTGCTTGTTGAGCGTGTTATTCAGAAAATTACGGGTAAAAATCCTGTTGATATTGACAAGCTTTTGGTAGTAACCTTCACAAATCTTGCCGCCGGAGAAATGAAAAGCAGAATTTATAAGGCGCTCAGTAAAAAACTTGAAGATGAACCGGGGAATATTAATCTTGTTCGACAGCAAACTCTTCTTGCAGGCGCAAAAATATGCACAATAGATTCATTTTGCATAAATTTTGTTAGAGAAAACAGCCATCTTCTCGGAATCAGAAGCGATTTTTCTATTTTAAATGAGTACGACCTAAATGTTATTTATAATAATGCCTTTGAAAAAATCGCTGAAACAAAATACGAGCAGGCCGATAAGCATTTTTTAAGCCTTGTTGAAACTTTTTCAACATTAAAGAATGATGCAAAGCTTTATGAAATTGTTTTATCTGTTTACAGATTCACTATGTCACAGGCTTTCTTTGATGCAAGCATTGAAAATCTCAAAGAAATGTATAATCCTACTCTTGATATTCACGATACCCCTTGGTTTCTTGAAATAAAAAAAGAGGTAGAGGATATTTGTGATTATGCTTTTTCTTTGATTGATGAATGCTCAAAAAACTTAGAATTTGCAGATGAATTATATGATAAATTTAACACAATGCTTGATTGCGACCGCAAAATCTTTGAGAATATTTCAAATAGTCTTGATGATTCGTGGGATAAATGCAGAGAAGCAGTTTTAATTGCTTCCTTTACAAGATTGCCTTCAAAGAAGAATTATAACAGTCCGTCTTCCGAAGCAATAAAGGAAATTAGAAACACATACAAAGCATTGATAAAAGATTTATCCGCTCTATTTTGTGTTAGTGAGAGTGAACACAAGAGCGATATGGAGTATCTTTATCCATTGGTTTCGTGTTTATGCTCATTTATTATTGAATTTAAAAACGAGGTGCAAAACCTTTGTAATGAGGAAAACGCATATTCTTTTTCCGATATTGAGCATTTTGCTCTCGATCTGCTTGCTGAATATAAAGACGGTGAAATTATAAGAACACCTCTTGCAAGTGAAATTGAAGGTCAGTTTGAAGAAATACTCGTTGATGAATATCAGGATACAAACGAAGCACAGGATTTGCTTTTTGCCATGCTTTCAAACGGTGAAAATCTCTTCATGGTAGGCGATGTTAAGCAAAGTATTTATAGGTTCAGACTTGCAATGCCTCAAATTTTTATGAAGAAAAATGAGTGCTTCTTGCCGTACGATGAAGAAAAACCGGAATTTCCTGCCAAAATTCTGCTTTCTAAGAATTTCAGAAGCAGAAAAGAAATTTGCAATTACATTAACTTCGTATTCTCACATGTTATGAGTAAGGACGCAGGTGAGGTTGATTATAACGACGATGAATATTTATACTGCGGTGCAGAATATGATGAATTTCAGAGTGAACCCGCAGTTGTTAAGTTAATAGACTGCGCCGCAAGTGAAAATTCAGATTCCGCAGAAGCATATGAAATTGCTTCATTAATTAAAGAAAAAATAGAAAGAGAAGAAATAGTTGAAGATAAAAACGGAAAAAGACCTATAACTTATTCAGATTTTGCAATTCTTCTCAGAAGCGAAAAGCGTCACGCTGGAAAATACAGAGAAGTGCTCGAAGAGCAGGGAATACCCGTTGACAGTGCAAACAAGCTTGATTTATTTGAAAACAGTGAAATAATTCTTTTATTGTCTCTTTTAAGAATTATAGATAATCCGTCAAACGATATTGATCTGCTCACCGTTATGTCATCTGCATTATTCGGTTTCACTCCCGATGAGCTTTCACAGATGAGAATAAACCATCGAAACGGCACCTTTTATTCATGTGTTTTGAATTCATGTAATAGTAATGCTAAAACAAGTGAATTCCTTAATAAAATTGAAATACTTCGTAATATCAGCATTTCTTTCTCGGTTTCCTCTTTTATAAGATATGTGTTACGGGAAACATCATTTATTCCCATAATACTTGCACTTGGAAACTCCGAGCAAAGAAAAGGAAACATTAATAAGTTTATATCTATTGCAAAAGCCTTTGATTCCGGAAAAAGCTGCGGTCTTACTGCTTTTTTGAAATATATTGATAAAATAATTTCTTCTTCCGGCAGAATTGAGAGCGCTCAGTCCGGAGCATCTAATAACTGTGTAAAAATAATGAGCGTTCACAAATCTAAGGGACTCGAATTTCCTGTTTGTATTCTTGCAGGTGCAGCAAGAAAATACAATAAGGAAGACAGCAGAGCGAAGCTTCTTTTGAGCAATGAACTCGGCATTGGATTCAAAAGATATGATGAAGAACTTCTTTGCAGTTATCCAACATTGCCATATGTTGCTGTTAAGCTGTCAATCCGTAATGCAACCATGTCGGAAAATCTGAGAGTTCTTTATGTTGCAATGACAAGAGCGAGGGAAAGTTTTATTTCTCTAAATTCATATCCCGACGTAAGCAAAAAGCTTGAAAGCTTGAAAAATAAGATTTCTAATGGGGTTATACACCCGTTTGTATGCAAAAAATTGCAGTCGGACAGTGAAATAATCCTTCTAAACTTGCTTCTTCACAAATCACTCTATGAATCAAATGTTTTACCAAGTAGCGATTCGTTTATTGAATTACAAAATTATGTTGAAAACAGCAATTATGATTTCAATATTTCAATAAATTATGTTCAAGCAGTAGATTGTGTGGCTACCCAACAGGAAAGTAGCACTATAATTGAAGAAAAATCTTTTAATGATTATGTTTTCAATATGCTTAAGCAAAGAATTGAATACAATTATCCGTATTCCGAGCTTTCTAATATCAGCGCAAAAAGCGTTGCTTCAGAGCTTGACGAAAACGAGTTAAGTAATGATTTCTTTGCCTCAAGCAAGCCGGCATTCTTAAATGATGATAACAGCACGCTTGCCGAAAAAGGCAGTGCTATGCATGCTTTTATGCAGTTCTGTGATTATCAAAAATCAAAAGAGAATTTGATGGATGAAATCAAGCGTTTGACTGATAGTGCATTGCTGAATGAAAAACAGGCTGAAATCTTAAATATATCTGCTCTGACTCAATTTTTTGAAAGCAATTTTGCAAGCAGGATTTTCAGCGCAGATAAGATTTACAGGGAAATAAAGGTTTTCTCGTTTGTTAAACCCGACTGCGAGATAGATGATGATTCAAAAGTATTAGTTCAGGGAATTGCAGACTGTGTTTTCGAGGAAAACGGAAATCTTATTCTTGTTGATTACAAAACCGACAAGGTTAAATCAGAGCAAGAGCTTTTAGATAGGTACAAAAGGCAAATTGAATTTTATAAATACGCTGTTTCTAAAACATTGAAAAAAGAAGTCAGCGAGTGTTATTTATACTCATTTTATCTTGCAAAAAGCTGTAAATATAAAGATTTTTAAAAAAATACTTGCATTTTTTATTACTATGTGGTAGTATATCTAAGCATTATGACTTTAATCCAAAGAGGTGAATTTTAATGAAAGACGGACTTCATCCCAATTACGAAACTTGTACTGTTAAGTGCGCTTGCGGTGCAACCTTTGAAACAAAGAGCACTAAAGGCGATATGAAAGTTGATATCTGCTCAAAATGCCATCCTTTCTTCACCGGCAAGCAGAAACTTGTTGACACAGGCGGTCGTGTTGACAGATTCAACAGAAGATTTGCTAAAAAAGGCTGATTTAATTCAATGGCAGCGTAAGAAATGCTTACGCTGCCATGTTTTTTAGGTGTTTTATGAAAGAGTATGTTACAGTTGAAAGGGAAGCTTCAGCAGAATTCATTGAGCGTAAATCAAGATTTATAGGCTATGTAAAACCTGTTTCAACTCAGGATGAGGCAACTGCTTTTATTTCTGAAATTAAGTCAAAGCATTGGGATGCTACCCATAATGTTAGCGCCTATGTTTTAAAGGAGAATAATATTCAGCGTTGCAGTGATGACGGTGAACCGAGCGGAACAGCAGGCGTACCAGTTCTTGATGTTCTTTTAAAATCGAATGTTGTTAACGCCTGTGTGGTTGTTACAAGATATTTCGGCGGTGTTCTGCTTGGCGCAGGTGGACTTGTAAGAGCCTATTCTCATGGCTCTAAAATTGCTCTTGAAGCAGGAAACATAATAACAATGGCGCCTTGCTCAATTTTGAGCGTTAATGTTTCCTACGGATTTTACGATAAGCTTTGCAATATTTTAAAGGATTTTAACTGCAATATATCAGATACTGTTTTTTCTGAAAATGTTTCAGTAGTTTTCAGCATTAAAGCTGATGTAGAGGAATTGTTTTGCGAAAAGCTTTTTGATGCAAGCAACGGCATGTATTCAGCACAAAAAATAGGAGAAAAATTTGCAAAAATATAAACGGCTTTCTACAAATTAAGAAAGCCGCATTTATTTATCCTGTGATATTTATCACAACTATTTCCGGATGATTAAACAGTCTTAAAGGAAATTCCGAATTTCCGATACCTCTGCTGATAATTAATTTGGGTCTTGTTCCGTGTTCTCCTCTTGCATACTTCGGAAATAGTCCCTGACCGGGCGCAAGAACAGGTCCGATAAAAGGAAGTATGAATTGTCCTCCGTGTGCGTGACCGGAAAGCTGTAAATCAAAATCGTATTGACTGTAATTCATTTCCTTTACCAATTCAAAATTTTCCGGATAATGACTTAAAACAACCTTAAAGCCGTCTTTTTTCAAAAACTCATCAAAATACGGAGTCATATTTTGATAGACAAATGTTCCTTTTTTTCTTGCCTTATAGTCTTCGAAATTAGCTTGATTTTCGTCAAGTCCTAATATTACAAAAGAGTTGCCGTTTATATCAGTGCATGTTGTTTCATTTAATAACACATTAAAGCCGCAATCTTTAAGACTATTCATTATTTCGTTAAACTCTTCAAGCCGTCTTTCGTGATTGCCAGTTACATAATATACAGGAGCAATTTTGCAAAGCTCTTTTGCATATTCAAACATTTTCTCTTTATTTTTTGCATGGTCATTAATAAAATCACCCGTTATAAAAATAACATTTGGATTGATTTGAGACAGCTTTTTAATAACCTGTGGCTTCGGTGAAGAATGAAAGTCTGACAAGTGAACTGCTTTAAGATTACTTGTTATTTCTTTTGAAGCAATTTGATACTCCGTTATATCAAGCTTATTATTTTGAAGATAGCAAAAAGCAAAGATTATTGCTATTAATATCAATATTAAAAATACTATCAAAACTAACCTTCTTTCTAATTGTTAATTATAGAATATATTTTTTGGCATAATTAGTCAAGAATAATAATTTTAATAAAAATAAAGGAAATATGCATAAAATTGCGTATAAAGTAAAAGAATTAGTGGTAAAGGGGTATTTTATTGGAATTTTGCATTAGAGAACAAACAGAATTAAATGAGAAAAAAATACTCTCTCCAAAAGCTTGCCTTGCTTCAAATTCATTAGGACGCGATATTGTGGAAGAACCGTGCTCTGTCAGAACATGCTTTCAAAGAGACAGGGACAGAATTATTCATTCACAGGCATTTCGTAGATTAAAGCATAAAACCCAGGTGTTTCTCGCACCGACCGGTGATCATTACAGAACAAGGCTTACTCATACTCTTGAGGTTTCTCAGATTGCACGAACCATTGCAAGAGCACTTGCTCTAAATGAGGACCTAACAGAAGCCATTGCCCTCGGACATGATTTGGGTCATACTCCTTTCGGACACGCCGGAGAAAGAGCCTTGAACAGCCTCAGCGGTTGCTCATTTACTCATTATGAACAGAGTGTACGCGTGGTTGAAAGGCTCGAAAAAGAGGGAAAAGGGTTAAATCTTACAAAAGAGGTCAGAAACGGTATTCTTTGTCACACAAGAGGTGAAAACGCTTTTACCCTTGAGGGTCAAATAATCAGAATTGCCGACAAAATTGCATACATAAATCACGATATTGACGATGCTATCCGTGCAGGAGTTATGGCTGAGGAGGATATTCCGCTTGAACTTCGCATGAAGCTCGGTATGACAAAATCGCAAAGAATAAATAATATGGTTTTAAATGTTATTGAAAACAGCGATAACGAAATTCTTATGAGTAACGATTTTTATGAAGCGTTTAAAGAGCTTCATGATTTTATGTTTGTTGCAGTTTACACTAATCCTGTTTGCAAGAGTGAAGAGAAAAAAGCAGTTGAAATGCTTAAAAATATATATTCCTATTATATTAATAAACCGGACGAGCTTCCTGCGGATTTTAAAATTATTGCAGAGCAGGATGGAATTGAAAGAGCAATATGCGATTATATAGCCGGTATGAGTGATAATTATGCGCTTAAAATTTTTAATCAGCTGTTTGTTCCTCTTTGCTGGATTGAATAATTATATTGCCGGATGATTGAAAGGAGTTGATGTTATGGCTTTTCCGGAGCAGTTTCTTACCGAATTAATGCTCAAAACCGATATTGAAGATTTGATTTCTTCTTATGTAACGCTGAGAAAGCGCGGAAATACCTTAGTCGGACTTTGTCCTTTCCATAACGAAAAAACTCCTTCTTTTACAGTATATCCGCAAACACAGTCGTTTTACTGCTTTGGCTGCGGAGCAGGCGGAGACGCAGTCACATTTATTAAGTCTATTGAAAATTTAGATTATGTTGATGCCGTAGGACTTCTTGCACAGCGTGCAGGAATGAGTATGCCGCGCGAGGATTATCATGTTGACAATTCTCTTTCTAAAAAACGAAGAAGAATTTTAGAGACAAACAGAGAAGCAGCAAGGTTTTATCATTCATATCTTATGAGCGGTGAAGGAAAAGAAGCTCTTGAATATTATCACAACCGAAAGATCACCGATAGAACAATAACTAAATTCGGATTGGGGTACGCTCCTAAAGAATGGGATTCTCTTTTAAAGCATTTAAAATCTAAGGGCTTTTCAATATCGGAAATGGTTGATGCAGGTCTTGTAAAACAGAACTCAAAGGGCTACTATGATATGTTCATTAACCGTGTAATGACACCTATTATAGATGTTAAGGGAAATGTTATCGCTTTCGGCGGAAGAGTTCTTGACGATTCCAAGCCAAAATATATCAATACCGGAGAAACTCTTGTTTATAAAAAAACAAATGAGCTTTTTGGTTTGAATTTTGCAAAGGAAAGTAAAGAAAACAGCCTTATTCTCTGTGAGGGATATATGGATGTTATCGCAATGCATCAAGCCGGATTTGATAATGCCGTTGCAGGATGCGGTACGGCTCTTACGCCTGAACAAATAAAGTTAATCAGCAGATATTCAGATGAGGTTATTCTTATTTACGACTCCGATGAAGCCGGTCAAAAAGCTTTATCAAAAGCGCTTCGACTGTTTAAAAATACAACAATGAAAATCAAGGTTCCTGTTTTGAGCGGAGGAAAAGACCCAGATGAAATAATCAGAACCTACGGTCGTGATAAATTTAAGGGTATGCTTGACGGCGCTGCAAACGATACTGATTTCGCTATTTTAAAGCTCAGAGAAAAATACAATCTTTCAACTACTCAGGGAAAAATTGATTTTTTGAATGATGTAATAAAAATTCTTGCAGACCTTTCTCCGATAGAGCAGGATATCTACACATCCCGACTTGCGGAAGAGCTTGGTGTTGATAAGCAAAACATTAAACTTCAGTTAAGTAATTACGAAAAAAGTAATAATAGAACACAAAAAAGAAAAGAATACACAAAAGCAGTTTCCGACAGTGTCAGAAACAACATACGCATTGAATATGATACAGGATTGCCTATTAAGCTTGTTAAAGCGGAGGAATCACTCACAGGTTTATTAATAGCATTTCCTGAATGTATTAAATGCATGAACGGTATAATTGCGGAAGATTTTTCTACTCCTGTTGTAAAGCAGGCAGTTAAAATTATTTTGGACAGAAATGAGCAAGGGCTTGATTTCGGCTTGTACTCATTTGCGGACAAGCTAAGCGAAAGCGAAATGAATAAGCTTTCCGAAATGGTTGCAAAAGCTTCTTTAAATCAAAATCCTACAGCAGAATGTAAAGACTGTATTTCTGTCATAAAAAACGAGAAATCAAAGCTTAATTTCAGTAAAAAAGAAGAAGTTTCGGATGAAGAATTCAGAAATTTCTTTAAAAACAATAAGCAAAGCAAATCATAATGAATGAGGAGAATTCGATGGAAAAAATCAACTTTATGCCACCGGCACCTGTAAGCGAGGAAAAGAAAAACGCGGCATTTAAAAAGCTTGTTGAAAAGGGAAAGGCTGCAGGTCATTTAACCGCTCAGGAAATTGACAATCTTATCGTTGAGCTTGATCTTGATGTGGACGAGCTTGAAAAATTAAATGATATAATTGAAAGTGCAAACATAGGAATAGTTGACGATTTCTCGGCAGAAACGCTCGACGGTATTACTCTTGAAGTTGACCTTCCTAAGGAAACGGATGCCGCTGAAACCGTTGCAGTTAATGAAAATGCCGCAATGGATGATCCTGTTAAGGTGTATTTGAAAGAGATCGGACGAGTACCTCTTTTAACTCCGGAAGAGGAAATAGAGCTTGCAATCAGAATATCAGAGGATGATGAAAAAGCAAAGCAAAGACTTGCTGAAGCAAATCTCCGTCTGGTTGTTTCAATAGCAAAGCGCTATGTCGGCAGAGGTATGCAGTTCCTTGATTTAATTCAAGAGGGAAATCTCGGCTTAATTAAAGCCGTTGATAAGTTTGATTACACAAAGGGATTTAAGTTCTCTACCTATGCAACATGGTGGATAAGACAGGCAATAACAAGAGCGATTGCAGACCAGGCAAGAACTATAAGAATACCTGTTCATATGGTTGAAACAATAAACAAAGTTAAAAAAGCAAACAGTCAGCTTCTCCATCAGAACGGTAGAGAGCCCACACCCGACGAAATCTCCGAATTTCTTGAAATGCCTGTTGATAAGGTAAGAGAAATTCTAAGAGTTGCGCAGGAGCCCGTTTCTCTTGAAACTCCGATAGGTGAGGAGGAGGACAGCCATCTTGGTGATTTCATTCCTGATGATGACGCGCTCGCTCCTGCTGATGCGGCTTCCATGAGCCTTTTAAAGGAACAGCTTGCCGATGTATTAAAAACTTTAACTCCCAGAGAGGAAAAGGTATTGTCACTTCGTTTCGGTCTAGAGGACGGCAATCCGAAAACACTTGAGGAAGTTGGTAAAGAATTTAATGTTACCCGTGAGCGTATTCGTCAAATTGAGGCTAAAGCGCTCAGAAAGCTTCGCCACCCTTCAAGAAGTAAAAAATTAAAGGATTTTCTCGATTAATTATGGATAAGGAAAAAATAGACAGGATTAATGAGCTTGCAAAAAAATCTAAGCTTCAGGAATTAACCGAAGAAGAAAAAGCTGAACAGGCTAAGCTTCGCAGAGAGTACATTGATTCTTATAAGCGAAGTTTAATTGGTCAGCTTGAAAATACATATTATATTGATGAGCACGGAAGAAAGAAAAAGGTTGAGCGGAAAGGGAAAAAATGAGTAAGCTTATAATTATTGAAGGTCTTGACGGTAGCGGAAAATCAACGCAAATTGAAAAGCTTTATGATTATTTCTGCAAAAACAGTATTTCTTGCAGAAAAATAAAGCTTCCCGATTATAATTCTCCTTCCAGCACTCTTGTTAATATGTATCTCTGCGGTAAATTCGGAAGTAATCCGTCAGATGTTAATGCTTATGCCGCAGGTTCATTTTATGCAGTTGACAGATATGCTTCATTTAAACTTGACTGGGAGAAGGACTATATTAGCAAAGATGTTGTTCTTGCAGACAGATATGCAACCTCCAATTCAATTTATCAAATGGAAAAAATTGAAGAAGAAAATTGGGATGAGTATCTTGAATGGAGTGCTGATTTTGAATATAACAAAATTGGTATTCCGAAACCCGATATTGTTATCTATTTGGACATGCCTATTGAAATTTCACAGAAGCTTATGAGTGAAAGGTACAGTGGCGATGAAAGTAAAAAGGATGTTCATGAGGTTAATGTTGATTTTCTGAATAAATGCAGAAAAAGCGCATTATATACTGCAAAAAAACAGAATTGGTTTGTAGTTTCCTGTTCAGATGGTGAAAATCCGAGATCTGTTAATGATATACACAACGAAATTGTTGAGATAATTAAAGAGGAAATATAGTTTATGCTGGATTTTAAAACTCCCAAAATCTCCGACAGAGCTTGGGTTAGCAAATGCTTCGAAGAATCAAGCAGTATGAATTGTGAATACACTTTCGGAAACTCCTATGTTTGGAGAACCGCTTATTCAAGTAAGATTTGTCATTATAAAGATTTTTTTATTGCAACATGGGGAAGAGGAAATGATATTTCATATTCTCTTCCTATCGGAAAAGGTGATTTTGCTGATGCAATTCAAGCGATAATTAATGATGCAAAAGACAGAGGCGTTGTTCCTAAGATTTACGGAGTAACAGGAAGTTATAAGGAAAGATTAGATTGTTTCTTTGAAAATCAATTTAAGTTTGAGTTTGACAGAGGAAATGCAGATTATATCTATTTAACCGAGAAGCTGGCATCGCTCAGCGGAAAAAAATATCATTCAAAAAGAAATCACATTTCAAACTTTATAAAAAACAATCCCTCATGGAAATTTGAGAGAATTAATGAAAATAACATAAAAGAGTGTATTGAATGTCACACAGAATGGATTAACAGCCGCGATGCTGACATCGATGACACAGCGGATTATTCTTTTGAATACGAAGCAGTTCTTGATGCCTTTGAAAATTATTTTGATTTGGGCTTTATCGGCGGACTTATAAGAATTAACGGCAAGGTTATTGCATACACCTTTGGCGAAAAGCAAAGTGATGAAGTTTTTGTTACCCATTTTGAAAAGGCACCGGGCGATATACAGGGAGCATATGCTATAATTAACAGAGAGTTTGCCGCGAATTGTTTAACATCATTTAAATATGTAAACAGGGAAGAGGATTTAAATATTGAAGGATTGCGAAAAGCAAAGCTAAGCTATAATCCCGAGATAATTCTTGAAAAGGCGGTTGCTGTTTATGTCGGTGATTGATACCGTTAAGTACAAAGAGCAAATAATCAATCTTTGGCAGAGTGTTTTCGGCGACGATAGAGAATACATTGAATTTTTTCTTGATAATTGTAAAAATAAAATATGTCTCGGTACATTTTCTGAGGAACAGCTTTGTTCTATGCTTTTTTTACTTGATGTATCATATTCGTCATATAAAGGAAAATATGTTTTTGCTGTTGCAACGGAAAAATCTCATAGAAATAAAGGCTATGCCGGAGGTTTGATTGAAGAAGCAAAGCTTTATATGGATGATTTTCTTTGCCTTGTACCGGCTGAAAAAAGCCTTTTTTCATATTATGAAAAACACGGCTTTAATACAAAGCTTTATTCTTCAAAAAGTATTAATCCGAATTATAAAAACGCGAGAAATTCTTCTTACGATGAATACTTTACCGCAAGAGAAAAAAAGCTCAGTTTTCCTCACATTGCGTTTTCCGACAGCGAATTTATATATAAAGAGAATATTTTTAACGGCGGGGATTTCTTTATTTCAAATAACGAAATCTTTGCTGTAAGGTATGGCAAAACGGCAGAAGTATTATCAAAAAACTGCTCTTTGTCGGAATTCAACGAAGCTAAAGGAATGATTTATTCAAAACTAAATCTTCCGAATGGCTATATTGGATTTGTGCTTGATTAGGAGTTAAAAAATGGTTTATTTATTTTTAGCAGACGGATTTGAAATTATTGAGGCTCTTGCTCCCGTTGATATGTTGAAAAGAGCAAAAATTGAAGTTAAAACAGTTGGCGTTACAGGTGAATATGTTGCGAGTTCTTGCGGAGTAGTAGTAAAGAGTGATATTTCATTGAGTAATGTAGAAATTGAAAATGCCAATGCAATAATACTTCCGGGAGGAATGCCGGGAACAGTTAATCTTGAAAACAACCAAACTGTTCAAAGCTGTATTGACTATTGCGCCGACAGAAATATTTTGATTTGCGCAATATGCGCTGCTCCATCAATTTTAGGGCATAAAAGTTTACTTAACGGTAAAGAAGCAACAGCTTATCCCGGATTTGAAAATGAGCTCAATGGCGCAAAATTGTCTGAAAAGCTTGTTGTGCGCGACGGAAATTTCATTACCGCACGCGGAGCCGGCGTAGCAACAGAATTCGGACTTAAAATCGTTAGTGCGTTAAAAGATGAAGAAACAGCATTAAGCGTTAAAAGAACAATACAAAGTCATGATTAATAAGAATAAAGCACGAATTATCGCAAAAGAATTCAGAAAAGAATTATCTTCTGAAGAACGATTGTATAAAAGTAAGAAAATATTTGAAAATTTTGTAAGCAGCCGAATATTCACTGAATGTAATGAACTGCTTTTATTTGCTTCCCTTGAGGATGAACCCTTAACCGACTTAATTGCTGAGCATTCATTGAATTTGAATAAGAAAATTGCATATCCAAAATGTAATGATAATAACGGGAGTATGAGCTTTTATTATGTTAATTCACTTAATGAATTAAAAGAGGGCTTATTCGGTGTCAGAGAGCCTCTTTGCAACAGTAATAAGCTTGCTGTTCCAAATAACAGAACCGTAATTCTTGTTCCTGGATTAGCGTTTAATCCTGACGGTTTCAGAGTTGGCTACGGTAAAGGATATTATGATCGTTTTCTTTCAAAATATGATTGTGTTTCAGTAGGAATTTGTTATAATGAATTGTGTTCTTTGGATTTTTCTGAAGATAAATTTGATATACCTGTTAAATTTATTGTAACCGATAAAAAATTAACCGAGTTTTACCCCGGTTAATTTTAAGTGAATATTTAGTTGTTGCAGCACATAGAGCCATTTCCTCCGCACCCAAGGAGGATTAAAATTACAAGTAAAATCCATATGGAATTACCGTTGTTGCAGCACATTTGTTTCACCTCGCATTTCTTACTGCATTATATTTTCGAAACAAAATTATGTTACTGAACTAATTTAATATACCTAAATGAAAGGAAATAAAAGTATTATGGATAACAGAAATAACTCCTTTAATACTCAAAACGATGATACAAATTTCAGGCTTACCGATTTTGCTCAGTCAAATGAAGCATCTTCAGAGCGAAAGAGCACTCAAACCGTAAAGCCTGCAAGAAAAACCATAAGAACGGGCAACGGCGTAACATCAACATACATATTCTTTATTGTTGTTATCGCCGTTTCCATGGTTATTTCAATATATGCGCTGTTGTGCATGAACGATATACTTGCAATAACAAAGTCAAAATCGACCGTTACCGTGACTATGAATACCCAAATTGAGGAGGCTGCGGATGCGATTGACCTTTTATCGGACAATGGTTTAATCAAATGTAAAAACTTCTGCAAATTATTTGCCAAAATCAGAAATGATGAAATCGGAGGTCCTTATTCTGCCGGCGTTTACTATCTTAATGCAAAACAGGGTCTTGAGGGAATGCTGATTACTCTTCAGGGTGATGTAACAGCTACAACCGAAACCGTTAAAATAACTTTCCCAGAAGGATATACTACTCCGGAAATAATTGAAAAGCTTGTTGATAATGAGGTTTGTGATAAATCTTCATTAATTTCAACAATTCAGTCAACTGAATTTTCCTATTCTCTTGTAACTAATCTTAAAGCTAACGAGCATGTTCCGTATAGACTTGAAGGCTATCTTTATCCCGATACCTATGATTTCTATATAGGTGAAAGCGCGTCAAGCGTTATTAAGAAATTCCTTTCAAACGGAGATGAGAAATTTACTCAAAAATACCGTGAACGAGCAAAGGAGCTCGGCTATTCGACTCAGGAAATCATTATCATTGCATCAATAATCCAAAAAGAGGCGGCTAACAGCGCGCAAATGAAGGATATTTCATCTGTAATTCACAACCGTCTTAATGATAAAATCAATTATCCCAGCCTTGGATGTATGTCAACAGCGGACTATATTACCAATTTTGTTGCAGATTCGCTTTCTTCAACATCTGCACATACACCCGGATATTATAAAGATTTTTATGATACAAGCACAGCTTCAACAGTTGTAGGACTTCCAGTAGGGGCAATTTGTAATCCCGGAATTGATGCTATTGAAGCCGCTCTTTATCCTAATGACACTAATTATTATTATTTCTTCCACGATACGGACGGAAATCTTTATTGTCAGAAAAACTATACGCAAAACAGACAGGAAATTCAAAAATACGCACCTTACTTGAACTATTAATATGGAAAGAAAACTTGAATTACTCTCTCCGGCAGGGGATTTTGAAAGATTAAAGCTCGCCGTTAAATTCGGTGCAGATGCCGTTTATGTAGGCGCTCACCAATTCGGAATGCGAACAAATCCGTCGAACTTCTCTTTTGACGAGCTAAAAAAAGCGGCAGAATTTGTTCATTCATACAACAAAAAAATATATTTAACATGTAACACACTTCCTCGTAATGAAGAAATTGATGAAATGCCTGAATTTCTTCGTCAAGCAGCAATGTGCCGTGTTGATGCTTTTATAATTGCAGATATGGGTGTGTTGTCACTTGCAAAAAAATACGCTCCCGATATAGAAGTTCATATTTCAACTCAATGCGGAATTGTAAATTATCAGGCAGCAAACGCGCTTTATGAAATGGGTGCTAAGCGAATTGTAACCGCAAGGGAGCTTTCGCTCGATGAAATTAAGGTTATAAGAGATAAAACAAATCCTAATCTTGAAATTGAAACCTTTGTTCACGGCGCTATGTGTATGAGCTTCTCGGGCAGATGCATTCTCTCGGATTATATGATTGGTAGGGATGCAAACAGGGGAGACTGTGCTCAGCCTTGCAGGTGGAAATACAGTGTTGTTGAAGAAACTCGGCCTAATCAGTATTTTCCGATTGAACAAAACGAATCGGGAACATATATATTCAATTCAAAGGATTTGAATATGATTGAGCATCTTCCCGAGCTTGATGCCGCAGGTATAGATTCTCTTAAAATTGAAGGAAGAGCAAAAAGCGAATACTATACTGCCATTGTTACCTACGCATACAGAAATGCTCTTGACGAATACTATAAAAACAGGACTCATGAATTCAAAACACCGGCATGGATAGTTGAAGAAACCGAAAAAATGAGTCACCGTGAATATACAACCGGATTTAATTTCGGAAAGCTTCATAACGGTCAAGTTCTCAACACAGGCGGATATATTCGCTCTTGGGATGTTTGTGCTCTGTTCAGGGAATTAAAGGACGGTGTTTTAACCGTTGACCAAAGAAACCGCTTTTATGAAGGTGATGTTCTTGAGGTAGTAGAGCCCGGAAAAAAGCCTCAAAAACTCACAGTTAAAAATCTTTATAATG
Source organism: uncultured Clostridia bacterium (assembly GCA_945948515.1). GTDB lineage: Bacteria > Bacillota > Clostridia > Oscillospirales > Acutalibacteraceae > CAMFBH01. The sequence continues at coordinate 62,646 of CAMFBH010000003.1, forward strand.
TAAAAGACGGAGAAAAGGTTTCTGTTGCAAATAAAGCAACCGATGTTTACTCATTTGATTGTGATTTAAATCTTTCAAGTGATGCCATTTTCAGAAGAAAAAAGGATGATTAAATTTTTTACCCCTAAGTAATACTACTTAGGGGTGTTTTTTTGAAAAAAAGAATTATTTCTTTTGTTATAGTTTTCAGTTTAATTTCTTGTGCAATTACTGCAAGAGTGGGGTATATTGCTTATAACAATAGTGCTGATGCCGGAACATTTGTTAATTCATACACGCTTTCTGTTGCAAAAAAAGAACTTACAATTTATGACTGCAATAAAAGAAAGCTGAATTATTTAAACAAAAAATATGCTGTTGTCATACGACCAAATAAAGAGTGTATGTCCGAGCTAAATAAAGTTTTCAGTGAGTATCAATGTCAAAATATAATTGATGATTTGAAGAGCGGATTTCCTGTTGTGAGATTTACAAAAGAAAAGGTTGAATGTAAATACCTAAAATTGTATGAAGTTTATGATAAATATTCAGACAATCAGCTTTGTGCGCACCTGATATCAAGTGCGAGCAGTGGAATTGAAAACTATATAGGAACCGAACAATTTGAATTAAAAATCAGTTTTCCACAGGATGCAAACGGAAGGATATTGTCGGGAAGTGAAGGAGAGCTAATTTCAAATTACTATACTGACAAGGGTGTTTGCTTAACGATAGACAGTTCTATTCAAAGAATATGCGAAAAAGCCCTCGGAAATAAAAAAGGAGCAGTTGTTGTTACAGATGTGAAAACAGGAAATATACTGGCTCTTGCAAGCGGACCGAGGCTCGATTTAAAGAATCCGGAAAATGCTAACAATGATTATCTTAACAGAGCTATAAATTCCTATGCCGTTGGCTCTGTGTTTAAAATATTTGTAGCGGCGTGCGCATTGGAAAATAATATTAATCCTACCTATGAGTGCACAGGAAAAATTAAAATTCACGATACAGAATTTCATTGCTCCGACTCAACGCTACACGGAAAACAAAATATGAAAAAAGCTCTTGCAAATTCCTGTAACTGTTATTTCATTAATCTTGCGCTTAAAATAGGAAGCGAAAGAATAATTGAATTTGCAGATAAGCTAGGCTTTGGTTGCGCACAGGAAATATATCCGTCTTTTTTCACCAAATCAGGAATTCTGCCAGCCCCTTCAACGGACGGTCAAACCGCACTTTTGGGTTTTGGTCAGGGTAGATTAAGTGCAACGCCTATACAGGTTGCTGCGGCAATCGGAGCAATAGCAAACAACGGAATTTTTCATTCTCCGAATCTTAGGCATTGTGATATTTCAGACAACTCCGAAAAAATCAATATTCTGCCCCAATCAAAAGGAATAAGAGTTATGAGCGAAAAAACAGCCCAAACTCTTTGCGAATATATGAAATATGTTGTTACAAACGGAACTGCATCTGCCGCTCAAAGCAAATCAAATAAATCGGCAGGTAAAACCTCAACTGCACAAACAGGAATTTATGAAAATGGGGAAGAGCTGTATAACGCTTGGTTTGCAGGATTCTATCCTTGTGATAATCCAAAATACTCAATAACAATATTAAGAGAAGCGGCAATTTCGGGCTCAATTGACTGTTGTCCTATTTTCAAGACTATTGTTGACAATTTAGAGTTTTCGGATTAAAATAGAATCGGTGATGATTTATGCAGACCTCAAAGCTGAAAACTCTTATTGTTTATAAAACTCTATTGAAATACAGTGATGAAGAAAATCCGCTTTCAACAACCGAGTTGATTTCTTTGTTAAAAGAAAAAGGCATTAATTCCGAAAGGAAATCCATCTATGCCGACATTGAAGCTTTAAAGGAAATCGGTTGTGATATTGTTTCAACAATAAGCCCTAAAAGAGGTTTTTTTGTTGCTTCAAGAGATTTTGAGTTACCAGAGGTCCGTCTTTTGATTGATGCGGTTAATTCAGCCGGATTTATTACCCCGAACAAATCCAAAGCTCTTGTTGATAAGCTTGAAGGTTTGGTAAGTGTTTATCAAGCACAGGCTATGGAAAGCCAGGTTTACTGCGAATCTGCAATTAAATGTGAAAATGAAGAAATATATTATATTATTGACTACCTTCACAGAGCAATTATTAAGTCAAAAAAGGTTAAGTTTATCTATAAAAAGAGAAATATTGACAGAGAAAACCGAAAGAGCTACACCGAGAAAGCATTTACTGTTTCGCCATACTCTTTAATATGGAAGGAAGACCATTATTATTTGATTTGTAATAATCAAAAATATGATAACCTTATGAATTTAAGAATTGACAGAATTAGAAAAATTGAAATTCTTGATGAAGCTTCAAGACCTTTCAGTGAAGTTTCCGAATATAAAAACAGCTTTGATTCCGCCGATTATGCATCTAAAATGTTTAATATGTTTTCGGGCACTACCCAAGATATCACTCTTGAATGTAATCTTGATTTAAGAGAGGATATTATTGATCGCTTTGGCTCCAAAATCCCTCTTAAGGCAGTTGATTCAAATCATTTCGAAACTACATTTTCCGCTGCCCTGAGCGACGGTCTTGTGAGCTGGATTATGCAATACGGTAAAGATATCAAGGTAATATCTCCTCGCGAATTGCGTGAAATGATTAAAAATAAAGCAAACAGCATAGCAGAGTTATATAACTAAAATAAGAGCGCTCTTAGTACTTTAAGTATTAAGGGCGTTTTTTATTACAAAATTGTAATGGAAGATACTTCTTCAATATGATAAAATCAAATTGAGGTGAGATTATGAAAATATTTCTTCTTGAAGATGATGAAGCAATCGGAATTGGGTTAACATATTCGCTTCAAAATGAAGGATATGAAGTTAAGCTTGCAAAAAAACTAAAAAACGCATATCAAATTATAGACTCGGAAAATTTTTCATTATATATTCTTGATTTAACACTTCCGGACGGAAACGGTTATGATGTATGTAAAAGAATTAAATCAAAAGGCGATTTTCCTGTCATTTTTCTTACTGCTTATGATGATGAAATCAATGTTGTTACTGCTTTTGACCTCGGAGCCGATGACTACATTTCAAAGCCGTTTAGAGTTAGGGAATTAACAGCTCGTATTAAATCCGTTTTACGCAGATATTCAAGCTCGCCGGACGGTATAGTTGCAATAAAGAATATAACTGTTTACACAAATGAAGCAAAGGTGGTTAAGGACGGAGCAGAAATTATCTTAACGGCAATGGAATATCGACTTTTGCTTACCCTTATTAATAACCGAGGAAATATTCTTACACGAAATAAGCTTCTTGAAGAAATATGGGATGTTGAGGGGGATTTTGTTAATGACAACACCCTCACGGTTTATATTAAAAGGCTTAGAAACAAGATTGAAAATGATCCGGCAAATCCAGAGATAATCAAAACAGTCAGAGGATTGGGGTATCAGATAGAAAATGAAAAATAAAGAATTTGTTATTCCGATTGCTGTCGGAAGTGTATTAAGCATCCTGTTTTCAATTATTGCTTTTTTAATAAATAAATCTTGTGGCTTTATCACCATATTGTTAGCAGCAATTCTTTTATTGATATTCTTTATATACACGAAAAAGAGATATAAAAAAATTAACGAACTAAACAATTATCTTTCTTTGGTATGCAGAGGAGACTACACTCTTAATGTTTCTGAAAACACGGAAGGCGAGCTTTCGATATTAAAAAACAATTTATATAAAGTTGTATCTCTTCTAAAAAACAGCAATGAAAACTTAATAAATGACAAGATTTATCTTGCAGATTCTCTTGCGGATATTTCACATCAGTTAAAGACACCACTTACCTCAGTTATGGTAATAACCGATTTGCTAAAGCAGGAGGAAGATACAGAAAAAAGGAATGAATTTGTTTCAATAATAGAAAATCAATGCGATAAAATGAAATGGCTCATAACAACTCTGTTAAAGCTATCTAAGCTTGATGCTGGAACTGTTGAATTTGTCAAATCAAATGTAAAGGCCTCAGAAATAATTGATTGCAGCCTAAAGGCATTTATGTTAAGCATTGACCTGAAAAACATTAAATTAATTAAAAATATCCAAGATTTTGAATTTACAGGTGATAAGAACTGGACTGTTGAAGCTTTAGAGAATATTGTTAAAAACTGTATTGAGCACACTGATGAAAACAGTGTATTAAGAATAGAAACAAGCTCAAATACGCTCCATAATCAGATAATCATTGAGGATAACGGAAGCGGTATTTCAAAAAAGGATTTACCGCATATTTTTGAAAGATTTTACAGAGGAGACAATGTAAATCCCGAAAGCGTTGGAATAGGGCTTGCATTATCTAAAGAAATACTTAAAAATCAAAATGCTTCGGTTAGCGTTGAAAGTGAAGAAGGCAAGGGGAGCAGGTTTACCATAAAATTCTATAAATCGGTTGTGTGACAAAATTGTTATATAAAAGTCACTTGAATGTAATGTTGGTGGGTTATTATGGTATCGTCGAAAGGAGAAAAAATATGAAAATTCTTGAAATAAAAAACTTATGTAAAACATATGGCAAAGGCGATACCATGGTTAAAGCACTTGTCAATGTTTCCTTTTCGGTTGAAAAAGGAGAATTTGTTGCCATCGTAGGACCAAGCGGATCTGGAAAATCAACTCTTCTTCACATTTTAGGCGGAGTTGATAACGCGACCTCGGGAGAGGTAATTATTGATAACACAGACATCTCAAAGCTTGATGAAACTGCTCTTGCAATATTCAGAAGAAGGCAAATCGGTCTTGTTTATCAGTTCTATAATCTCATTCCCATTCTTACTGTAGAAGAAAATTTAACACTTCCGTTGCTTCTTGACGGCAGAAAGCCTGACCAAAAGCAGATAAGTTCAATCGTTCAAAGTCTCGGTCTTGAAAAAAGGCTCAATCATCTTCCGAATCAGCTTTCGGGAGGACAGCAGCAGCGTGTATCAATAGGAAGAGCTTTAATCAATAACCCCGCAATTATGCTTGCCGACGAGCCCACAGGAAATCTTGACAGTGAAAACAGTAAGGAAATTATTGCCCTACTTCGCAAATTCAACAGAGATTTTAAGCAAACTGTGATCATTATTACTCATGATGAAAAAATCGCTCTTTCAGCAGATAGGGTTATCACAATCGAAGACGGCAGAATAGTCAGAGACGAGGTGAAGCTGAGTTGAATATAGTTAACAAGCTTACTCTGCGACACCTCAAAGAAAACAAAGGAAGAACAGTTATAACAACCTTTGGTATATGCGTTTCTGTTGCAATGATAACTGCTGTTTTCGTAGCTGTTGCATCATTTATAAATCTTTTTGGCGAAATTACTTGGTTTGCCGAAGGTCATTATCATGCAGAAATGAGTAGCTGTACTTATGAACAGATACAAAAGCTTAAAAATGATGTTAGAATTTCTAAAGTTGGAATTGAACATTATGTATTGGAAGAGGAGAGCTTTCAAATTCTCAACAATAATAAATCTTCAGCTAAGGGTAGGATTTACAGCGGTGATATAACTAATCTTGAGCAGATTATTACTCAGAATTACGACGGCACAATTCCGAAAAATGATAATGAAATTGCTGTTGAACGAAGCTTTATAGAAAACAGAGGCCTCTCATGGAAAATAGGCGACACAGTTAAAATACCTGTTGGTTATTATGAGGCAGATGAAGAGAGCGAGGTGTTTATTCAAACCGGTGTTAAATCTTGTAAAATAACGGCAATTTTAAATAAAAATGCTCCAACTGCTTCTATGTTTCCGATTTTAAGAGGCTTTGATTCATCAAAAATATCTCCTACTTCAAATCAAACCTATTCTGTTTTAATTAACTTAAAAGAAGCAAACAGCAAATCCTTAGACACACTTAAAGCAATAGCTTCGGATTATGATATAAGTAACTATAATCCAAATAAGGATTACCTTGAAACCAAATATGCAATTCCCGATGATGGAATGCTTATGAAAACAATTATACCAATGTCTTTGGTTATCCTTGCCATAATTATTGTTGCATCGGTAATTCTTATTTATAACGCATTTGGTATGTCGCTAACCGAAAGAGTTCGCTATCTCGGAATGCTTGCTTCAGTAGGCGCAACGAAAAAGCAAAAGCGCTCATCTATATATTTTGAAGGATTTGTACTTGGCATCATCGGTATTCCACTCGGAATTATCGGCGGAATCATAGGTATAGGAATTACATTGAAGGCTATCGGAAAGGATATTATTTCAACGGGAATGGTTCTTGGCATTAACGATGCCAATGTTTCAATGAAAATTATTGTTCCGTTTTGGGCAATTCTCGGAATTGTTTTAGTCAGTGCACTAACTATTTTTATTTCTGCGTACATTCCGTCAAGAAAAGCATCAAAAATCACTCCAATTAATGCCATTAGGCAGCAGGATGAGGTTAAACTCAAATCCAAAAAGCTTAAATCTCCGAAAATTATCAGAAAGATTTTCGGTTATGAAGGCGAAATAGCACACAAAAACATTAAAAGAAACGGAAGAAAATCCCGTGTTATTACAGCTTCAATCGCGCTTTCGGTTATTCTGTTTCTTTCCTGCAATTATTTTTGTGATATTTTCAGCCAGGCAGTAGGTATGGAAGCAACATGTCCTTATCAAATTCAGGTTATGACAAGATATGAGGACAAAAACTCAGTATTTGAAAAAATAGAGCAAAAAGATAATATTGATAATTATTATTGTGTTTCAAGCTATTTGACTGATCAAGAATCACTTACTCAAGGAATTGAAAACAAGTTTTTCAATAAAAATAATCTCACAAATCAGTATAAAGACTACTTTATTAAAGATAAGTGGATTTATGTTAATGCAATAAACGACAGCGATTTTATTGAGCTTTGTGAAAATAACAATATTGATTATGAAAAATACTTTAAAGCATCTGAACCTAAGGTTCTTTTAATGAATAATGTTGTTCATTCTGATACCTTGGTTAAGCCTTTCAATAAAGGTGCTTTAAATTCAAAAATTAAAATTGATTCAAAAACGCTCACAATAGCAGATTTTGTTGATTACGACAGTAATAATTATGTTTGCAATCTTAACTTAAAAAACACTGTTTCGTTATATATTCCGGAAAGCATCTACTATTCCGGAATTGCAGAATCCTCAATTTACTTAATTGGAATAGAAACTCAAGATCATGAAAAAATCAGAAATGATTTATATAACGATTTAGAAAATGAAGGATTAAGTAATTTTTATGTTCAGGATATTGCCGAATCGCTCCAGTTAATGAACAGTATGATTTATGTATTACAGGTATTGGTTTATGGTTTTATTGCTCTAATCAGTTTAATCACAATAGCAAATATTGTTAACACCATTTCAACAAGCATTGATTTAAGAAGAAAGGAATTTGCAATGCTTAAATCAGTGGGAATTGCTCCTAAAGGGTTTGTTAAAATGATAATACTTGAAAGCTTTTTCTATGCATTCAAGGCATTAATATTTGCAATACCGATAAGCATAATTGCAAGCTTCGGAATAAATGTCGCCGTGCAATCATCAGATGTTCTTGCATTTGAAGTGAATATACCACTGTACTTAGGCGTTATTGCGGCAGTGTTTGCAATAGTCGGAATTTCAATGCTCACTTCACTTTCAAAGCTTAAAAAAGATAATATTGCCGACACCTTGAAAAAAGATATAATTTAACCATAATTAAATCAGTTCCTTTGCCAAATGCAGGGGAACTGATTTTTTGTGAACTTATTGTTAAGTTTGTAAATATATTGTTAACAAACTATTGACCTTAACTTTAATAGTATATAAAATATAATTTATTAATTTAACGGAGATAAAGCTTATGGTTCGTTCAATGACAGGCTTTGGCAGAGCCGTAAAAGAGATTGACGGTTATATAATTACCGTTGAGCTTAAATCTGTCAATCACAGATATTTTGAATTCTTTTCAAAAATTCCGAGGCAGTATGGATTTATTGATGAAAAAATCAAAAATTACATAAATTCCAAGGTTGCCAGAGGAAAGGTTGAATGCTATGTAGGAATTGAGGCTCTTAATACCGAGTCTGCCGAAGTTGCGGTTAACCACACACTTGCAATAGCGTATATTAATGCGCTAAACGAAATATCAGATGAGTATGATGTTAAAAATGATGTTTCTGCTCAAACTGTTTCAAGATTTCCCGATGTTCTTGTTGTTAGAAAGAGCGAAGAGGACGAGGAAAAGATTTGGAGCTATGTGAAAGAAGTTACCGAGGAAGCGCTTTGCGGATTTATTGAAATGAGAGAGCGCGAGGGCAAAAAGCTTTGCGAAGATGTTTTGTCAAGAGCAGAATATATTTTAAACTGTGTTCAATTTGTTGAGGAGCGTTCTCCAAAAACAGTTAAAGAATATAATGAAAAACTGATTGAGAGAATGAAAGAGCTCCTTGGCGATGCTTCGGTTGATGAGCAAAGGCTTCTCACAGAGGCTGCAATTTATGCAGATAAGGTTGCTGTTGATGAGGAAACAGTAAGACTTCGTTCCCATATTGAACAGCTTAGGGTTTTTTTCAACTCCGATTCTGCAATTGGTCGAAAAATGGATTTTCTTGTTCAGGAGATTAACAGGGAAGCTAACACAATCGGATCTAAATGCAACGATGTTGAAATTGCACGCAAGGTTGTTGATATTAAAGCCGAGGTTGAAAAAATAAGAGAACAAATTCAAAACATTGAATAGTTAGGAGGCGCAATGTGAATTTAATTAATATCGGCTTCGGCAACATGGTCAATGCCGACAGAATTATTTCAATTGTCAGCCCTGAATCTGCTCCCGTAAAACGAATTGTTCAGGAGAGTAAATCAAATGGAACTCTTATTGATGCAACACACGGCAGAAAAACAATGTCGGTTATTATAACGGATTGTGATAATGTTGTTTTAAGTTATTTAACGCTTGAGCAAATATCGTCAAAATACGCGTCGGAGGGCAGAGATAATGAATAAACAGGGAATGCTCGTTGTTATCTCTGCACCGAGCGGATGCGGTAAGGATACCGTGGCAAAAGCGCTCTGCAAGCTCAGAGACGATTGTTATATATCCGTTTCAGCAACAACAAGAGAAAAAAGAAAAGGCGAAATTGAAGGAGTAGATTATTTCTTCAAAACAAGAGAGGAATTCGAGAAATTAATTGAATCAAACGGATTACTTGAATATGCTTCTTTTGCGGGTAATTATTACGGAACACCTGTTGAAGAGGTAAGAAAATCAATTTCTCAGGGAAAAATCTGCCTTTTGATAATTGAAGTACAGGGCGCAAAAAATATTATGAAAATGTATAAAGACTGTGTTCCGATTTTTCTTCTTCCTCCGAGCTTTGAAATTTTGGAGAAAAGACTCCGAGGAAGAAAAACCGATACGGAAGAAGTTATAAATGAAAGACTCCGTATTGCAAAGCACGAAATTAATTCCAAAGAAAAATACAAGTACACCGTTGTTAACGACGACTTAGATGAAGCCGTCAGAGAAATCAGCGAAATACTTGATAAAGAACTTATTAAACACAATTCATAAAGGAGAAATTATTATGTTCAATCCCGATTTAAAGGAATTACTCAAAGACAATAAAAACAGATACAGCCTTGTTGTTGGCATTGCTAAAAGAGCTTGCCAAATCAGAACAGAAGCTATTGAAAACGACAATAAGGTTGATGATAAGGATGTTTCTCTTGCAGTTGATGATATTCTTTCCGGCAAGTATGTAGTTGAAGAGCCTGAAGAGCTCAATAACGACTGATAATGCGCACTTTAGTTGCAAATGTTGCTGTTGAAAACACCTTTTTCAACACGGATTCCGATTATTCATATTTGGTTCCCAATCAACTTTGTGAACAGATTACCGTAGGAAGCGCCGTCAAAGTTCCGTTCGGTAGAGGAAATTTGCTAAGAAACGGCATCGTTTTAAGTTTAACCGATGGCGAAAACACGGAGAATCTTAAAGAAATAGCTTCCTGCTCCGACAAGCCCGTGCTTTCTGAGGAAGCTGTTGCGCTTTCGTTGTGGATGAAGGAGCGTTGGTTCTGCACTACCTATGAGTGTTTAAAGCTTATGCTTCCAAAAGGATATGGAAAAATATCCGATGCAGGCGAAAGAATGATTCGCCTTAAAGACGACACGGATTTTAACTGTTGCAAATTAACCCCTAAGCAAAAAAGCGTTTGCAATTTGCTTAACGATGTTGGAAGTGCAAGTGTAAATGAGGTTCTTAATTTCTGTTCAGTCGGAATCGGAGTTTTAAAAAATCTTGAAAAATACGGCCTTGTTGAATTTTTCATAAAGGAAACATACAGAAATCCGTATGATAACAACGCTTATAATTTTTCGCATAATGTGAGCCTTTCAGCAGAACAGCAAAAGGCTTACGATGTGTTTTCCGATATTATGGATAATTCCGGCGGAAGCGCTCTTTTGTTCGGAGTTACCGGAAGCGGTAAAACACAGGTTTATTTAAGTTTAATTGACAAGGCGTTGAGGAATGATAAAGGTGTTATTGTTATGGTGCCCGAAATAGGTCTTACTCCTCAGGTTATTGCTTTGTTTAAATCAAGATTTAAAAATCAGGTTGCAGTTTTTCACAGCGGTCTTTCAATGGGAGAGCGTTTTGATGAATACAAGCGTGTTTCAAGGAACGAGGCAAAAATCGTTATCGGAACAAGAAGCGCTGTATTCGCTCCCGTAAATAACTTAGGATTAATAGTTATTGATGAAGAGCAGGATTCTGCCTATAAATCCGAAAGAACTCCGCGTTATCATGCAAGAGATGTTGCTAAATTCAGATGCGCATACAATAAAGCGCTTTTGCTGCTTGTTTCCGCAACTCCCTCAATTGAAACATATTCAAATGCGATTAAAGGAAAATACTCTCTTTTTGAGCTTAAAGAAAGATATGGAAATTCAACTCTTCCCGATGTTGTAACTGTTGATATGAAGCAGGAAATGAAGGCGGGAAACAAATCACCGATAAGCTCTGTTTTAAAAGAGCTTATTCAGAAAAATCTTGAAGATTCAAAGCAAACAATTCTTCTAATTAACAGGAGAGGGTATAACACCTTTATTGCGTGTAACGAATGCGGGCATGTAATCACTTGTCCGAATTGCAGTATAAGCCTAACCTATCACAGCTATAATAATCGGCTAATGTGTCATTATTGCGGATATACTAAACAGCTTGATAATACATGTCCCGAATGCAACAGTAACTCTGTTCGATATTCCGGCTACGGTACGCAGAGAATTGAAGAAGAGCTAAATGCAATTTTCCCTAACGCTTCAGTTCTCAGAATGGATGCGGACACAACGAGTAGAAAATTCGCTCATCAAAAGCTTTTCGATGCTTTTTCAAATCATGAGTATGATATTCTTGTCGGAACTCAAATGGTTGCAAAGGGTCTTGATTTTCCTGATGTTACTCTTGTTGGTGTTGTTAACGCAGATAACTCTCTCTATGATGAAAATTATTTATCAAGTGAGAGAACATTTAATTTAATAACTCAGGTGGTTGGCAGAAGCGGAAGAAGAGACGATAAGGGAATGGCAGTTATTCAAACAATTAATCCATATAATCAAACCATTGAATGTGCATCAATGCAGGATTATAAATCTTTTTTCAGTACCGAAACAGAGCTCAGAAGGTTAATGGTGTATCCTCCTTACTGTGATATTTATTCAGTTTCCTTTACTGGCGAAGACGAAAACACCGTTGCTTTGTGTGCAAGAGAATTTTTTAATAAGCTTGTTGAACTTAATAAAACTGTTTACACGAGTGAAAAACTGATTGTTTTGGGTCCCGGTCCTGCTAAAATAACTAAAATCAGCAATAATTACAGGTACAGACTTTCAATAAAATGCAAAAATTCAAAAAAAATTCGTGAATTGATAAAACATTCATTAAACTTTGTTGGTAGTATAAAACAATATAAGGAAATAGGAATCAGTGTTGACCTGAATCCCTTTGAAATGAATTAGGAGAATAAAATGGCATTAAGAAATATTGTTAAACTCGGTGATCCGATACTTTACAAAAAAAGCCGTAAGGTTGAAGTGTTCGACGAAAAGCTTTCCCAGCTGATAGAAGATATGCTTGAAACAATGTATAACGCCGACGGCGCAGGGCTCGCAGCCGTTCAGGTCGGAATACTTAAAAGAGTTGTTGTAATTGATGTTGGCGACGGACCTATTGAGCTTGTAAATCCCGAAATAACGCTTACTGAGGGCGAGCAAACAGGGCAGGAAGGATGCCTTTCTTTACCCGGAAGATACGAAACTGTTACAAGGCCTTTAAAGGTTCAGGTTAAAGCACAGAACAGGGAAGGTAAGTGGCAGGTTTTCACAGGTGAAAATTTAAAAGCCAGAGCGTTCTGCCATGAGCTTGACCACCTTGAAGGAATTTTATTTATATCACACGCTAAAAAGGACAATGATTAATGAGAATTGTTTTTATGGGCACTCCTGATTTTTCCGTTTCGTGCCTTGAATCACTTTTAAATGCTAATCATAATGTTTGTGCTGTTTTTTCTCAGCCGGATAAGCCCGTTGGCAGAAAACAGATTTTAACTCCGCCTCCAGTTAAGGCGTTTGCACTTGAGCACAATATTCCCGTTTTTCAGCCATTATCTTTGAGAGACGAATCCGTTAAACAGAAAATTGAAGAGTTTAAGGCAGATGTTATTGTAGTTGTTGCTTACGGAAAAATACTTCCGCCCGATATGCTTAACATGTGCCGCTTCGGTTGCATTAATGTTCACGCTTCAATTCTTCCCGAGTACAGAGGAGCCGCTCCTATTCAATGGGCGATTCTTGACGGAAAAAAAGAAACCGGCGTAACAATAATGAAAATGAACGAGGGTATTGACACCGGAGATATAATTCTCATTGAAAAAACTCCCATTACTCAAAATGAAACAAGCGAGGAATTGTTTAACAGGCTTGCAAAAATGGGTGGAACAGCGCTTATTAAAGCATTGGAAAAGATAGAAAATAACACGGCAACATACCAAAAACAGCCCGATGGTGATTTCGGCTATGCAAAAATGATCACCAAAGAGTTAAGTCCTATTGATTGGAGTAAATCAGCCGAAAGTATTCATAATAAAATAAGAGGCCTTCAAACATGGCCCTGTGCTTTAACAACCGTTAACGGAAAAAATATTAAAATTCACAAATCAGAATTATGTGATACCGATGCAAAAGGTAAAAAATACGGTGAAGTTGTTAAAAGCGGTAATGAACTTATTGTTTTCTGCGGTGACGGAAAATGCATTAGAATACTTGAGGTTCAGCTTGAAGGCAAGAAAAGGATGAGCATTAAAGACTTTTTACTCGGCAATAAAATTGAAGTCGGTGCAATATTAGGAGATTAGTTATGGGTGCATATTTTGCTTATTATATGACCGGATTTATTATGATACCTGTATTTATTTTCGCAGTAATATGTCAGGTTAAGGTTAAATCCAATTATAATAAATACTCAAAAATTTCAAATTCAAGAAGAATGACAGGTGCTGAAGCCGCTTATAATCTTTTAATGCAAAACGGTATTACCGATGTTAAAATTAAAAGAATTTCAGGCAATCTGACCGATCATTATAATCCTTCAACTAAAGAAATCTGTCTTTCGCAAAAGGTTTTTGATTCTGCAAGCATAGCGGCGGTGGGTATCGCATGCCACGAAGCAGGTCATGCATGTCAGCATGCGCAAGGATATGTTCCGCTGAAATTCAGAAATGCAATTATTCCGATAACCAATATAGGTTCAAGTCTTGGTATTCCGCTTGCACTTTTCGGAATTTTTTTAAATACTAAACCGCTTATTTATGCCGGAATAATTCTGTATTCGATTGTTGCTTTATTTCAGCTTTTGACACTCCCGGTTGAATTCAACGCAAGCAGAAGAGCATTGAAAACAATTGATTCTTGCGGATTTCTTACTGACTCAGAGTACAGCGGAGCAAAAAAAGTTCTTACCGCTGCTGCGTTAACTTATGTTGCTGCGCTTGCTTCAGCCGTTGCAACACTTTTAAGACTATTATTAATTTCAGATAGGAACAGATGAAGAATAACAGACAAATTGCGTTTGAAGCGCTTTGCAAAATATTCAAAGACAGCTCATATTCAACAATAGTGCTTGATAATATGTTAAAAAGCGTTTTGTCCCCGCGTGACAGAGCTTTTATAAGTGCTCTTGTTTACGGAGTTGTTGAAAGAAAAATAACTCTTGATTATATCATTGATAAATTCACTCAAAGCTCTCCAAAGCCTAAAGTCAGAATTATACTTGAAATGGGAATATATCAGCTTTATTACTGTGATAAAATTCCTTCCATGGCGGCAGTAAGTGAATCGGTTGAGCTTGCAAAGAAAAATTCTCTAGGCTACTATTCAAAAATGATAAATGCAGTTTTGAGAAATGCAGACAGAAACAGAATTGAAATTTCCCTCAGCGACGGAGAAGATGTTTATTATTCATGTCCTCAGCATTTGATAAATATGTTGAAAAAAGCCTACGGAGAAGAATGTGTTGAGAGTTTTTTGCCGGCAATAAACGGTAAAGCACCGATATTTGCAAAGCCAAACACTCTGTATGTTGATGAAAATGAGCTCCTTTATGAATTAAATTGTGAGAGAATTGACGGAGAAATTGTTAATAACAGCGTCAAAATTAATTCTCACATTAATATTGCTGAAACTAAAGCCTATAAAAACGGTTTATTTCATATACAGGATTTATCAAGTACAGAATGTGCAAATGCATTAAATGCACAGCAGGGAGAAACAGTTATTGATTTTTGTTCAGCTCCCGGGGGAAAAGCCTTTACAATCGCTCAAGGAATGCATAATAAAGGGACTGTACTGGCACTTGATTTGTATGAGCATAGACTTAGGCTTATTGAAGAATCCGCTCAAAGGCTTGGAATTACATGCATTAAAACCATGGCAAACGATGCAACAGGAATAAATCCCGAATTGCCTATGGCTGATAAAATTTTATGTGATGTTCCTTGCTCCGGTTTCGGAATTATTCGCAGGAAGCCGGAAATTAAATATAAAAACCTAGATTCAATTAAAAATCTGCCCGAAATCCAATTATCTATTTTAAGCAATGCAAGTACATATCTTAAAGAAGGCGGCAGAATTATTTATTCAACATGTACACTGAATAAAAAAGAGAACGAAAATGTTGTTAATTCTTTTTTGAATAATAATTCATCATTTTCACTTATTGACTCTAAAACCATCTTTCCGTCTGTAAACGGAGGAGACGGTTTCTTCTTTGCAATCATCGAAAGGAATAAATAATGCAGGAAAAAACAGACATTAAATCACTTAGTCTTGAAGAACTAAGACTTGAAGCAGATAAGCTGTCCCTTCCGAAATACAGAGCAAATCAAATTTTTGAATGGTTGCATATCCACGGTGTTTCTTCATTTGATGAGATGAAGAATATTCCTAAGGATTTAAAAACAGTTCTGGTTGAAAAATTCTTTATTTCCTCACTTTCAATCGAAAAAAAGCTCGTTTCAGAAATTGATTCAACAGTTAAATACCTTTTTAGGCTTTATGACGGTGAGTTTGTTGAATCCGTTGTAATGAAATATAAGTACGGATACACTATCTGTGTTTCAAGTCAGGTAGGATGTAAAATGGGATGCACCTTCTGCGCTTCCACGCTTGCCGGATTTTTCAGAAACCTGCTTCCGGGAGAAATTGAATCCCAAATTCATACTGCACAAAAGGACTTAAATATACGAATATCTAATGTAGTAATGATGGGAATAGGGGAGCCGCTTGATAATTTTAATAATACTGTTAAATTTATCCGCTTAATCAATTCGGAAAGAGGGCTTAATATTTCAATGAGAAATATTACCGTATCAACATGCGGACTTGTTCCTCAAATATATCAACTCATTGATGAAAAACTGCCGATTACGCTCACTCTTTCTCTTCACGCGCCGACAGACGAAATAAGAAGCAAAACAATGCCGGTAAATAACAAATGGGGAATTCAAAAAACCGTTGAGGCTATGAAAGAGTATTCTGAAAAAACGGGGCGAAGAGTGTCTTTTGAGTACACTTTGATTAAAGGTCTAAATGATTCCGATGAATGTGCAAAACAGCTTTATTATTTGCTTAAAGATGTTCATTGCCATGTTAATCTTATTCCGGTTAATAATGTTGAAGAAAGAAATAATATCCGCTCAAGCGAAAGAAGAATCAATTCATTTTGCGAAACCTTGAAATCATGCGGAATTAATGCTACAATTAGACGAACCCTCGGAAGTGACATAAACGCTTCCTGCGGTCAGTTAAGAAGAAATAAAAAACAGGGAGGTATGTTCATTGAAAATAGCAGCCAAAACTGATAAAGGAAAGGTCAGGGAATCCAATCAGGATGCCTACGCTGTCGGTGAGCTTCCGGGCGAAGTTGTTTGGGCAGTTGTATGCGATGGTATGGGCGGTGCAGCAGGCGGTAATATTGCCAGTGCACTTGCCGTTAAGGTTATCAGTGATAAAATCAGCGCCGCTTACAGAGAAAATATGAGCGATTCCTCAATCAAAAATATGCTACATTCCGCTCTTGTTGCCGCCAATATTGAAGTTTATGACATGGCAGATACTCAGCCCGAGCTTCACGGAATGGGAACAACAGTGGTTTGCGTTATTTTAAAAGACGACCAAGTGTACATTGCCCATGCGGGTGACAGCAGAGCATACATTTCTCATAATGGTGATCTTGAGCAGGTAACTGTTGACCACAGCTTAGTTCAAGACCTTGTTTCAAAAGGAAAAATAACTCCCGAAGAAGCGCTTAACCATCCGAATAAGAACTTAATTACAAGAGCAATCGGTGTTGATAAGTCAATAGAAATTGATTTTAATCAGATTGATTTTAATGAAAATGATATGCTTATTCTTTGTACAGACGGATTATCTAATTTCGTCAGCACTCAGGAGATTGCAAATGAAATCAGCGACGGAAAATACTATGCTTTTGCAGACAGACTCGTAAAAAAAGCAAATAACAACGGCGGCGGAGACAATATCACCGTGGTTGCCATTGCAAGATAAAGGGAGGCTCGTATTTTATGGATAATTATGTCGGAAAAAGACTTGACGGAAGATATGAAATTCAGGAAATAATCGGAGTTGGCGGTATGTCTGTTGTTTATAAGGCATACGATAATGCTGATGACAGAATTGTTGCAGTAAAAATTCTCAAAGATGAATTTCTTGAAAATGATGAATTCAGAAGAAGATTTAAAAATGAGAGCAAAGCAATTGCTGTTTTGTCTCATCCGAATATTGTTAAGGTTTATGATGTTAGCTTTGGCGATAAGCTTCAATATATTGTTATGGAATATGTTGACGGCATAACCTTAAAAGAATATATTAAAAAGCAGGGTGCCATAACATGGAACGATGCACTTTTCTTTGTTACACAAATTTTAAGAGCTCTCCAGCATGCACATGACAAAGGAATAGTTCACCGTGATATTAAGCCTCAAAACATTATTTTGCTTCCAAACGGCAATATCAAAGTTACTGATTTCGGAATTGCCCGTTTCAGCAGAAGTGAAACAAAAACTATGACCGAAAGTGCAATCGGCTCGGTTCATTATATAAGTCCGGAGCAGGCAAGAGGCGACTTCACAGATGAAAGAGCGGATATATATTCTGTTGGTGTTGTTCTGTATGAAATGCTTGCAGGAAGAGTTCCGTTCGAGGCTGAAAATGCTGTATCGGTTGCGTTGATGCAGCTTCAGGCTGATGCAAAAAAACTTACTGAGATAAACATTGATATTCCACTCGGTCTTGAACAAATCTGTGTTCACGCTATGCAAAAAAATCCTGAGGACAGATATCAAACTGCAACTGAAATGCTTCTTGATATTGAGGAAATAATAAAAAATCCTCAAACAACTTTTGATTATTATTCTTATTCGGATACTGAACCTACAAAATATGTTCAAACTCCTCAAACCGATTATGGTCTTCACGAGGTTGACAGTCACACAGATAATGAGATATACGACGAGATTGATGACGAAGAATACGAGGCAGAAGAAAAAGCCCGTAAGAAAAAAGTTATCACGGGAGTTATCGTTGGCGTTATCGTTTTAATCGGAGCAATAGTTGTTCTTGTTATGGCTGCAACAGGCAATTTTAATACAAACACAAGAAAGCTCGAAAATTTTGTCGGTATGTCTTTTGATGAATTAAAAGACAATAAAGCATACCCCTATGAATTCGTTGCCGAATATGTTAACCGTGATGATGTTGACCCCGGTATAGTTGTTGAACAATCGCCGGAAGCAGGTGTTAAGGCTCTTGAAGGAAGCACTGTAACATTAAAGGTTTCTAAATCTAATAAAGATATTAAGGTTCCTAATGTTTACGGAAAGCAATCCGAAAAAGCTCTTGAAATTATGAAAAACGCAGGATTAACTAACTGCAATATAGTTGAAGTATCAAGTGAAACGGTTGAAGAGGATTATGTTGTTTATACTTCACCGAAATCATCAACTTCCGTTTCATCCGACACTGAAATAAAGATTTATGTCAGCACCGGTCCTTCAACATCTCAAAAAACAGAGCTTGTAGTTCCCGATGTCCGTGGAATGACAAAAACCAAGGCAACAGAATTCTTAAACAATTACGGATTTAAAAACATTGAAGTTGTTGAAGAAGACAATGAAATGGAAAAGGATATTGTTTTAAGCCAGTATCCCAATTCTGGTATTAAGATTTCGGACAGCGATAAAATTAAAATAGTTGTCAGCACGGGTGTTACAACAACCGCTAAGCCTGAAAAATACACAATTAAGGTTAAAGCAATTCTTCCTATTACAAACACATCCGACACTCTAATTGTTTATGTTGACGGTGAGCAGTATGCAAGCAAGTCTGTTGAATGCGACGGGTCAACAGTTTCTCTGACAATCAACGCAGAAGCAGACACAAGCATAAATGTTTCGTTAAAGCTAAAAACAATCGGTGAAATTCAGGAAGAAACTGTTGCAGTTGATTCAAACAAAACCGTAACATTTGCTTTTACTACTATTTCTCAACCTCAGTCTCAGCCGACGGTACAATAGGATAATTAATGACTAACGGAAAAATAATCAAAGGAATCGGCGGTTTCTATTATGTAGAAACCGCCGAGGGTGTTTTCGAATGCAAAGCGAGAGGTTTATTTCGAAAAAGCAAAATAACTCCTCTCGTCGGAGACAATGTTAAAATCAGTATTAACAATAATTCCGAAAACACGATAGAAGAAATTGAAAACAGAAAAAACTCTCTTGTGCGTCCTCCGCTTGCAAATATTGATTTGCTTTTTATTTTATCTTCATTTAAGGATCCGGAAGTAAACACCTTTAATATTGATAAGCTTACGGCAATCGCTGAAAACTGCGATATTGAGCCCGTAATTATTTTTACTAAATCCGACCTTGCATATGAAGAAAGCTGTAAAAAATACATTGATATTTACAAAAAAGCAGGATATAAATGCTTTTCTGTTTCAAATGAAAACGGAATTGGTATTAACAACATTAAAGAGCTGATATCAGGAAAAATTTGTGCCTTTACCGGAAACAGCGGAGTAGGGAAGTCAACGCTTTTAAATTCACTCGAGCCTTCCCTCCTACTTGAAACAGGTGAAACAAGCAAAAAGCTTGGCAGAGGAAGACATACAACCCGACACTGCGAGCTTTATAAAATTTGCGGTGGTTATGTTGCAGACACGCCCGGTTTTTCTTCAATTGATTTTGAAAAATGCAATTCTATCGAAAAAGAAGATCTTGCATATTGCTTCAAGGAGTTCAGAGAGTACTTGGGTAATTGCAGATTTAACTCATGCTCACATTGCTCAGATTTAGGTTGTGCCGTTAATGAGGCAGTGAAATGCGGAAAAATCAGTGATTCCCGCCATCAAAGCTATATAGCTTTATATAATCAAATTAAGGATATAAAAAAATGGTAAAAATTAACAAGTGCGTTATTGTTAGCGGAGCACCTGAAAGCAATATTGATTATATAAGTAATTATATTAATGAAAACACCTTTGTAATTGCAGCTGACAGCGGTTATTTAAAGCTCGATGCATTAAGTATTAAGCCCGATTTACTTATTGGTGATTTTGATTCGTCAAAAAATCCTACTGTTAAATATGAAAAAATTGTTCTTCCAACAGAAAAAAACGATACCGATACACTCTTTTGTGTAAAGGAAGCATTAAAAAGAGGTTTTAAGGATATTATCGTTCTCGGAGGAATAGGTTCAAGAATTGACCACACATACTCTAATATTCTCTGTTCCTGCTATGCTTTAAGTAAGGGCGCACAATTGAGTATTATAAATCAAAATAATAAAATTTTTGCATTTAATACTGAATGTACTTTGAAGAAAAACGACGGTTATAAATTCTTTTCACTTTTTTCATTCGGTGAAAAATCCTGCGGTATAACAATAAAAGGGGCAAAATATCCATTGAAAAATGCTGATTTAGAGCCATTCTCTTCATTGGGTCAAAGCAATGAATTTAAAGAGAATACTGTAAATATTGTAGTTAAAAAAGGAATTTTGCTTGTCATAATGAGTAACGATTAATTTACAATCACATATCATATAGTAAACAGTACAAAGGGAGTGTTTACTATGAAAAAACTTTGCAAGCGCGATTTTTTGTGGATTGCCTTCGGAACAGGTTGCGTTCTTGCATGCTGTCTTCCTCAGGTATGGGTATGCAGAGTTCTTGCAGTAGTAGTAATTATACTCGGTATAATGTGCTGCAAAAAATAGATGGGTGGTTTTATGAAAGTTATTCTGATTAAAAGTCCTAAGTTTTTAGCGCCGTTTCTTCGTGCGTTGTTTAAAATTAAAAAAAGTGAAAACTAACATATTTCAGAAGCAACAATTGTTGCTTCTTTTTTGTTATATTTCAAATGTTTTGAGCATAGGTATTTGTAGAAACTGCAAAAGGGGTCAAAACTATGGAATGCAATAAGACTTACTCTAATTTTTCTACAAAAAAAGAGCTTTTCTCCGATACTCTTGAATTAAACCTTGATATCGCTGTTTCTTTAATGCAATATTGCAGCGATATTTTAAGCGTTAAGAGATGCAAAACCGAATCGGTTGTAACGGGATGCGAACTCTTGCCGGGTGAAATTAAGGTTCACGGCAAAACAACAATAAATGTTGTTTACATAAATGACAGCGGATGTATATCATCATTCGACTATGAAGAGGAGTTCACTAAATCCGTTACTACAGATAAGGACTACTCCCAATACAGAGCAAAAGCGGTTCTAACAAAAAAATACGATAATCACAAAATAATAAGTCAGCGCAGAATAGATGTTTCGTGTGCCCTTAATCTTTATGTTTGTATTTATTGTTATGAGCAAAACAGCGCAATGCTGTCTTGTGACAATGCAAACTTCAAAAAAGAAAAGTACTCCTGCCTTGTTCCTATATGCGAAGACGATTCGTTAATTGAATTTGACGAGCTTTGTGAAATTAATCCTGACGGTCCTGCAATTAAGAATATAATAAGCTGTTTCAAAAGATGCAATGTTACAGAGATTAAATTGATAAAGGATAAGCTCTTAATAAAAGCAAATATAGATGCATCTATTTGTTATTTAAATGAGAAAGATGAAATATCAAAATTTGTAAATAATTTTGAAGTGAGTAAAATTATTGAAGTTCCGGGAACATGTGAGGATTCATTAGTTTTTTCAAGGCTGTCCTTTTCAAACTTTTGTGCTAAAGCAAAATCTGATAACGAAAATGCTCTCAGAAATATTGAAATTTTCGGTTCGTTAATTGCTGAAATCGAAGTTTTCAATGAGGATTCAATATGTGTTTGCACCGATTCTTATTCAAAATATAAATGCGAGCAGAAGCTAAAAAATGCAGTTGTTTTCTCAGACGGCGAAATAGATTGTGCTGAAAAATCGTTAGTTATTGAAGCAGGCTTCAACAACGCGGATATTAAGGAAATAATAGATATAAATGTTTTTGTAAACAAATTTACCGTGAACTGCAATTCTCACTATGTTGATGCAGAGTTTTGTACAGAAGCCTTTATAATTAACGGTGAAAATGAATATATGTTTGTTAATTCGTTTGAAACAAAACGCTTTTCAATAAATAAGGAATTTACAAACTGCAAAAGCAATATAAGTCTGCTTTCCCTTGACTACACCCTGAAATCTGGAGATAAAATTGAAATCAGAGCAAATGCCGAGTTTAAGTGCATGACCTATAACTACAAGCCTTTAAACTATATCAGCTCTTATGATTTGCTTGACGATGAAAATATTATTGATTCACCGGCATTAACGGTTTACTTTGCAAAGGCTAACGAAGAGCTGTGGGATATTGCAAAAAAATTCAATTCAGATGTTGATTTAATTATTTCAGAAAATGAATTATCGGAAGAAAGGCTTTCATCTCCTCAGATAATTCTGATTCCGGGAGTTTAAGGAGGAAGAAACATGACAAATGATATTTACAGCGATATCTCTTCAAGAACACAAGGCGATATTTATATTGGTGTAGTAGGTCCCGTAAGAACAGGAAAATCTACCTTTATTAAAAAATTTATGGATACCCTTGTTATACCGAACATAGAAGGGGAGTTTCAAAGAGAACGGGCAAAGGATGAACTTCCGCAGTCTTCAGCCGGAAGAACAATAATGACAACAGAACCGAAATTTGTTCCTGAGGATTCAATAGAAATCACTATGGAAAACAAGATTCAGCTTAAAATCAGAATGATTGACTGTGTTGGATACATAGTTCCGAGCTCGTTGGGATACATCGAAGACGACGAGCCGAGAATGGTTATGACTCCGTGGTTTAAAGAAGAAATACCATTCAATATGGCGGCTGAAATCGGAACTAAAAAGGTTATTACAGAGCATTCAACAATCGGCCTTGTTGTAACAACCGACGGAAGCATCAGTGATATTTCAAGAGATGAATATGAGCAGGCAGAAGAAAGAGTTATTGATGAGCTAAAGCAATTAAATAAGCCGTTTGTAGTTCTTTTGAACTGCATAAATCCTCAAGGCGAAGATGCGAAAATACTCTCTTCAAATCTTTCCTCAAAATACAATGTTCCCGTTCTTCCGGTTAATTGTCTTGAACTTGACGAAAAAGAAATTAAGGAAATACTTTTAAATGTTTTATACGAATTTCCCGTATGCGATATTTCGGTTAATCTACCTCTGTGGACTAAAAATTTAAGCCTTGATAACTGGCTTAAAAAGGACATTTTCTCCTTTGTCAGAAATATATCCTCAGAAGTTACGAGCATAAGAAGCGTATTCGATTTTGCGGATAAATTAGAGCAGAATGAAAACATTGATTTTGCAAAAATTGACAATGTTAACCTATCTAACGGGCGTGTAAGCGTTAAGGTTTCAATAGACAATAAATTTTTCTATAAGATTCTCAGTGAGGAATGCGGCGTAGAAATAGTTGATGAACGCCAATTAATGAGCGAATTTGTTGAATTAAGCCGAGTTAAATGTAGGTTTAAATCAATAGAAAAAGCCCTCAACGATGTTGAGAGCACGGGTTACGGTATAGTAATGCCAACAATGGATCAGCTTTCTCTTGAAGAGCCTCAGATTATGAAGCAGGGCGGAAGGTACGGAGTTAGACTCAAGGCTCAGGCACCCTCAATACATATGATAAAATGTAACACCTGTACTGAGGTTGCACCGATTGTAGGAAGTGAATCCCAATCCGAAGAGCTTGTTATGTATTTGCTTAAGGAATTTGAAGAAAATCCAAGTGAAATCTGGCAGTCAAATATATTCGGAAAATCTCTTCACGAGCTCGTTAACGAAGGCCTTCATAACAAGCTGTACAGAATGCCCGATGATGCAAGGAAGAAATTCAGAGAAACAATTGAACGGGTCATCAACGAGGGATGTAACGGATTAATTTGCATAATTTTATAATTAAAAAAGGCGGTTTAACCGCCTTTTTTAATAAACAATATTAATAAAAATACTGTAATTTGCAACAGGATTATCAAAGGAATTCCTAACATAAACTTTTTATGCTTTGTTTTGTGTCTGCACAACTTCATTGTAATAAGCATTGCTGCGCTTCCGCCGAGAAGAGAAAACAGCATCAAAGTGTTTTCACTAATTCTGTATTTCCCTTTTATTGCTCTTCTTTTATCGGAAAGAGTTAGTGCAATTGATATAACACTTACGGCAAAAAAGTATGCGCTGAGAATTGATAATTCAAAACTGTTCAAGCTCAAGCAGGTCAAAATTTCCAACGCTCAATTTATCCTTTTTAAAGCTTTTGCCGGATTTTCCTCTGAGTGCATACACCTGAGCACAATTAGGACATACTGCAAAATATACAATATCAGCATCAAACAGTGGAAATTCAGGGATAAGCCTAACTTCACTGTTTGAAAAAACTCCGAAGGTTCCGGTTTTATTGCATTTTGGGCAAACTATTTCCAATGTTTCTCCGCTTAGCCTAACATATTTACTGTTTCCTATCCTGTATTGCATAATAATCACCTACTTAAATTTAACTTAAATATTTGAAAGTGTCAAGTTTATGAAAAAAATATTTGTATGCATATTATCATTAGTACTGCTTTGCTCCTGCACTGTTTCAACTAACTCCTTGCAAACAACCGCAAGTACAAGCGAAAAAAAAGAAATCACATCTCAAAAAGCTAATACCGAGTTTAAAACAAAGGCGGTTTGGATTACATATTATGAGCTTTCTCAAATAACAAAAAGATGTCCCGATGAAGCAAGCTTTAAATCCGAAATTCAAAACACCTTTAAGGGCATTAAGGATTTCGGATTAAATACCGTTGTGGTTCAGATTAGACCGTATGCAGATTCATTTTATAAATCTACATATTTTCCTCTAAGTGAATACTGCTTCGGAACGCAGGGCGGGGAAATGCCCTATGACCCGTTCGCAGTTATGGTTGAGTGTGCTCATAATCAAAGCCTAAAAATAGAAGCATGGATTAATCCGTACAGGGTTAGCAGTAATACAGATATAAATCTTTTGTGTGATTCTAATCCTGCAAAGATTTGGTACAATAACGAACAAACAAAAGCATTCGTTTATATATCGGATAACGGTATTTATTTCAATCCAGCCTGCAATGAAGTTATTGAGCTGATAGTTAACGGCGTAAAAGAAATAGTCGGACTTTATGCAATAGATGCAATTCATTTCGACGACTACTTTTATCCAACAAAATCAAAAGAAATAGACTCTTCTCAATATCAATATTACCTTGCAACAGGAGGGGATTTAAGTCTCACCAAATGGAGAATAAGCAAGATTTCCGAAATGATAAAAAATGTTTATATAGCAATTAAAGAAATAAAACCGGATGTTAAATTTGTTATCAGCCCTTCCGGAAATGTTGAAAACAATCTTTCATCTCTATACGCCGATGTTGTTTCCTGGTGCGGTAACAATGGCTACTGCGATGTAATATGTCCGCAAATGTACTATGGATTTAAAAATGATAGTATGCCTTTTATGTTCAACTGCAAAAAATGGATTTCTTTAAACAAAGCATGCAGCCTTTGCATAGGACTTCCCGTATATAAATGCGGAAAAGAAGATAAATACGCTTCAACAAAGAATAAAGATGCAATCAATGAATTCAAAAACAATTCAAATATTATTTCAAGGCAATTAACTTATATCAACCAGCTTGAAGATATAGACGGCTTTTATCTTTTTTCATACAGTAACTTGTTTTCACCTGAAAACGAAAATATGAAGAAAGAAGCTGAACTTATAAAAGAATTCCTTCACAGCAGTCCGAAAAAAGATTAACCGATTTAATTGTTACATCTTTTTCATAACCGATTAAATTTTCTTCACTGCGCACCCTTACCGGTGCGTAGTTTTTTGTATATCCCTGATACACTCCTTTAGAAACCATATTTTCAAATAAAACACAAACAGATTTACCAATAAGAGAATTGAAATATTCCTCTCTTATTTTATCTGTTTCATCTATCATTATTGCGCTTCTGCGCTTCTTTTCTTCCTTTGAAATCTTTCCGCTTCTTTTAGATGCCACAGTACCCGGTCTGTCGGAGTAAGGGAAAACATGAACCTTCTCAAATCCGATTTTCTTAACAAATTCAACGCTTTCATTGAATAATTCTTCTGTTTCTCCTGTAAAGCCAACCATAACATCGGTTGTAAGAGTACAGTCTTTAAAAGTGCTTCTCAGTTTTGAGCAGAGCAGGGAATAATCATCGGCAGAGTAATGCCTGTTCATCAGTCTTAAAACTTCTGTGCTTCCGGATTGGAGAGATAAATGAAAATGAGGGCAGAACTTTTCAATCCTGCTTAAACCTTTAATAACATCGTCTGTTATATGGTCAGGCTCGAGAGAGCTTAATCTTACTCTCTTAATTTTCGGATTTTCTGCACATAATGAAACTGCATCAACAATGTTAAAATCTTCGCCCTTTCCGTATGAGGAAAGATTAATTCCGACAAGCACTATCTCCGATATACCGTTATCGGCAAGAAGCCAAACCTCTTTTTTTAAATCCTCAAGACTTTTTGAGCGAACTCTTCCTCTCGAAGTGGGAATAATACAGTATGAGCAAAATCTGTCGCATCCGTCTTCGATTTTTACAAAAGCCCTTATTCTTTCGTTAAAGTGAGAAATTGTGCATTCTTGAAATAAATCACCGTTTTCGTGCTTATTTATATTAACAATCCTCGATTTTTCGATATTATAACGATTAATTAATGATAAAATATCACCGTTATCTTTATTTGATAAAACAATATCAGCCTCAAAGAGCTTTTCTGCTTCTTCAGGATAAGCCTGCGGCATACAGCCTGTTAAAATTACTGTTGAATCAGGATTATTTCTTTTAAACTTTCTTATATTCTGCCTTGTTTTTTGATCGGCAGTTGCAGTAACAGTGCAGGAATTAACAATATAATAATCAGCCTTTTCATCATGGCTCACAATTTCATATCCGGCTTTCTTTAATAATTCCGCCATATATTCGCTTTCATATTGATTAACCTTACATCCGAGAGTATAAAATGCCGCTTTCACCGTTTTCCTCCGAATAAAATAATTATCGTTGCTCATTATAACAAATTTTCAGTATTTATACAATAGAAACGGAATATAATTTATATAGGTGATATTTATGAAAAAAGTTTTTTCATTCTTTTTGTCAATCATTTTAATTCTTGCTTTTCCGATATATGCCGAAGCAGAAGAAAAGCCTGTTGAGGTTAGTGCAAAATCATATATTCTCATGTGCATTAATACAGGTGATGTGCTTTGTGCGAGTAATGAAAACGAGCGTTTATCGCCTGCATCGGTAACGAAGGTTATGAGCTTGCTGTTAGTTATGGAAGCAATAGATAACGGAAAAATATCGCTTACAGACGAAGTGACTGCATCTCAGAATGCGGTTGATAAAGGCGGCTCACAGATATGGCTTGAACTCGGAGAAAAAATGACAGTTGACGACCTTTTGAAATCTGTTGTTATTTCAAGCGCAAACGATGCATGTACTGCTTTGGGAGAATATATAGCAGGAAGCGAAGCGGGCTTTGTAAAAATGATGAACGACAAAGTAAAAGAACTCGGACTAAAGGACTCTGTTTTTGAAAACTGCACAGGTCTTGATGATACTGCCACAATGCATTATTCAACCGCTCACGACCTCGCCGTTATTTCTGCAGAGCTTATGAAGCACGAAAAGATAAAAAAGTATTCAACAGTTTGGATTGACTCGCTTAGAAACGGTGAAACTGAATTAACCAATACTAATAAGCTTATAAAAACCTACAAAGGAATAACCGGATTAAAAACCGGAACAACCACTCAGGCGGGATTTTGTCTCAGCGCTACTGCTGAGAGAGACGGTATGAGCCTTGTTGCGGTTGTTCTCGGTAGTAAAACAAGTAAAGAACGATTTGATTCTGCCTCGGCTCTTCTTGATTACGGTTTTGCAAATTATGAGGTTAGAAAGCCTGCAATTAACGAAAAGAATATAACAAATGTTAAAATTAAAAAAGGAGTAATTAAAGAAATAACTCCGCAATACAGCAAGGCAAAGGAAATTCTCGTTCAAAAAGGCTCAGGAGAATTCAGATATGTATATAAAATTAATCAAGAAATAAATGCGCCTGTGAAAAAAGGAACTGTTCTCGGGAGTATAACAGTTGTTCAAAACAAAAAAACCTTGTGTGAGATTCCGCTTGTGTCGCCTACAAGCGTTGAAAAGGTTTCATTTAAATATTTATTTAAAAAATTTTTAAAACTATTTTAGATAATTTAAAATTTATGTTGAAAATAACATAAGTTTGTAGTATAATTTTTGTTCGTAATATATCAAAAGGAAGTATATTTATGGTAAAATTAGTAACAAAATATGCCAATGGCTTTGTCAGCGAGAACGAAATAAAAGCTATGGAAGAAAAAGCTGTAACAGCTCTCAGAACTCTTAACAGCAAAACTGGTGAGGGAAGCGACTTTCTTGGTTGGCTTGATTTGCCTGAAAATTATGATAAGGATGAATTTTCAAGAATCAAATCTGCGGCTGAATATATTAAAAAGAATTCAGATATATTAATTGTTATCGGTATAGGAGGCTCATATCTCGGAGCCCGTGCGGTTATTGAATGTCTTAAATCTCCTAATTACAATCTTCTTGCAAAGGATACTCCTCAAATCTATTTTATCGGAAATTCAATAAGTCCCTCAATGCTCAATGAGGTTGTTGCTCTTTGCGAAGGAAAGGATTTCTGTGTTAATGTTATTTCTAAGAGCGGAACAACAACCGAACCGGCTGTTGCTTTCAGAGTATTCAGAGATTTAATGTACAAGAAGTATTCACCCGAAGAAGCTGCTAAAAGAATTTTCTGTACCACCGATAAAGAAAAAGGAACACTTAAAAACCTTGCCGACAAAGAAGGCTATGAAACCTTTGTTGTACCCGATGATGTCGGCGGAAGATATTCTGTTCTTACTGCTGTCGGTCTTCTTCCGATTGCTGTTGCAGGAATTGATATTGATAAGCTTATGGCAGGCGCAAGAGATGCCATGGAAAGCTTTTGCGAAGAGAGCGTTGATAATAACGGCTGTCTTAAATATGCCGCTGTAAGAAACTGTCTTTATAATAAGGGTAAAAGACTTGAGTGCTTTGTTTCATATGAGCCTTGCTTTGCAATGATGAATGAATGGTTAAAGCAACTCTTTGCAGAAAGCGAGGGTAAGGATACAAAGGGAATTTATCCCGTTTCCTGTATTTTCTCAACCGATCTCCATTCCGTAGGTCAGTTCATTCAGGAAAGCGGAAGCTCACTTATGTTTGAAACCGTTGTAAATTTCAAAGAGCCTGTTGATGATTATATTATCACAGAGCAGGAGGGCAATATTGACGGTTTGAATTTCCTTGCCGGTAAACCCATGAGCTTCGTTAACGAAAAGGCTCGCCAGGGAACACTTCTTGCCCACACAGAGGGTGGAGTTGCTAATCTCATCCTTGAATGTGAAAAAATCAATGAAGAAGAAATCGGAGCTTTACTTTATTTCTTTGAGAAGGCATGTGCTATATCAGGCTACATTTTAGGCGTTAATCCCTTTAATCAGCCGGGTGTGGAAAGCTACAAGAAAAATATGTTTGCACTTCTCGGAAAACCCGGTTATGAAAGTGAAAAAGAAAAACTTGAAAAACAGTTGGGTATATGATATTATGTAGTAAAGATTAATCCACGGAGGTATATATTAAATGATTAAACTCATTATAGGAAATAAAGGTGCAGGAAAAACTAAAAAGCTTATCGACATGGTTAATTCATGCGTTGATACTTCGGACGGCAATGTTGTTTGCGTCGAAAAAGAGCCGAAGCTTACTTATGATATTTCTTCAAAAGCCCGCCTTTTGGAAACAGAAACATACAGAATTAACGGTCATAAAGCGCTTTACGGATTCCTCAGCGGTATCTGTGCCGGAAACTATGATGTTACTGATATACTTGTTGATGCAACCTTCAAAATTGTAGGAAGAGATTATTCAAAGCTCCCTCAGTTTTTTGAAATGGTTTCAGAGCTTTCTGAGGCTTCCGATGTTGATTTTTACTTCACAATCAGCTGTGACAAGGAAGACCTTCCAGTTGAAATTTTTGATTACGCGGAAGAAATGTAAAATTAATTAGGAGCTGAGCTTTCGGCTCCTTTTTTACTGAATATTTATAAATAATAATTTTAAATTTCTATTGACAAACTTTATATCTGTATATATAATACTAAAAGTGCTAACTTGAGGTGATGTTATGCGGATTGATGTATCCAATCTCTTCAACGGAAGCGGAGAAACAATAGAAATCAGCACTAAGGTTGATATGAGCAATCTTATGTATGCAACATACAACCCGATTAAAAAGCCGGTTGAATTAAAAGGCAAGATTTATTCTAAAGCAGATGTAGTTTATTTAGATTTATCTATTGCGTTTACTTTTATCGGCTTCTGCGACAGATGTGCTTGCGATATTGAAAAGCCTATTATTTTTTCTGTCAGCAAAATTCTCGTTCCGAGCATGAGCAATGATACCGATGACGACGAATATATTGTTGTTTCAAACGGAATGCTTGATATTGAAGAATTAGTGAATGAAGAAATTCAGCTTTATTTACCCAGCAAAATGCTCTGCAAGCCAGATTGCAAAGGTCTTTGTTATAAATGCGGAGCAAATTTAAATGTTAAAAAATG
>CAMFBH010000004.1 GCA_945948515.1 uncultured Clostridia bacterium
GTGTCGGGATGCGGTACGCAGGGGAAGCAATAACCTTAACTATGGGAGTCCGGAAAGGGATTGCCGGATATAGCTCTTATTGAGCCTCTTTCAAAGGCATTGGGTGTTTCGGTTATTGAGCTTATGTCGGGTGAATATATAACAAATAATAATATTTCATCAAATATCCTTCGCTCAAAATTTTATGTTTGCCCTGTATGCGGAAATATAATTCATTCAAACGGTGAAGCGTTAATTAGCTGCTGCGGAATTACCCTGCCTCCGCTTGAAGCAGAAGATGCTGACTCCTGCCACCCCATTGAAATTCAGCCTGTTGAAGATGAGCATTATATTTCAATATCTCACGAAATGACCAAGGAGCACTATATCTCCTTTATTGCATTTGTCAGCACTGATAAATGCAGTATAATCAAGCTCTATCCGGAATCAAATGCTCAGGCTCGGCTTAATCTGCGCGGAGGCGGATATGTTTATATTTACTGCAATAAGCACGGATTAATTAAGAAAAAAGTTTAACTTCAACAACTCAATTCTCCATAGGTATAATGTGAAAGAGTAAACAAAAAGTGTCTGCTTTTTGTTTACTCTTTCAGAACGTTCCCTTGGATTTGGATTCTATATTGATTTAGTGCTCTTTTTTTACTGCCAAGCAAAAAGCAACATTTTTCGGCGAACGAAGTTTATGCTTGTGGATTTTGTTATAATATTCAAAATACTGCTTTTCAATATCGTTGCTGTTTAAATGTTCATAAATTAAATATCCGTTCTTTGACAGAATTCTTTCAATCTCGTCATATGTATATTTTGCCATCATTGCTTCATCGGCGGCATTGGCAAGCGCGCTGTTTTGCTCGGATACAATATCAGTGTCAGCCGTAGGATAATCAAAAACTATTTCACTTCCCTGACAGGTTATTGAAGATATTAATTCAATCATATTATCAAACTGCTCTTTTGTTAAATAATAGCTGATTCCGAGAAAGCTGCTAAATGACATTTGAGATTTGTCATAGCTTGTGTTGAGAATTGAATAAATCTCATTGGGCTTTGAAAAATCACAAGCAACATATTCTACATTCGTCGAATCAATGCCGATTTTTTCTATTCTCGCTTTTTTGTCGTTAATCATTTCCTCCTTGTCTATTTCAAGAACAAACATATTTTTTAACTCGGGTTTATATGCCGAGGTATCATAACCCGAAGCAAAAATCAAATACTGCCTGCAACCAATCCATATTGCATTTCTTACAAGCTTTTCACAAAAAGCGCTTCTGCTTACAACAGTGGGTGCAAGGTTATTGTTTACTATCCATCTCAGTGCTTCGGCATTATCCCCTGAAAAATCGGGATTAAAAAAATTAATACCGCTAATCATATTATATGCAATAGCCTTATACTCCTTGTCGGTTAAAATTTTTTCTGCCAAATCGTCCCTGTAAATGCATTGGCGATCGTGTTTAGTGTGGTAGGCTCTTGCAAAGCAGCTCACAAGCGCAGTCATATTTTTATTCATAGTCTTTCTCCTTAATTTTATTTATGATGAGGCGGTCGATTTTATAAAAAATCAAAACAATCCCCTATTATATCAAATACCATAAAATTAAGAAAAAAACAAGACTTGAATTTTTATCAAAAATGTGCTTACTGATAAAATACAATCAAAAACAATTTGGGTATTGGGAAAAATTTTTTCGCTTGTTTTGTTAAAATTTTTCATTTTTAAAATGCGTATTTGCGCTAACAATATATTTGCAAACGCAATTTGAATTGAAAAGGAGTGTAAATAAAATGGCAAGCAGCAAGAATGTTGTTCCTGAGGCTAAAGAGGCTCTTAACAGATTTAAGATGGAAGCAGCTTCTGAGGTTGGTGTAAACCTTAAGAACGGCTACAACGGTGACCTTACCTCTAAGCAGGCAGGTTCAGTAGGCGGTCAGATGGTTAAAAAGATGATTAAGGCTTACGAAGAGTCAATGAAATAAGAAATAAATTAAAAATCCCGTCGGGCTAAGGCTTGACGGGATTCACTGTTTTTCATATTAATTTTAATCCAGCAGAACTCCCATTGCGTCGCCGAGCTTTCCGCCGTTTTTAACATATTCCAAAGCGCTCTTTTGGAGCGATGTTTCACATTTCAGCTTATCGAAAAAGCCGTAGCTTCCGCTTTTTCTCTTATTTCTCAATAGCTTTTGAGGATTGATTTTTACTCCGAAAATCCATCGGTAAGGCTCGCCCGGCATATCAAACGATTTAACGACATCAAACATTTCGGCAAATCGAAGGATATTGCAGCCCTCTTTCATAAAGCTTTTATTACCGGGATACAATAGCCAGCTGTGGCAAATAAAAAAATTCGTTGGATAACCCGAAAAATATGTTTTAAAAAATTCCTTTGCCGTTTCAACGCTTTTTCTGCACTCGCCCACATCAAGGGGCTCGCCGCGCGGAATATGAATATTCAAAATCCTCTCGCCGTACTTAATGCTCTTTTCTCCGCGTTTATAAACGGGCTCAAAATAATATCTGTACATCTGAAATTGGAGTCTGCCGAGCTTAAAAATATTCATATTGATATGATTTTTAATCCAATTAAGCTCAAGAAGACCGTCCTCGCCTGTTTTTTCCTTATGGTCATCAATCCAAATTGCAATATCGCTCATTGTGTCAAAAAAAACCTTTTCGGGAATTGACTTCTCATCATATTTTTCCTTAACATAATTCAACATAGAAAAAGCAATACACAATTTTACAAACGGTTTTTGCTTTAGTGCAAGGCTCCAATTACCTTTTTTGCAAAAATAAATATAAAAGTTAAGCTTTGACCTGTGATTTTTTATATAATCCATTATCTTTGCACAGAGCTTTTCATTCGGATAAATTTTTAAGAACAGTTCTTTTGATTTTTCAATATCGTTCATTTCATACCCCGTTGTGATAAAAAGGGCTGCTCGTTCAGAACAGCCCCGCATGTCAGTTTTTCTTTTCTTCGTGATATTCCTGCTCGGTATTTACCTTCCAAAGCGCTGTTTTGTCGGTGCTTGCGCTCTCTATTGCTCTT
The DNA here is from genome assembly GCA_945948515.1 of uncultured Clostridia bacterium. Classification (GTDB taxonomy): domain Bacteria; phylum Bacillota; class Clostridia; order Oscillospirales; family Acutalibacteraceae; genus CAMFBH01. The sequence goes on from CAMFBH010000004.1 coordinate 3,057, forward strand.
ACAGCCTCAAACGAGGTTGCCATTGAATGGTCCATATTATTATAACGGTGCTGACCGTTTCTTCCTACGCAGAAAAGATTATCAAAGCCGTTCAAATAGGAAATCAGCTCATCAATATCTTTATATGTATCAAAATATGCAGGATAAGCTTTTTTTACCTTTTCCCTGTGCGAATCAAGTATATCGCTTTTTGATGAAATAATTCCCATTTTTACGAGCTCGCTTACAGCAAATGAAACGCACTCTTCCTCGCTCATGTTCCAAAAATCATCGTCCTCGGAGCAGAAATACTCAAGCCCAATCCAAACGGTTTTTTCAGGCTCTTTTACAAGGTATGGCGACCAGTTGTTGAAAACCTGAATTCTTCCGAGCTTAACACCCGTATCCTGAACATAAATCCAGCAATCGGGAACAATATCGGAAAGAGTTTTCAAATCCGTTTCATTTTTTATATTGAGCTTGTCAACTAAAAGTCCGACTGTAACAAAATCTCTGTACGGAAGTCCGTTTGCTATTTCTTTTTGCTTTTTCGGAACATCATTCATTCCGTTAACAAGATCCTTTAGCGGCATTGAAGAAATGAAAACATCTGCCGTTTCTTCAATCTCTTTTCCGTTTTGCTCATAGGTAAGGGACACTATTTTTGAATCCGAGGTGTTAATTCTGACAACCTTTGAATTCTTTTGAAGAGTTCCTCCCATTTTTTCAAAATCGCTCTCGGCAAGCTCCCAAAGCTGACCCGGACCGTACTTGGGATAGTTAAATTCCTCAATGAGCGAGGTTTCAACCTCTTTTTTATTCTTTTCAGACCCGAATGCTTTTGAAAGCATATCTCTAAGGATTCCGATTATTGAAAGACCTTTAACTCTTTGAGAACCCCAATCAGCGGAAATCTCTCGCGGATGTCTGCCCCAAAGCTTTTCCGTGTAGCCCTCAAAAAACATTGAATAAAGCTTTTTTCCGAATCTGTTAATATAGAAATTCTCAAGCGAGGTTTCTTCTTTTTTATGAACTACGGATGCAAGATAGCTGAATCCTGCCTGAGCAGTTGTAACAAACCCCATATTCTTGATGGTGTTTGCATTCATTTTAACAGGATAATCAAAGAATTTCTTCTTATAATATATTCTCGAAACTCTGTTCCTCGTAAGCATAACCCTATCTTCTTTTTCGGGATCGGGTCCGCCTTCCGACAGGTGAACAGAACGAGACAGCTTTTTATCATCAAACGACGGAGCTCCCTGCTTGGGAATAACATTTTCCCACCATTTGCACACCTCATCATCTTTTGAAAAGAATCGGTGACCGCCGATATCCATTCGGTTACCGTTGTATCGAATCGTTTTGGAAATTCCGCCTATTTCATTTGTTTCTTCAATAATTTTAACATCGTAGCCGCCCTTTTTCATAAGCTCATATCCGGCGGTAATACCGGCAGGACCCGCTCCGATTATTAAAACCTTTTTATTGTTCTCACTCATTTTCTGCCTCTTAAACCATGTGCGCAAACCGCATTATTACTGTAAACTCCATTGTAACAGATTAACAGTATGTTTTCAAGGTTTTTTAAATTTATATAAGCATCATATAATTAGACCGCGAAAATGTAATTAAAAAAGATGTTTTCAAAAACTGAAAGCATCTTTTTAATTAATTACTGAATATTCTTATTTAAAACTACTGCCTTTTGTATTTTCCCTGAAACCAAAAGAATGCTTTCAAGAATTAAGCTCATACAACAGGGAGCAAAAACATAGTTGAAATTAAAGAAATAAGAAATAATTACGGCTGCGCTTATTACTAATAAAATCAGCCAAGAAATTTTGCGAAAGTATTTCAGCTCTTTATCGCTGAGCGGCTTTTCGGGAGTATCAAGCGGGCATAGAATAAAAATACTCAATGCGCTGACTGCCGTTACTGCTAATAGCACCGCTTGCAAATCAACTGCTTTTGAAAGCCTTATTACGGAAATGCACAGCAGTATTGAAAGCGCCGACATTATTTCACACCGCGTTTCCGTTGATGCATGATAGCCCCCTGCATACCTTCTTATAAACTGAAACGAAATATAGAAAACTACGCTTTCAGCAAAGCAGCCTAAAATCAATCCAAAAAAAGAAGCGAGAATTAAATACATTAAGTGAGACAGTAACATAAAGAAACCGTAAATGTACAACTCCCGCTCTTCTTCGGAAATACTACTGTTTTTTAACAGTTTTTTCGCAAGCTGCTCCGATAGCTTACTTATCATTCTCTACCTTGCTGAGCTTTTTAAGCGCTGCAGGAGCCTTGGGCTGATAAAGAGCTACACATGTTGTGCTGTTTGCAGATAATGAAGCCTCTTTCTGTACCAAGCCCATCATTAATTTTTTAGCTTTCTGTGAAGTTTTAGACATAATTATTTCTCCTTTAATTTTATTTGGAATAACTCCGTTTCAAATATACCATATTATTACCCCTTTGTGGCGGAGTTTGCCAATATGCTTAAAAAATGGTAAAACTTGTTAAGAATTTTGCTATAATAATAAAAAATTAAGCTTAAGAGTGAATATTCTTTCTATTGGTTAATTTATTTTCTAACAGCCTGTTTGTTTGCCCCAACTGTTATGATAAAATGGTTAAGAGGCGATAATATGGATGTTAACTACCGCTTAATTGGCTCAAGATTATGCCAAAGAAGAAAAGAACTTCATTTAACGCAGAAAAAACTGGGCGAAAAAATGCATATTACAAGCCCCCATATTTCTGCTGTTGAAAACGGCGCAAAGCAGCCGAGTCTTGAAACTCTGCTTGAATTCTGCAAGGTGCTTGATATTAATATAGATTATTTGCTCAACGGAACTATTTACAGCGAAATCGACGACCAAATCTATGATAAAATAAAGCTCTGCTCCTTAGAAAGCAGAAAGAAAATTTCAAAAATCATTGATGTTTTCCTTGAAGCTGAAAAACTTGAAAAATAGCTGATGACATTGTATAATTTAAACAGTTATACAATGTCTTTTTATTTTTCAGGAGGTGCAATATGCTTATTGCTGTATGTGATGACGAGCAGGAATACCGCAAGCTTATAATACAGCACATCAATTTTTATTTTAATGAGCACTGTATTAAATGCGAATGCTTTGAATATGAAAACGGCAAAGATTTGATTTCCTCCGAAAAAAGCTTTGATATAGTTTTTCTTGATATTGAAATGGACGAGCTTAACGGAATTGAAACCGCAAAACAAATCAACAAAACAAACAAAAAGGCTGTTATTTTCATTGTTACCGCTTTCCAAAAATATTTGGACGACGCAATGGATTTGAATGTTTTTCGCTACATAGACAAGCCTCTTAATTCACAAAGACTTTACAACGGTCTTGATAAAGCCATTGAATTGATTAACAACAACGAAATATCTTTTCGTGTACGCGACAACAGAATTATAAAAATCAGAAAAAGCGATATTGTTTGTGCCGAAATCATTAAAAGGAATGTTCGCATAACTACCGTTGATACCCAGTATGACACAAGAGAAAATATGGAATACTTCAGACAAAATCTGACCGCCTCCTTTTTTGCCGTTCCTCACAACAGCTTTATTGTTAATTTTAATTATGTTATTGAGTTCAAAAGAGACAGCATGAAGCTTTGCAACGATCAGGTTGTTTCAATAGCGCCGAGAAAAAGAACGGAAATCAGCAAAAAATTTATGCAATTTATCGGAGAAGATTATGGAAGCTTATCAAACAGTATTTAACATTGCTTTGTATTTTTCGGAAGCCTTAATACTATTCTATTACGCTAATTCATTCTTTAAGCAAAGATACAATAAAAAGCTCACTATTCTCGGAATAATTACCGGCCACATTATTCTGTTCGGCATTTATTATCTTCAAAGCACGGTTGTAAACCTAATTGCAATATTTGTGATTTACTGTTTGATTTTTTCACTTCTTTACGAATGTAAATTTCTTACCGCTGTGTTTAACACAATTTTGCTTCTTGTTATAATGGTTTCAAGTGAATGGATAATTATTTTTATAACCTCGCTTATTTTGAATAAGGATTTCTACGCCTATCAGGATTCAGCCGCGCTTCAAATATTTGATATTACCCTAAGCAAGCTTGCATACTATATAATCTGCCTTGTGTTAGTGCAGATTTTTTCAAAAAGAACGCGCAATATTGAAAACAACTCCGCTTTTTGGCAGCTTATGATTATGCCTGCGGCTTCTGTTTTTGCGCTTTTTGTTTTCAGATATATTTCTCTTAATGCTCCACTGTCGAATACTGCAAAAATTCTTTGCTCGGTTGTTTCGTTTTGCTTATTAATTTCAAACATTATTGTTTTTATGATTTATGAAAAATCAATCAGCAATGCCGCCGAGCTTTATGAGCTTCAGGCTATGAAGCAAAAGCAGGAAATAGACAATGAATACTTCAATGTGCTTGAGCAGAACAACAAGGATTTAAAAATATTCACTCATGATATTAAAAACCATCTTGAGCAAATAAGTGCATTAACAGACAATAAGGAAATTGAAGAATACATTTCCAAGCTCTACGGAACTGTCAACAGTTACAGTAATGTTGCTCTGAGCGGCAACAAAACCCTTGATGTTATCATAAGCAAATACAATACCCTGTGTAAAAACAAAAACATTGAAATATACTTTAATGTTAAAACAGCAAATCTTTCCGGTCTTGCCAACATGGATCTTGCAACAATACTTAACAACCTTCTTGACAATGCGGTGGAAGCGGCGAGTCACAGCGAAATCAGGAAAATTTCGGTTGATATATTTACCAAAGGCGCATTTGAAGTTATTAACATTCAAAACGGATGCGACATACCTCCGAATTCTTCAGGTAAAAACCTTTTTACAAGCAAAAGAGATAAAGCTATGCACGGTCTCGGAATTGAAAGTGTTATAAGAACACTTAAAAGCTACAACGGAATTTTCGACTGGTGCTATGATGAAAAAGAAAAGATTTTCAAAACAACAACGGCAATTCCCAAGGATAAATAAAACAAGGCAGTTCAATAAATGAACTGCCTTGTTTGTTTTTTATTTACTATCAGTCAAGCGCTTTGCTGAGAAAGGCTTTAAGCGTTTCGCTCTTCGGATTTTCAAACACTTCGTGAGGGTTTCCTATTTCTTCAATAATTCCGTTTGCCATAAAAATCACCTTATCGGCAACATTTTTCGCAAACTCCATTTCGTGAGTTACAACAATCATTGTGCTGTCGTTAGACTTAAGAGAGCGTATTACATTCAAAACCTCGCCTGTAAGCTCGGGGTCAAGTGCCGAGGTCGGCTCATCAAAGCAAAGAATATCGGGGCTCATTGCAAGTGCTCTTGCAATTGCAACTCTCTGCTGCTGACCGCCTGAAAGCTGGCATGGATAAAAATCCTTTTTATCCGATAATCCAACCTTTTCAAGAAGCTCAAGCGCTATCCTTTCAACATCCTCTGCCGACGACACGCCGGAGGTTTTTATACCGTTTTTTAGGGCAAGCTTAGGCGCAAGCGTTATGTTTTCAAACGCAGTGTACTGCGGAAAAAGATTAAACTGCTGGAAAACGAGTCCGAAATGTAGCCTTTTCTCGCGAATTTCTCTTTCGCTGAGTTGAACATCGGAATCAAAAATCTTTTCACCGTCAAGCTCAATTTCACCCGAGCTTGCAGTTTCAAGATAATTAAGGCAGCGAAGAAGCGTTGTTTTTCCGGAACCCGAGGAGCCGATTATTGCAAGCACCTCACCCTTTTCCATTGAAAAGTTTATTCCCTTTAAAACCTCTGTTGCTCCGAAATTTTTAACTAAATTCTTTATTTCTAAAAATGCCATGGCGTTAACCTCTGTAATAATCAAGCTTCTTTTCAAGCTTGTTGAAAAGAACAGTCAGCACTCCGCAGAAGATAAGATAGAATGCGCCCGTGTAGAACATCGGCCACAACAGACCCTCAAGCTTCATAAACTTTTCGCCTGCCCAAATAAGCTCATAAACCGAAATAACCCTTGCAAGCGAAGTGTCTTTAACAAGCGTTATAATTTCGTTGCTCATTGGAGGAATAATTCTCTTAATAACCTGCATAAGAACGACTTTGAAGAAAATTTGAGTCTTTGTCATTCCGAGAACCTGTCCTGCCTCGTACTGACCTTTCGGAATTGACTCAATACCCCCGCGGAAGATTTCCGAAAAATAGCAGGCGTAATTAATTATAAACGCCACGCTTACCGCAACGAAGCGGTCAAAAACACTCCACGAAGCAAGCCATGTTATTATTGCATTCGGATTTTGCATATTCTGCGCCCAGTTTGCCACAAGCCCCGGTCCGTAATAAACAATAATCATCTGGAGAACCAGAGGAGTGCCCCTGATTATCCAGATGAAAATTTTACACAGCCATTTCAAAGGCTTGAATTTACTCATTGAACCGAAGCTGATTATAAGGCCCAACGGTAAAGCGGCAACCAAGGTAACACAAAACAGCTTAACTGTTGAGGCAAAGCCCTCAAGCAGAGTTTGCGTTACTTCCCAAAACATTATTTCTGTTGCCTTTCAGTCTTATTTTATAAGGTTGATTTCGTATTTTGCGGCAAGCTTATCAAGAGTACCGTCATTCATCAATTTTGCCATGATTTCGTTAACCTTAGCGGTAACATCGGAATCCTTTCTGAAAGCAATACCGTATTCCTCAGCCTCAAGCTTAATCTCAAAGCCGAGATTTGCATTGCTTGTTCCTTCACCTGTCATTGAATTTGCCATGGTAAGGTCGATAATACAAGCGTCTGCGGCACCCGAGGTTACCTCGGTTAATGCGAGAGCCTGAGTGTTTGAAACAACAAGGTTTGTAAGTCCTGCTGCGGCTGCTGCCTTTTCTCCTGCCGAACCGCCTTCTACTGCGATTGAAAGCTCTTTGAGAGATTCAACATCGCTGTACTTTGAAAGCTCGCTGCTCTTCATTACAACAACCTGTGCGTTTTCTGCATAAGGATTTGAAATGCTTGCAGCATCCTTAGCTTCATCGGTAATTGTCATACCGTTCCAAATGCAATCAATAGAACCTGATTTGAGCTCGTTGAATTTGTTATCCCAGTTGATTTCAACAAACTTAACCTCAACGCCGAGCTCCTTTGCAACTGCCTGAGCAAACTCAGTATCAAAGCCGGTCCATTCATCTGAGCCCTTTTCCTTGTAGTTCATGGGCTTATACTCAGTCATTCCTACTACAAGAACGCCTTTTTCCTGAATCTTTGCGAGATCGGATTCAGAAGCATCCGCGCTGTTGTCGGCATTTGAAGTGTTCTCTGCTGCATCTTTATTGCATCCTGCAAAAGCAAAAAGGAGTGAACATGAAAGAACTGCTGCGAGTAAAACTGCTAAAAACTTTTTCATTTTTATTACCTTCCGTTTATTTCTAATTTCAACTCAGCGCGGTAACACGATAACGCTTTACCAAGCTAAATCGATTACGGGGTTATAATATCATGTTTTTTAGTAAAAGTAAATAGATTTTAAAATGTTTGTTGCTTTTGTTAATTTTAGGCGTAAAACAACGCTTTATTTTTTACACATTGACAAAGGGCTTCTAAAAATGTTATAATTAAAAGCAACATAAAGCGACTATACCGTTCGTATCTGCAATTATGTTGCAGAATGCGTGCGGTTTATTTTTTTGTGAGGTAAAATAAATGAAAACAGATGTTGTTATCATAGGCGCAGGTCCTGCCGGTATTTTCACTGCTATAGAAATGATTAAAAAAGGCAGTAAAAAGAAAATTACAATAGTTGAAAAAGGCTGTGAAATCGAGAAAAGACGCTGTCCGAAATCCAAAACTCATAAATGCACAAGCTGTAAGCCGTATTGTCACATAACAACCGGCTTTTCCGGAGCAGGAGCTTTTTCGGACGGAAAGCTTTCGCTTAGCTACGAGGTTGGCGGAGAGCTTCCGTCACTTATCGGTGAGGAGCTTGCTCAGGAAACTATTGATTATGCTGATTCCATTTATCTTGAATTCGGTGCAGACACTCATGTTGAGGGTGTCAGCAACTACGAGGCTGTTAAGGATATCAGAAAAAGAGCAATTCAGGCAGGCTTGAAGCTTGTTGACTGCCCTATCCGCCATCTCGGAACGGAAAAAGCGCAGGATCTTTTCTACGCTATTGAACAATACTTACTCAAAAACGGCGTTGAAATGCTTTTCGGATACGAATGCACAGACCTTATTCTTAAGGATAATGTTTGCAAGGGCGTTTCAGTTACAAACGGAAAAAAGGATATTGAAATTTACGCAGGCAGCACTGTTGTTGCAACAGGAAGAAGAGGTGCTGACTGGCTTGAAAGAATATGCGCAGAGCACGATATTGCGCACCAACCCGGAACTGTTGACATCGGCGTTCGCGTTGAGGTTCGCAATGAAATTATGGAAAATGTTAACGAGGTGCTCTACGAATCAAAGCTTATCGGTTATCCGTTGCCGTTCAAAAACAAGGTTCGTACCTTCTGTCAGAATCCCGGCGGATTCGTAAGCCAGGAAAACTACGATAACGATTTGGCAGTTGTAAACGGTCACTCCTATAAGGACCTCAAGAGCGACAACACAAACCTTGCTATCCTTTGCTCCCACAATTTTACCGAGCCGTTTAATCAGCCAATTGCTTACGCGCAAAAGGTTGGAGAGCTTACAAACATGCTCGGTGATAACAAAATACTTGTTCAGCGCTACGGCGATATTTTAGACGGAAAGCGCACATGGCAAAAGGAGCTTTCACAATCAAACCTTAAGCCCACTCTTCCGGATGCTGTTGCAGGCGACATTACTGCCGCAATGCCATACCGAGCAATGCTTAACATTATCAACTTCATTCAGGCGGTTGACAAGGTTGTTCCCGGATTTGCTTCAACGGAAACTCTTCTTTATTCTCCCGAGCTGAAGTTTTACAGCAACAGGGTTAAAATGGATAAAGACCTTACAACAAGCATTGAAGGACTTCATTGCCTCGGAGACTCAAGCGGTTGGACACGAGGACTTATGATGGCCTCCGTTATGGGTGTTCTTATGGGCAGAAGACTTGCAGGAGAAAATAAATAAGCTGTTAATTTCATAAACGCTTCAGAGAGAGGGAGATTTTTATGAGAAATCACGAGGTTACGGCAAAGCAAAAGCTGTTGATGAAGGACGGAAGTCTAAGAGAGCCCGGTTGGTCAAAGCAGCTTGTTCAGAAATACAGCAGAAAAGACATTAAAGCAAGCCCGTTCAGAATTAAAGAGTGGGATTACTATCTTGTTTTGGGAAACGGCTTCGGTGTTGCCTTCACCATTTCCGACGACGGATATATCGGTCTCCAATCAGTTTCTCTGCTTGATTTTGAAACACCTTCGGAGCACACAGAAACAATTTTAAACGCCTTTCCAATGGGTAAGCTCAGGCTTCCGAGCGATTCCTCGGCAGGGAACACCGTTTATAAAGACAGGCGCCTTGATATGCGCTTTGAGGTTGGTATAGGAAAGCGCCGAATTTACTGCGATTTCAAAAAATTTAAAGACGGAAAAGACTTTTTCTGCGACATAACTCTTGAGCAGCCTCCCATGGATACAATGGTTATCGCAACGCCATGGAAGGAAGATAAAAAAGCGTTCTACTACAATCAAAAAATCAACTGCATGCGCGCTTCGGGAAAGGTTTATTTTGACGGCAAGGTTTATGAATTCAATCCCGAAACGGATTTCGGAACTCTTGACTGGGGCAGAGGCGTTTGGACATACGACAACCGCTGGTTTTGGGGAAACGGCAACACAATTATTGACGGCAAGCCGTTTGGCTTTAACTTAGGCTACGGCTTCGGCGACACCCGTGCCGCAAGTGAAAATATGCTTTTTTACGACGGAGTTTGCCACAAGCTTGACGATGTAACATTTAACATTCCGTCCGACAGTTATACTAAGCCATGGACTTTCTCCTCGTCTGACGGCAGATTTGAAGCGGATTTTGCTCCTATTATTGACAGATGCGCAAAAATAGATGTTAAAGCCATAGTTACCGACCAGCATCAGGTTTTCGGAAGAATGACAGGAAAAGCAATTCTTGACGACGGTAAGGTTATTGAGTTTAAAGATATTCTTTGCTTTGCTGAAGATGTTCACAATAAATACTAATTTTTTTCTTGAAAATTTTATAAATCGGCGTTAAAATAAAACTGTTACAATAAATATAAAGGAGGTTTCTATTATGGAACTTAAAGGATCAAAAACCGAAAAAAATCTTCAAGCCGCTTTTGCAGGTGAGAGCCAGGCAAGAAATAAATATACATACTTTGCCAGCGTCGCAAAAAAAGAGGGCTATGAGCAGATAAGCGCAATTTTCCTTGAAACCGCAAACAACGAAAAAGAGCACGCTAAAATGTGGTTTAAGGCATTGGGCGAACTCGGAAGCACACCGGAAAATCTCAAATCAGCCGCAGAGGGCGAAAACTACGAATGGACAGATATGTACAAAACCTTTGCAGATGAGGCTGAAGAAGAAGGCTTCACAGAGCTTGCCGCAAAATTCAGAATGGTTGCAAAAATCGAAAAAGCTCACGAGGAAAGATATTTAAAGCTCCTTTCAAATGTTGAAATGCAGAAGGTTTTTGAAAAGAGCGATGAAATTATGTGGGAATGCAGAAACTGCGGTCACCTTGTTATCGGTAAAAAAGCTCCGCAGGTATGCCCCGTTTGCGCTCATCCGCAGAGCTTCTTTGAGGTTAGAAAAGAGAACTATTAATGATTAAAGCAATTGTTATCGATCTCGACAGAACAACTTTGAGATCGGACGGCTCGCTTTCAAAACGAACCGAAAGCGCTATTGAGCTTGCTCTTAATAACGAAATTGAAATAATTGTTGCATCGGGAAGAGCGTTTTCCACTCTTCCCGATAATATTATCTCAAATAAAAATATCAAATGGGCAATCACCTCAAACGGAGCAGTTATTCACAAGGATAAAAAAGAAAAACGCCGTCTTTTACTTAATCCGACTGCCGTTGAAGAAATTGTTTGCCGATTTAAAAAATATCCTTTCGAAATTTTTATTGACGGCAAACCGTTTGCAGACAGCGATTTCGTTAAAAACCCCTGCAAATACGGAGTTTTTGAAAAATCCGTTGCATATATTCAGAGCACGCGCACTCCCGTTTCGGATTTCCCTGATTTCATTCTTGAAAACAAAAACCGGCTTGACAGCATAGATATTATTGTTCCTTCAATGGAAGAAAACATCTCAGTCCGTGCCGAATTAGAGAAAATCAACGGAATCCGCGCAACATCTTCAATCGTTCAGCTTGTTGAGATTGCAGACAAAAACGCGGGAAAAGAAAACGGACTTGCATTTATTTCAAAGGAGCTCGGTATTCCGCTCGGCAGGTTTGCCGCTTTCGGAGATGCCGAAAATGACATTGAAATGCTATCTGTTGCAGGACTCGGAATTGCAGTTTCGAACGCCTGTGAAAAATGCAAAAAAGCCGCCGATACCGTTTGTGATTCAAACGACAACGACGGCGTTGCAAAAGAAATTGAAAAAATTGTTCAGAGAAATAAGTAATTATCCGAACACTCCGCCGATGTATTCGGCGGTTTTTTTATTTGTTGGGTTTTCAAAAATGAATTTGGTTTCATTCATTTCTATCAACTCTCCCAAAAGGAAAAACGCTGTTTTATCTGAAATTCTCTGTGCCTGCTGCATATTATGAGTTACGATTACAATAGTATAATCTTTTTTCAGTTCAGTTGTAAGCTCCTCGATTTTTGCTGTTGAAATCGGGTCAAGAGCAGAAGTGGGTTCATCCATAAGAAGTATTTCGGGACAAACCGACAGAGACCTCGCTATGCAAAGCCTTTGCTGCTGGCCTCCCGAAAGACCAAGTGCGCTTTTCTTCAGTCTATCCTTAACCTCATCCCAAATTGCAGCCCTTTTCAGTGAGCTTTCAACTATTTCGTCAAGCTCGCTTTTCTTTTTTATTCCGTGTGTTTTCGGACCGTAAGCAATATTATCGTAAATGCTCATCGGAAACGGATTGGGCTTTTGAAAAACCATTCCAACGCGTTTTCGCAGTACATTAACATCCGTATTTTTATAAATATCAACCCCGTCAATAAGAACGGTTCCCTGAGTTTTGCACGAAGAGGTAAGCTCATTCATGCGGTTGAATGTTTTTAGAAGCGTTGATTTTCCGCAGCCCGACGGTCCGATTAAAGCCGTTATGCTTTTCTCGGGAAAATCAGCGTTTATATTTTTAAGAGCCTGAAAATCTCCGTAAAAAAGATTAAGGCCTCTGACATTTATTTTATTCATATTTTCTCCACTAAGCAGTAAAGCGTTTTGATATTTTTTTGGAAAGAAAATCCGAAAGGGAATTAATCAGAATAACGGCAAGGAGCAGCACTGCCGCAGTTGCATAAGCTTCATCTATATAAAGCCCCTCGCTTAGCAACAAATAAAGATGAACCGAAAGAGTTCTTCCCGATGTGAACGGCGTTTTGGCTATTCCCGTTGCCGTTCCTGCTGTATAAATCAGTGCTGCTGTTTCTCCCACAATCCTTCCTATTGCAAGAATCACCCCTGAAACTATACCTCCGGAAGCACTCGGGAGAACAATTCTGAAAATGGTTCTCACTCTTCCTGCGCCGAGAGCGAAGCTTCCTTCACGGTAACTTTGAGGAACTGCCGCAAGCGCCTCCTGCGTTGTTCTCATTATAGTGGGTAAAACCATTATTGAAAGAGTTAGCGCTCCTGAGAGCACCGAATAATTAATTGAAAGAAAAGCAACGAAAACAAGATAGCCGAATAAGCCGTAAACTATTGACGGTATTCCTGCAAGAGTTTCCACAGTTAAATCTATAAATGCGCTTACCCTGCTTTTCTTTTTTGCATATTCATTAAGATATATAGCCGAGAATATTCCGAGCGGTAGAGAAAAAGCAAGCGTTAACACAATCATTTGAACCGTGTTAATAATTGCGGGAAGCATTGAAGCATTTTGGCTTGTATATTCTAATTCAAACAGCTTCGGTGAAAGGCTTGACAGCCCTTTTGAAAGAACAAATGCAACAATTAAAAACAAAACCGAAAGCGCAAATACCGCAGAAAGAATTACAATAATTCTTAAAAAAAGCGAGCTTAAATGGTTTTTATAATAGGAAAACGAGCTTTTAACCTTTTTCAAGCATCCGTCCCTCCTTTAATCAGCTTAAAGCAGATATTTATAATCATCACGAAAACGAAAAGAACTACTGCCGTTGCTATGAGCGCTTCGCGGTGCAAATCCGCAGCGTATCCCATTTCAAGAACAATATTTGAGGTTAGCGTTCTTACTCCGCCGAGAATGCTTTTCGGCATAACCGCTTGGTTTCCTGCCACCATGCTTACTGCAAGAGCCTCTCCTATCGCTCTGCCCGTTCCGAGAACTATTCCTGCGCCTATACCCTGCTTGGCTCCCCTTAGCTCGCAGAAGAAAACCGCCTGCTCCCTTGTTGAGCCGAGCGCACGCGCTCCCTCATAATATGATTCATCAACCGCGCGTATGGATGCCTCCGAAACGCTGACTATTGTGGGAAGTATCATTATTGCAAGCATCACCGAAGCGGCTAAAACACTTTTTCCGCTTGTTCCGGTGAGCCTTTGGATTGCCGGCACAATAACGCTGAGCCCGAAAAATCCGTAAATAACAGACGGTATTCCAGCCATAAGATTAACTGCGGGCTTTGCTATTTTATACAAGCGTTTCGGACAGAAGCGTGCAAGGAAAACCGCACACAACACTCCCGACGGAACACCTAAAACAAGAGCCAGAGCAGTTACATAAACACTTCCCGCAATCATAGGAAGAATTCCGAAAAGATTTTGAAGAGGTTTCCATTCCCTGCCTGTTAAAAAATTCAAAACTCCTATTTCATTAATTGCGGGTGCACCGTTCAATAAAAGGAAGAGACAAATTATTCCGAGGGCAAATATTGAAAATACCGCCGCAAGGAAAAACAAGGTTTTAAACAAAAAGGACTGAGCTTTTGATTTAAGCAAGGGTGAAATTTTAAATTCTCTCATTTAACCTCCGAAAAGTCCGTTATTTCACCGGTGTAGATTTTTTTAACATTTTCACTGCTGATATCGTTGAGAACATTCTCCTTATTAACAATAACGGCAATTCCGTCGCCGGCTATCTCCTGAGAAATAAGACCTTTTTCCTTTTCCGAATCCTTAAGCTCACGCGATGCCATTCCGATATCGCAAACACCGTCGGCGGCAGAGGTCATACCTGTTGTTGAATCACTTGTTTGAATTTGAATTGTAACGCCTTTATTTATTGCCATATAACCTTCTGCAAGCTTTTCCATTACAGGAGAAACGGATGATGAGCCTGCAACAACAATTTTTCCGCTTAAATTGTTCGCAGGGGAATATACATTTTGAATATCTTTTTTTATATATCCTGCCTCTTCAACAATTTTCTGACCGTCCGCACTCATAATGTATGAAATAAAATCTTCCGCCTCTTTTGAAAGCTCTTTCTTTGTTGCAATATTAAACGGTCTTGAAATCTTATATGCTCCGCTTTTAACATTTTCAACAGTGGGCTCTGCACCGTCTATTTTGAGTGCCTTTACAGAATCGTTTAAAGAACCAAGCGAAACATAGCCTATTGCGTTTTTGTTTTGTGAAACGGTTGAAAGCATTACCGCCGTGTTGTTTGTAATTTCAGCACTTTCGGTGGTTCTGTCGGTTTTATTTCCGTTTTCATCTTTTTCTTCAATTTCAAAAAGCTCAATAAATGCTCCTCTTGTTCCGGAGCCCTCTTCTCTTGAAATAACCGAAATAGGTAAATTTGCGTTTTCATTCTTGCTGTCTTTTTGAGATGTGTTTTTTGCACAGGATGCTAATAAAAAGCATGTGCAAACAAGTGCCAACGAAATAATTACTGATATTTTTTTCTTCATTTCAATTCACATAACCTTTCCTGCTGCAAATATTAATCAACAATCACGGTTTACCCTTGTTGCAGCCGTACAAGGCGCGATTTATATATATTGCGCCGCTTCTGCGGCTGATAAAAACATACACCTACATTGTAAAAAATGCCATTTTGTTTGCAGAAAGTTTTTGTTAAATTTTTTCGCTAATGTTAAGTATGAGTAAAAAAAGATAATTTTTTGATAAGTTTCTTTTTTTCTTATTAAATTCGTAAAATTGGTATGAAAAAGATTTCTTGAAAAACACATTCAAAAATGATATATTAGAATTAATCAGGAAAAGTTCGTAAACTTTTTAATATTACCGTTACGGAGGGTGAAAAATGAAAAGAGCATCCATAATTGTTTTAAGCTTCGTGTTAATGTGCACCGTATTATTCGGATGTTCGGCACAAAAGCAGGAGCCTCTTGCATTTACAGGCGGCGATTATTCAATAAAAGAGCTTGATTTGAGCGTTATGCCCGAAGAGCTTAAAGGAACAAAATATGAGTATCTCTATGAACTGACAACAGTTGATAATTCAAAAAAATATATGGCGCATCCCGATTCGGTTCTTCTTAAAAACGGAAACATTTTAACAATGTATCCCGAAGGCCACGGAAAAGGTGCGGTACAAACAAAAATCAGCACCGACGGCGGAAAAAGCTGGAGCTCAGAGGTTAAAAACACGCCCGAAAGCTGGGTTGACTCTCAGGAAACACCAACAGTTTACCGACTGCAATTTACCGACGGAAAAACAGATGACAAGCTGATTATGATTTCGGCAAATCCAAAATGGGGCGATGAAGAGACCGACGGCGGATTTAACACATCCGTTTCCTGCGATGAGGGTAAAACATGGACCGAGTTTGAAACCTTTTATGATATTAACAGCGACTGTCCCGTTATTCCCATTGTTGCTATGTCGAGCCTTACTCAGCTTAAGGAAAACGGCGAATTTGTTGACAAATGGATGGGGCTTTTTCACGACAGCAACTTTTATAACTACAAAACCATTTTAACCTTTGATGAAAACGGAAATCCGCACTGGAGCAAGCCCGAAAAATATTTTTCCGCATACCGTGATATTGAGGAAAAATCAAATATGTGCGAGGTTGAAATTATCAGAAGTGATAACGGATACGGAGATGAGCTCTGCCTTATTTCAAGAAGCAACTCAAAGAAAATGAACTCTCTGATTTCATTCTCAACCGATGAAGGAAAAACATGGAGCGAGCCTTTTGAAGCTCCCGCAGCGCTTAACGGTGAGCGCCACAAGGCAGAATATACTCCGGACGGACGGCTTTTTATCACCTTTCGCTCTATTGAAAGAGGAAAGAAAGCAGAAAAAAATGCCCCTGCCGACACAATGGGAGGTTGGGTCAGCGAGGGCTGGATTGCCTGGGTAGGCACATATGATGATTTAAAGAACTGCCGCGAGGGTCAATACAGAATTAAGCTCGCCCACATTTATCAGGATAAGCAAAAAGAGCCTGAATACTGTGCGGGTGCCGACACGGGCTACTGCGGAAATGTTGTTCTTGAAGACGGAACAATCGTAACCTCAAGCTATGGCAAATTCGACCCGAAAAGCAAGGCTTCCTTTTCAACTCTAAGAACATACATATGCTCAAAAAGGATAAACCTCAGCGACACTGATGAGCTTATTGAAAAATATGCAAAATAGAAAAAAGCGTTTCCCGAATAATTTGGGAAACGCTTTAATTTTAGTATTTAACCGGGCTTGAATCAAGATATTTATTAACCATAAGTGCTACCTTGAAAACGATTGCATCATCAAACTCTCTCAAATCAAGACCTGTGAGCTTTTTGATTTTCTCAAGTCTGTAAACAAGCGTATTTCTGTGAACAAACAGCTTTCTTGAGGTTTCGGAAACATTAAGATTGTTTTCAAAGAACTTTTGAATTGTGAAAAGTGTTTCCTGGTCAAGACTGTCTATTGAGCCGCGCTTGAAAACCTCATTGATGAACATCTCACAAAGAGTTGTGGGAAGCTGATAAATAAGCCTTGCAATTCCGAGATTATCGTAGCTTACAATAACCTTTTCCGTGTCGAAAACCTTGCCAACCTCAAGTGCAACCTGCGCCTCCTTAAAGCTGCGCGCAAGCTCCTTGATGCCAACAACGCAGGTTCCGATTCCTGCAACGGCATTTGCGTAAAATTCCGTTGAAAGAGTATCGCATATTGAACGGGCAAGCTTTTCAAGGTCTGCCGCATCAACATTCGGGCGAACCTCTTTAACAAGAGCAACATCCTTTTCGTTGATGTTGATAACAAAATCCTTGCTCTTATCCGGAAAGAAGTTTGAAATTACATCATAAACCGAAACATCGGTCTGCTGAGTAACGCGGATAAGAAAAACAACACGGGAGGCATCATTATTAAAACGAAGCTCACGGGATTTAATATAAATATCTCCGGGAAGAATGTTATCAAGAATAACATTTTTTATGAAATTTGCGCGGTCGAACTTTTCATCGTTATTAAGCTTAATCTGATTCAATGCAACCGCAATAATATCTGCAAAATGGCGGCTCAAATCATCTGTTCCGTCAACAAAAACCGCATACTCGGGATGAACAACGCTTCCGAATGCTCTGTAAACGCAGGAATCAACACTAACCTGAGAATTCCCGAAAACACCGGCTGTTACAACACCTTTACGAACCTCACCGACTCTGCCTAAATCACTGCATGCAATGACCGTTCCTGTTTCATCAACAACTCCGATAGTGCGGTCAATCGTTTCGCGCATTTGGTGAATAATACCCTGAAATAATCTGTTTGGCATAATATTCTCCTTTTCGTCAATATAAACAATACAACTCTCGTGTAAAATTGCACAAAAAGTATGCTCTTTCTTGTACATATTATACAAGGTCTATAAACAAAATGCAACAGTTTAAACAAAAAAAATCTCCTTTTTTGTAAGAATTGCATAAACTTACAAAACTCGGAGATAAAAACTACTATATATAGACACATTTTTCATTTGTGCTCTAATTGTAGAATAAGCTGTTATAAATTTGTGTATGTTTCACAAATCTGTTTGAGCTCATTTTCGCTGATATATCTGCATTCGCCCGGATTAAGCGATAAATCAAGCTCCAGCGAACCTATTTTTTCGCGGTGAAGCTCAAGAACTCTAATTCCGTAGCTCATAAACATTCTTTTAATTTGATGATACATACCCTGCCTAATAACAACCTGCGCGGTTTTATTATCATCGCTCAGGCTTTTTATCTCGGCGCTGAGGCATTTTTTACCCGACAGCTCAACACCCTGCTCAAATCCCAGTTTAACCTCGTCGGTGAACGGTTTGTCGAGCAAGGCAACATAGGTTTTTTCAACATGCTTTTTAGGGCTTAAAATATTATGTGCAAATTCGCCGTCGTCCGTAATCAAAACAAATCCTGTTGTGTCCTTATCAAGTCTGCCTGCCGGGAAAAGACCTTTGTGCCTCATATTTTCGGGCAAAATATCAACAACTGTTTTTTCGCCTCTGCCCTCGGATGCACTTATAACGCCCTTGGGCTTGTTCATCATTATATAAACCTTATCTCTGAAAGAAAGCTCCTCGCCGTCGAGCAGTATTTTATCCTCAGTCGGCTCAATTTTATCTCCTGCCGAAAGTATTCTGCCCGATGAAGAAATTCTTTTTTCCCTGAGCAAGGCTTTTGCCTCGGTTCTTGTTATATTTAAAATATGTGCAACAACCTTTTCAATTCTTTCCATTAACTCTCCTGTTTTTCAAATCCGTGCATAAATCCGTTTTTAGCCGTTGAGCAAACATCTCCGCCTATAACCCTGTTTTCAAACACCAAAATATTTGCAAAAATACAGTCGCTGTCCTGATATCCGGGATAATTTGTTATGCGATATGTGTAAAGCTCAACCGTTTTTCCGCAGTAATCCTCAAGATTACAGCCCTGCGCCTTTTGGATTTTATTATACTGCGTATAAACATCGTTGAAGGTTGTGGGAATAGTTACGGTCTTTTTTGTATATTCGCTGTCAAACTCCCAACCGAATGAAGATAAAAACTGTGCTCTCTCATTATCTGTTGCCACAACATCGGTTCCCGATAACGCCGCCGGCTTTGCACTGTGATTTCCAATAAAAGTAATAAGAATAACCAACAATCCCGCAACGCATAGAATTGCTCCGAAAATATATTTCGGCTTCGCCCTGAATGTTAAAACCTGCATAAAACCACCTCAAATGATATTATGCAGAAAAACTAAACAATATAATCTTTTAATGAATCAAGAATTGCAATTTCAACATTTGCTTCAATCTTTATTCCGTTTTCGGAATATTCCTCGCAAATAATATTTGAGTGCTTTCTTATTTTAGAAGCCAGACCCGCCTCTGAAAACGGAATCACGAGGCGAACCCTTCTCATTGTTTCGGGAAGCTCTGAGCATATTTTTTCCAAAAGCTCATCAAATCCCGTTCTGTTTTTTGCGCTGATTAAAACGCTGTTCTTATCGGGAATCGGCATATTTGAAATATCAACCAAATCACATTTATTAAGAACATTTATGACCGGTGTTGAAGCACATCCGAGCGAGGAAAGCAGCTCCCGTGTTACTTGCAGGTGCTCCTCGTAATCTTCGCTTGAATAATCACACACATTCAAAATCAAATCCGCCTGCACCGCTTCCTCAAGCGTGCTTCTGAATGCCGAAACAAGATGATGCGGCAGCCTGCGAACAAGCCCTACCGTGTCAACAAGCATAACGCTTCTTCCGTCGGGCAGGCTCAGCTTTCTTGCAGTTGGATCAAGCGTTGCAAAAAGCATATCCTCTGCCAAAACTCCTGCGTTTGTCAGAGCATTCATAAGCGTTGATTTTCCTGCATTTGTGTAGCCTACAACAGCAACCGTAACAACGCCGTTTTTCTTGCGCCGCGCATGCATTGAATTTCGGCGCTTTTCGATTTTATCCAGCTCTTCATTCAAATTTTGTATTTTTCTTCTTATATGCCTTTTATCGCTTTCAAGCTTTGTTTCACCGGGACCTCTTGTTCCTATTCCGCCGCCGAGCCTTGAAAGAGATGTTCCCTTTCCCGTAAGGCGGGGCAAGCTGTATTTAAGCTGAGCGAGCTCAACCTGAATTTTTCCCTCTGCGCTTCTTGCCCTTGAAGCAAAAATATCAAGAATAAGCGTTGTTCTGTCTATAACCCTGACATTTGTTGCATTTTCAATATTTCTTATTTGAACCGGTGAAAGCTCGCCGTCTGCAACAATGAGGTCAATTTCATTATTTTTACAGAATTCGCATATTTCATCAAGTCTGCCCGAGCCTACATATGTTGAAGCCTCGGGAGAGGGGCGCTTTTGAATTATAACGCCATCAACCTCTGCACCGGCTGTTTTTGCAAGCTCGCTGAGCTCGCTGACAGATGCCTCGGTATCGTACTCGCCGCAGTCTATTGAAATTAAAAGAGCTTTTTCTTTTTTATTAATATCGTTTTCTATCATAATCAATCAACCAATGCCTGCAAAACCTTATTGGCAACGGGGCCTGCGTTTGATGATCCGAATCCGCCGTGCTCAATAATAACAACAAAGCAATACGGAATTTTTTCATCATCGCAAAATCCGATAAACCATGCCGTGTCATGCGATGCAATATTATCTATTTGGGCCGTTCCGCTTTTAGCGCAAAGTGAAAGCCCTTTATAATTATAATCCCCGTAATTTGACTTAACATTATTTCTCATCATGGATTTTAATTTATCCGCAGTTGTTTTTTCAAAAAGCTGCTCACCCTGCATATTCAAATCAAGGTTAAGCGCTTCGCCCGCCTGAGTTGCAAAGCTTGTTACAATATAAGGATTAACCGCCGTGCCTCCGTTTGCTATTGCTCCGGTCATTCTTAAAAGCGCAATCGGCGAAAGCATTGTTGTGAACTGACCGATTCCTGCCCAGCCTATATCCTCATCGCTTTTATCCTTAATATCGAACTCGCCGACAGAAGATTTAATTTTACCTATGGAAACTGATTTTGTAAGTCCCAGCTCATTTACCGTTTGGCTAAGCCTTTCCTCACCGAGCTCAATGGCAATTTGTGCAAAGGCAACATTGCAGCTGTTTGCAAGAGCCTCTTCAAAATTCTGCTTTCCGTGATTGCCGTTACATTCAATTTTTCCGCCCGACGGAACCTTATAAATTTTATTACATGTCCATTCGCGTTCGTTTATATCTGCAATATTTTCTATGGCGCTTGCCGCGGTAACAAGCTTAAAGGTTGAACCCGGAGTGTACATTCCGCTGAAAAGTCTGTTAATATATGCGCCCTCGTATTTGCTGCTTGTGTTGATATCGGACGGAATATTATTTACATCATAGCTCGGAGACGATACGGCGCAGATTATCTCTCCCGTTTTATAATTCATAACACCGACCGTGCCTTTTCTGCCGTTCAGCGCATCATAGGCAACATTACAAATCTCACTGTCAATAGTGAGCTTCATATCGTTTCCCTTGCCGTACTTTTTAATATTATAAACTCCGTAAAGGAGCTTATATCCCGTGAGCTCCGCCTGATAATTGCTTTGCACTCCCGTTGAAATAAATCCTTTCGGGTCTCCTATTACATGAAGAGTGGACAGGCGCACTTTTTTATTTTCACTGTACTGTCTTTCACCGTTTTTTGTTTCGGCAAGCACAACTCCGTTTCTGTCATAAACGGTTCCTGCGCCTACAAGCTCGCCGTCCGAATAAACATGGGTGTTATAATACTTCATTACCCATTTATCCGAATTCACAGCCAAGCTAACGGTGAGAAAAACAAGTCCTCCTATAAAAGCGGCGCAAATCAACCAAAGAAAAATTCCTCTTTTTGCTATTCTTTTCATTTCTTTGCACCTCCGTTCATATTATAGGTGCGAACATCGCTTGCTTTAATAAATGCAAGAATTGCCCAGCAGCTCATCATACTTGAACCGCCCTGGCTGATAAACGGAAGCGTTACGCCTGTCAGCGGCAAAACATCCGTTATTCCGAAAATATTGAGCGCTGTTTGAAAAAGGAGCATTCCCGCTCCTGCAACGGCGGCGATGCTGTAAAATGTGCTCTTAGCCGCAACGCTGTTAATAAGCGCCGAAACCGCAATTCCCACAAAGCAAAGAACAGTTAAAATTCCGAATATATAGCCAAACTCTTCGCATATTACTCCGAATATCAAATCGGTTGTTGAAGCCCAGAGATAACGAACATTTCCTGCGCCTATTCCGAGTCCGAGAAGTCCGCCCGAAGCAAGTCCTACAAGAACTCTCGTTTGCTGATAGCCCGACTCGTTATAGTTTTCCCAAACATGACGGTAAACGGAAAAACGCGCCGTAACATAGGGCTTAAAGCGAATAATAAGTGCCGAGCCGAGAAGCCCTGCTCCTACACTGTAAATAACAGTTCTTATATCTCCGGAGTTCATAAAGGCAAGAATTAAAAACCCAACGAAGAAAATGAGCGCTGTTCCGAAATCCCTCATAACAAAAAGCGAGCCTATGCAAACAACAACAAATCCTAAAAATGCCCAAAGATTTTTTGTTGTTTGTATTTTTTCAAGCGTTGCTGAGCCGACAAAAATAAACATTGCCTTAACAAGCTCCGACGGCTGAATTGTAAACGAACCGAGAACTATCCAGTTTTTCGCGCCGTTAATTTCCTTTCCCAAAACAAGCGTTGCCGCAAGCGCGAGAACGGCAACAATCGCAACAGGCATACGAAGCTTCATACATAAATCCGTGTCGCCGAGAAGAAAAACAAGTGTTATGAATATCAGCATGCCCGCGATTATCATTATCAGCTGCTTGAGTGCGTCCTTGGGCTCAATGCTTCCGATAATGCAAAGTCCTATTGAGCAAAGAAAAAAAGCAATGAACTCAAGCTCAAAGTTTCTTCGGTGGAATGCAAAATAAAATATTGCCGTATATGCCCACTGAAGTGCAATGAAAAGAGCAAAAACGCCTATCATCAAAAATGAAAACTCCTTTGAAGCAGATGCACTCGAAAAAGCAAGAACTGCTTCAAAAACAGAAATTGCAATCAGCATTGCAAAATTATTCAGCGGTTTTATTTTAACTTTATTTTTTGTTTTTTCTGCCATTTAGCTTCCTCACTTTTCATAGTAAACGAAAACGCGGTCTCCGAAGGTAAGCATATCGTTATCAAAAATCAGCCGTGGCTGAGAAATGAATCTTCCGTTGAGCTTTGTTCCGTTGTGGGAATCAAGGTCACACACGGCAAAGCCCTTGCTCGTTTGATATATTCTTGCGTGCTCTGCCGATACCTTGTCGGAAATAATCTTAATGTCGGCATAATCGGAGCGTCCGATTAAAACATCCTTTTTCTTTATATAAACGGGCTTGTGAGTTGCAACATCAACAAGCACTCCGTATGCCATAACATTTTGCTTTTTAACATTCCTTTTCATTTCCTCGCGCGATTTATATGAAATTGCCTCCGCGCAGTTGAATTTAAAGGAAACGCCGCCGATTGAAAGAATATCTCCGTCCTCAATAACGGCCTTGTTTTTTATTTTCTTTGCGTTAACATAAACTCCCGATTTTGAGAAAGTATCGGTAATAACCCAATCGCGCTTTTTCTTTGCAACTACCGCATGAAATCTTGAAACTGTGGGCTGAGTGAGCGTTATATCGTTGCTTTTGCTTCTGCCGATTGAGGTTTCCCAATGGTCTATATCATAAACATTTCCGCTCTGAATATCGCGAAGCTGTGCCATTTTATGAACTCTCGGTCTGTTTCTGAAAAGAGAAACAATGCACCTTGAGAGAATTATAAATGCCATGGCGGGAAAAAAGTATCTGAGAATTCCCGTTATAAAAACAGATAAAGCTTCCAAAATAACAGCCCCTTTTACCTTATCTTTAACATAATTGAGAATTTATAAAATAATAATCTATACAAGAATACTATAATATAATAAATTAAATTGTCAAGTTGTGACAGTTATACCTATTGAAAAAATTTACATTTTGATATATACTCGAAACAAGAGTATATCTAATATAATATAAGGAGATTACTATGGCACTTTCAAAAAGAAGCTTCGGCACTCTTGAAAACTCTCAGGAGGTTTTTCTTTACACTATTACTAACAAGAGCGGCGCCTTTGTTGAGCTTATGACTCTCGGCGGCGGTATTCACGCAATAAATGTTCCCGATAAAAACGGCGTTCTCGGAGATGTTGTTCTCGGAATGGACAATGTTAACGATTATACAAACGGTGATAACGGCTATCAGGGACTTTTGGTTGGAAGAATTGCAAACAGAATTTCAAATGCTTCCTTCGAAATTGACGGAGTAAAATACTCTCTTCCTAAAAATCAGGGCAGCTGGACTCTTCACGGCGGCGGCCGCTTCAGTTTTAGCGTTTGGGAGGTTGCCGACTGCGGCGACGACTTTGTTGAATTTCGCTTTTTCTCTCCCGATATGCAGGACGGCTTCCCCGGAAACTTCACTCTCAGCGTTAAATACACATTCACAGATGATAATGTGCTTCGTCTTGATTACAAGGCTATTTGCGATAAAAAGACCTTTGTTAATCCTACTAACCACACATATTTTAACCTCAGCGCAAAAAGCGGAGAAACTATTGAAAATCATCTTCTCAAGATTAACGCCGATTATTTTACGGAAACAGACGACAACCAGCTTCCGACGGGCGAGCTTTCGAGCCTTCGCGGTACTCCTCTTGATTTTGAGGAGATACACAAAATCGGAGATAAAATTGATGAAAAGTTCAGAGCTCTTATAGACGGAATAGGCTACGACAACAACTACTGCCTTCGCAATAAGCCGGGAGAATTTTCACAGTGTGCAATTCTTTGCCACGAGGAGAGCGGAAGAAAAATGGAGGTTTACACCGACCTTCCCGCCGTTCAGCTCTACTGCGGAGGATGGCTTGCAAAAGACAACACCATCGGCAAGGGTGACAGCCTGGTTACATACCGCAGAGGCGTTGCGCTTGAAACTCAATTTTATCCCGACTCGCCAAATCACGCAAACTTCCCATCATGCCTTATTGATGCAAACGAGGAATTTAAAACAACAACCGAATTTAGATTTTCGGTTATGTAATTAAATCATTAGAGCCCGTGCAGTCAGAATTTGACTGCACGGGCTTTTTTCATTTTGTTATATCAAAGGTTTTTAATCGGATTACCTTTGCCAAATCCGAAAGCTTCATTTCAACCTGGTAGCCGATTTTTCCTGCCGAAAATATAATGGTTTCAAAGCTTTCGGCACTGATGTCTACAACTGTTTGAAACTGCTTTTTCATACCTATCGGGGAGCAGCCTCCGTGAATATAACCGGTGAGAGGAAGTAATTCCTTTTGAGGTATCATTTCAAGACTTTTTTCACCGACTGCCTTTGCACCTTTTTTTAAATCAAGCTCCTTTGCAACGGGAACAAGAAAGACATAGTGCTGCTTTGATTTTGCGGCAGTTACAAGAGTTTTAAAAACCTGCTCTTCATTTTGACCTAACGCCTTTGCAACATCCGTTCCCGAAATTGCTCCGCTTTGATCATAGCAATGAGAAGCATATTTTATTTTTTTACTGTCAAGAACTCTCATTACATTTGTTTTAATTTCATTTGCCAAAATATTCACTTCCTGATTTTATAAAAACCAAACCTCACTGCTTGTTGAAGAAACCGCACATGCGCCTGCATTCAGCGAGTTGATTATATCTGATTTTTCGCTGACAAGTCCGCCCGTTATTATCGGCTTTCCCGTCTGTGAACAAATCTGCTTTGTTATTTTCGGCATAAGTCCGGGAAGAATCTCAACGAAATCAATGGAGCGTTCATTTTTTATTTTTGCAATATTCTTCATTGCGATTGAATCTATAACAAAAAATCTTAAAACCGTTACAAGCCCCTGCGCTTTTGCATATTTCAAAACGGGTTGCTTAGTTGAAATTATACCGTCGGGACGGGCATTTTTAATAAGAAAATCAACAGCCGCCTCCTTTGAAGCAAGTCCGTCTATCAAATCACAATGCACCAAAACGGTTTTTCCGCCCTGCCTTAATTTTGAAACTATTTCGGAAATATTATTAATGCTTCCGAAAAGAACAAAAACAACGCCGCTCTCACATTTAAGCGCACTTTCAAGCCCGCTTTCATCCTTTACTGCGGCAATCACGGGACATTCTCCCAATTTTTTATAAAGCTCGTTTGAGGTCATAACCATCCTCCGTCGGCAGATATTAAAATAATTATATCCCTTATATTCCGCTTTGTCAAAATAGTTATTCATTTAACAATCATTTAAAAAAATGATTTTTAAAGCGCCTTAATAATATCGGATTTCCAAGAAATAATAACAGGGAACAAATAATTTTGAAAGGAAAATTATTATGAAGCTTTTCACTAAAATAATTGCATGTATAACCACTTTTGCAATAACGGCTTTGAGTCTGTGCTCTTGCAGTACGCAAAAAAATAATCAGAACACACAGCAATCTGCTCAGCAGGGTGCGGTTAAAGAAATACGGTTTCTTAATTTCAAGCCCGAAATTGCAACAAAATACGAGCAAATCGCTAAGGTTTACGAAAGTGAAACAGGCATTAAGGTTACAATTGAAACTGCCGCAAACAACACCTATGAGCAAACGCTTTCCGCAAAAATTTCAACGAGTGAGGCTCCCGCAATTTTTCAGATTAACGGACCTACGGGATATGCAAACTGGAAGGATTACTGCGCTGATTTATCTGACACGGAAATATACAAGCATTTAACGGATAAATCAATGGCTGTTTCAACCGACGGCGGAGTTTGGGGCATTCCCTATGTAGTTGAGGGCTACGGAATTATTTATAACAGCGAAATAACCGATAAGTATTTTAAACTTGAAAACAAGGCAACCCCCTATAAATCAATGGATGAAATCAAGAGCTTTAAGGCTCTTAAGGCTATCTGTGATGATATGCAGAAAAATGCTTCTCTTCTCGGAATTGAGGGTGTTTTCTCTTCAACATCTCTTAAATCGGGAGAGGACTGGAGATGGCAAACTCACCTTGCAAACATTCCGATTTACTACGAATTTGAAAAGAACGGCACCGATATTTGGAGCAAGGGTGCAGATGAAATAAAATTCGAATATCAGGAAAACTTTAAAAATATTTTTGACCTTTATATTACAGATTCGGTTTCCGACAGAAAAACTCTCGGCAAAAAAATTGTTGATGAATCAATGGCTGAATTCGCAACGGGAAAAAGTGCAATGGTTCAAAACGGAAACTGGGCTTACGAGCAAATCAGCAAGGTTGAGGGAAACACGGTTGATGAGGACGATATTAAATTTTTACCCATTTACACAGGTATTGAGGGTGAAGAAAACCAGGGTATCTGCATAGGAACAGAGAATTTTCTTGCAATAAATTCTAAGCTTTCAGAGGCTGAGCAAAAGGCTGCGGCTGATTTTATCTACTGGCTTTTCTCAAGTGAAAAGGGCAAGGATTTTGTTGTTGACGAATTATCCTTTATTGCTCCGTTTGACACCTTTACAAAAGATGAAACACCGGATGACCCGCTTGCAAAAGAAGTGGTTCGCTATATGAATACAGACGGAATAAAAAACATTCCGTGGAGCTTTACCGCCTTTCCGTCGCAAAAATTTAAAGAGACCTTCGGCTCGGCGCTTCTTCGCTATGCGCAGGGCACAATTACTTGGAATGATGTTGTAGCAACGGTTGTTAACGAATGGAAAACAGAAAGGCAAGCAAGTGAAAAATAATTTAAAAAAATATTTTCCGATTTTTGTTCTGCCCACATTTGTTGCTTTTTGCGTTTCCTTTATTGTTCCGTTTATTATGGGTCTTTATCTCTCGTTCACTAAATTTACAACCGTTGAAAACGCACAGTGGGTTGGATTGGAAAACTATATAAAGGCTTTTACGGCGGACGACAGCTTTATTCACGCGCTTTGGTTCACTGTTAAATTCACTGTTGTTTCCGTTATAAGCGTTAATATTTTTGCTTTTTTCCTCGCTCTGCTTCTAACAAGAAAAATTAAAGGCACAAACACCTTCAGAACAATTTTCTTTATGCCTAATCTTATCGGCGGTATCGTTTTGGGATATATATGGAATCTCATAATCAATGGTGTTTTGGCATTTTTCGGAGCAGATATTACCTTTGATGCCAAATACGGATTTTGGGGACTTGTTATTCTTATGAACTGGCAAATGATAGGCTATATGATGGTTGTTTATATTGCAAGCCTTCAAAACATTCCCCGCGAGCTTCTTGAGGCTTCTCAGATTGACGGCGCAAGCCCGCTTCAAACGCTGACCTATATCAAAATCCCAATGGTTATGCCCGCCGTAACGATATGCACCTTTTTAACGCTTTCAAACTCATTTAAGCTTTTTGACCAAAACCTTGCACTTACGGCAGGCGCTCCGGCAAACGAAACGGAAATGCTGGCACTTAACATTTTTAACACCTTCTATTCCCGCACGGGCTGGCAGGGTGTCGGTCAGGCAAAGGCGGTTATCTTCTTTATTCTCGTTGCACTTATCGCCTTTATTCAGCTTAAAATAACATCAAAACGGGAGGTTTCCGAATAATGGGAAGTAAAAAAGCAGCGTTAAACTCCTTGCTGTATGTTTTTTTGATTTTCCTTGCGGTGCTTTTTCTTTCGCCCGTTTTTATTGTTTTAATTAATTCCTTTAAAACAAAATTTAATATCATTTCAAATCCCTTTGAGCTTCCGAATGAAAACACCTTTGCAGGACTTCAAAACTATATCAACGGTATTTCAAGCTCCGGAATTCTCAGCGCGTTTTTACGCTCTCTTTTTATAACCGTTGCGGCGGTTTCGGTTCTTGTTGTTTGTTGCGCAATGACGGCATGGTACATTGTGCGGGTAAAAAGCAAGCTTACAAAAATTCTGTACTATCTTTTTGTATTCAGCATGATTGTTCCTTTCCAAATGGTTATGTACACAATGACCTACACGGTTACAAAGCTTCATTTAAACAATCTTTTGGGAATAGTTTTCATTTATCTCGGCTTCGGAGCAGGTCTTTGCGTTTTTATGATGAGCGGATTTATTAGGAGCATTCCTTCGGAAATTGAGGAAGCCGCTCAAATTGACGGCTGTTCTCCAATTCAGGCATTTTTTCTCGTTGTTTTTCCGGTTTTAAAGCCCACCGCCATAACGGTTTCCATTCTTAATGCAATGTGGATTTGGAACGATTTCCTGCTTCCTTATCTTGTTCTCGGAACAAAAAACAAAACGATGCCCGTTGCAATTCAGCTTGCAATGCAGGGCGCTTACGGCTCTGTTGATTGGGGCGGATTTATGGCAATGCTCGTTTTTTCTATTATTCCGATTATAATTTTTTACGCTTTTTGCCAAAAATATATTATAGACGGCGTTGCCGCCGGTGCAGTAAAAGGCTGATACGGAGGAAATAATGGCTTCTATAACTTTAAAAAACATTACCAAGGTTTACGATAAAACGCAAACGGTTATTGAAAATCTTAATCTTGAAATCAAAGACAGGGAATTTGTTATTCTTGTCGGTCCGTCGGGCTGCGGAAAATCAACAACGCTACGAATGATTGCGGGACTTGAGGATATTACCTCGGGAGAGCTATATATCGGAAACAAGCTTGTTAACAATGTTTCACCCAAGGACCGCGATATTGCAATGGTTTTTCAAAGCTATGCGCTTTATCCGCATATGAGCGTTTACAA
This sequence comes from uncultured Clostridia bacterium, assembly GCA_945948515.1. Taxonomy (GTDB): domain Bacteria; phylum Bacillota; class Clostridia; order Oscillospirales; family Acutalibacteraceae; genus CAMFBH01. Next base: position 32,799 of record CAMFBH010000004.1, read on the forward strand.
AAATATGGCTTTCGGCTTAAAGCTTCGCAAGGTACCGAAAAAGGAAATAGACGAAAAAGTTAGAAAGGCTGCAAAAATTCTTGATATTGAGCAGCTCCTCGACAGAAAGCCTCGCGCTCTTTCCGGCGGTCAACGGCAGAGAGTGGCTCTCGGCAGAGCAATGGTCAGAGAAAGCGAGGTTTTTCTTCTTGACGAGCCGCTTTCAAATCTTGATGCAAAGCTCCGCACTCAAATGCGCCGTGAGATTGCACAGCTTCACCGTGATTTGCAAACAACCTTTGTTTATGTTACTCACGACCAAACAGAGGCGATGACAATGGCAGACAGAATCGTTGTTATGAAAAGCGGCGAAATTCAGCAGTTTGACACGCCAAAAAATCTTTTTGACCATCCGAGCAATATGTTTGTTGCAGGATTTATCGGCTCGCCGCAAATGAATTTTATTGAGAGCCGCGTTGAATTAATTTCAGGAGAAGCACACCTTATTTTCGGCGGCTTTTCAATCACCGTGCTTGGACGGTATTCACAAAAGCTTACCGCTTACAACGGCAGAAAGGTAATTCTCGGAATTCGCCCCGATGATATTCATTATGAAGAAAGCTATGCAAACAAAAATTCCGACAACAAAATAAATCTTGAAATTAAAAGCTATGAAATGACCGGAGCTAAGGTTAATATTTATTCCGAAATCGACGGCTGTGCCGTTATTTCAAAGGTTGATTCCTCACTTGCTCCGTTTGACTCGGGCAATATTGACCTTTACTTTGACTGCGAAAAGCTTCATATTTTCGATGAGGACAGCGAGGTTCTTATTTGCGACTGATTAATTCATAATGAACGAAAAGAGGTTTAACAATGAGAAAAAGCGGTATTCTTATGCCTGTTTTCTCGCTCGGCTCACGATTCGGAATAGGTACTCTCGGCAAATGCGCCTATGATTTTGCCGATTTTCTTGAGGCAGCGTCACAAAGCTATTGGCAGATTCTTCCCATAAATCCCACAGGCTACGGAAATTCTCCGTATCAATGCCTTTCCTGCTTTGCCGGTAATCCGTATTTAATCGACCTTGAAATTCTTAAAGAGAAAAATCTGCTTTCCGAAAAAGAACTGTCCGAGCTTGAATGCGGCTTAAATGCTCAATATATTGACTATTCATTATTGTACAAAACACGCATTCCTGTTTTGAAAAAGGCAGGCGGGCGTTTACTTGAGGAAAACTGCACCGAGTATATTGAATTCTGTGAAGAAGAGGCTGATTGGCTGAATGAATATGCCATTTTTGCAGTTATTAAGGAGAAGCACGGAGATTCTCCTTGGAACGAATGGGAAAAGGAATTAAGGCTATGCAACAAAAACGCTCTTCAAAATTTTTCTACTGAAAACGAAAAGGAAATCGAAATACAAAAAGCAATCCAGTTTTTATTTTTTGAGCAATGGAAAAGCCTTAAAAAATATGTTAATTCAAATGGTATAAAGATAATCGGAGATTTGCCGATTTACGCTTCATACGACAGTGCAGATGTTTATTTTAACAGAGATAATTTTTGCTTAAATGCCGACGGCTCGCCCTCTTTCGTTGCAGGCTGTCCGCCCGATGCCTTCAATGAATACGGTCAGCTTTGGGGTAATCCCATTTATGACTGGGATTATATGAAGAAAGACTCATATTCATGGTGGAAAAAGAGATTTTCCTCATCAAAAAACCTTTTTGACGGAATAAGAATTGACCATTTCAGGGGATTTGAATCCTTTTACAGAATAAAGAGCACTGAAAAGAATGCAAAAAACGGCGAATGGATAAAGGGTCCCGGAATTGATTTTTTTAAACAAACAGAAAGCTCCTATTCGGGCTGTGAAATAATTGCAGAGGATCTCGGCTTTATAACCGAGGGCACTCGCGAGCTTCTTAAAAAAACGGGATTTCCCGGAATGAAGGTTCTTCAGTTTGCCTTTGACTCCCGTGAAAACAGCGATTATCTTCCGCACAACTATCCCGAAAACTGCGTTGCTTACACGGGCACACACGATAACTCAACCATTCTCGGCTGGTTTGAAAGCGCCGATGCGAATGACACGGTGTTTGCAAGAGAATATCTGCGTCTAAGCGAGGCAGAGGGGCTGAATTGGGGCATGATGAAAGCATGTCTTGCAAGCAGGGCAAGGCTGAGCATACTGTGCGCTCAGGATTTACTTTCACTCTCCAACGAAGCAAGACTTAACACTCCTTCAACACTTCAAGGAAACTGGGTATGGCGTGCACAAAGCGATGCTTTCAACTCAACCCTTGCACGGAAATTGAAAAAATACACGGAAATTTACCGCAGAACAAATAAAGATTCGGGTGATTAAAATCAACAACAAATTACTTAAAAACACCAAGCTTCTTTCAAAGGCTTTATTTTCTAAGGAGCTTGCAAAATGTAACGAGCGTGAAATTAATTATTCACTATCGCGCGCAATCATTGCAGAAATTGAAGAAGAGTGGACAAAATGCCGTGAGGAATGTCGTAAAGAGCGCTGTGCCTACTATTTATCGGCAGAATTTCTTATGGGAAGAATGATTAACAATAATCTTTTATGCCTTGATATTGAAGACGAGGCAAGAGAGGTTCTCGGTTCAATAGGAAAAAGCACTCGGATTTTTGAAAGCATTGAGGATGAGACTCTCGGAAACGGAGGGCTTGGAAGACTTGCCGCTTGCTTTCTCGACAGCGGCGCTTCTCTCGGAATAAATCTCTTCGGCTACGGAATTCGTTACCGCCACGGCTTGTTTTATCAAAAAATCGAAAACGGTCATCAGGCAGAATATCCTGCGCTTTACAACGACCTATGCAACGCCTGGCAGGTAAGACGAAATGATATTAAATATAAAATCTATTTTAAAGATTTAACCGTTACGGCAGTTGCATACGATATGCCGATTATGCCATACAAGAGCGGAAAAACGGGAACCCTGCGCCTTTGGAGCGCCGAGAGTGAAGAGCCCTTTGACTTTAAGGAATTCAGTAACGGTAACTACACAAAGGCTCTTGAAAAAACTAATGAATGCGAAAACATTTCAAGATTGCTTTACCCGAACGACTCTCATCATCAGGGAAAAAAGCTTCGATTTATGCAGGAGTATTTCCTTGCAAGCGCCTGTGTTCAGGATATTATTGAGAATTTCAAAAATCATTCCTCTATGCCGCTTGAAAAAATCAGCGAGCTTGTTTGCATTCAGCTAAACGACACTCATCCTGTTATATCCGTTTGTGAATTTATTAGAATTATGTGCGAGCACGAAGGATTGATCTTTGACGATGCACTTTCTCTTTGCAAAAATATTTTTAATTATACAAACCACACGGTTATGCCCGAAGCGCTTGAAAAATGGGATTTAAAGCTTATTGAGGAGCTTGTTCCTTCGATTTGTGAAATTCTTGAAAAAATCAATACCCGTCTTTTAACGGAGCTTGAAGAAAAAGGCGTTTCTGAAAAAGATATTGAAAAAATGAAAATCATAAAAGGCGGCACGGTGCACATGGCAAACCTTGCATTTTACTGCTCTGAGCGCGTAAACGGTGTTGCCGAAATCCACACCGAACTCATAAAAAAAGACACCTTCAAGGAGTGGAACAGCTTTGATAAAAACAAAATCGTTAACAAAACCAACGGCATAACTCCGAGAAGATGGCTTCTTGTTTGCAACACTGAGCTATGCACTTTTTACGATGAGCTTTGTTCTTTTGACTGTGCAAAGGATTTATCCTGCTTAAAACGAGCTTTGCCGTTTGCTTCAAACGACGAGGTTCTTGAAAGATTTGCACTTATTAAAAGGCACAATAAGGAAAAGCTGGCTTCATATGTGTTTAATCGGGATATGATAAATATTTCGCCCGACACAATTTTTGATGTTCAGATTAAAAGGCTTCATGAATATAAGCGCCAAATGCTGAATGCTCTTGCAATTCTTGAGCTTTGCTTTGAAATAAAAGAAAAAAGCTTGCTTGATTTTTATCCCACAACATTTATTTTTGCCGCCAAGGCAGCACCCGGCTACGACAGAGCAAAGGGTATTATTAAGCTGATTAACGAAATTTCACGCTATATTGAAAAGGACAGCGAGCTTTCCGAATATATTAAAGTTGTTTTTCTCTCCGACTACGATGTTTCATATGCCGAAAAAATCGTTGCAGGTGCGGAGGTTTCCGAGCAAATTTCGAGCGCGGGCACCGAGGCAAGCGGAACGGGAAACATGAAGCTTTCCCTGAACGGTGCGGTAACTATCGGCACCTATGACGGCGCTAACATCGAAATCGTGCGCGAAGCAGGTGAAGAAAACAATTATATTTTCGGAAAACGAGTTGAAGAGCTTGAACAGATTAAAGGCACCTACAACCCGCTATCGCTCTTTGAGGGTAATCCCAAAATAAAAAGAACGCTCAGCTGTTTGACAGACGGAACGCTGAGTGATGACGGATGCGGAATTTTCCGCGAGCTTTACAATTCAATTTTATTCGGCGGTGAAAACGAGCCTGCCGACAAATATTTTCTTCTCTGCGACTTCGAGGATTATCTCAATGCAAAAATAAGGCTAAACAAAGATTATAAAAGCAAAAAGGAATTCACTAAAAAATGCTTTATTAATTCCGTTTCATCGGGAAGGTTCTCTTCTGACAGAACGATAAAGGAATATGCCGAAGAGATATGGCGCATAAATCCTAATAATTAATAAATTTTCCTTGTGCTTTGATCACAAAAAGCTTCGGCTCTCCGTTTAATTAACAACGGAGAGCCGATTACATATATTAAATCAATTCAAATTACCGTTTGCCGGATTATCAAGCACCTTGCCTTTTTCCGAAAATCTTGACCCGTGGCACGGGCAATCCCACGAATGCTCCGCACTGTTCCATTTCAGAGCGCAGCCGAGGTGCGGACATCTCTTTTTTGATATGGTTAAAAGAATTCTTTTCATTCGACAAAACTTGTAAAAATTTATTTATGATATTCGCACAATTAATGCCTAAAAGGCAATATCACGCAGGATAACCTGCATAACACTGCACTGCAATACAACTCGCATTAAGCGAATATAACTGAAAAAGACGATTGTATTAACAATCGCCTTTTCTTGGTGGGAGAGGGTGGATTCGAACCACCGAAGTCACTGACGACAGATTTACAGTCTGTTCCCTTTGGCCACTCGGGAACTCTCCCAAATATTTAATTAAGCGTTGTATGGAGCTGGTGGACGGACTCGAACCCCCGACCTGCTGATTACAAATCAGCTGCTCTACCAACTGAGCTACACCAGCATTTCACAACGCCTAATTAATATAACATAACAAATATTTTAAGTCAATAGTTTTTTTGAATTTTTTAACTGAAATAAGTTAATAATATTCTATTTATCCCAATTATTAATTACTTCTCTGAGCAAATTTACCTGCCTTGTTGTTATATTATCGGGCTTTAAAACAAGCACTCTTTTCATTGTTTTTTCTTTATCAACAGTCCAAACCGAAAGCTTGTAGCCGTTTGAATGGAGCTCCTTTGAAAGAGTTTCCGAAGCATAACGATAATGGCAGTTTATTCCAACCGCTCCCGTATTTTCAAGCAGACTTATAATTCTTTGACGGTAATCGCTTGTAAAAATCTTCATTCTGCTGGGAGAATAATTAAGATAATACTCAACATCCGAGCAATACATTTTAACATTTTTAATATCACTGATTTCAATTCCCGTTAAAACGCATTTTGAAAAAAGATTATATTTCTCTATAAGTGCATGAAGCTCGCCGAGGCATGCCGACTCTTTTACATCAAAATTGATATCAATGTTCTTATCCGAAAGATATTCAAGAGCCTCTTCAACAGGAACTGCGTTTGCTTCGCTAACAATATCATGGCTCATAACAAGAGTTCCATCCAGCCTTTGGCGAACATCAAATTCAACGGCATCTGCACCGCATTCAACCGCTTTTTTTAGCGACTCTATTGAATTTTCCTCACTGCCCTCGCTTCCGGTATGAGCAGTAATCTGAAAACCGTTCACGAATTTCAAGGTCCTTTCCTCATAAGTTTTTGTTACGGCATAATCGGTAACAAAAATAACTATTGCAACAGATAAAATAAAGCTGCAAACCTGATAAGCAAAATGCTTTGCCCATGTGGGAGTCATATTGCGCTTAAGAAATTTTTTAAATTTTATCCACCTTGCGCTTTGATTACCCATAAAAGCACCCTTTGTTTATATTCGAACTCATTTTCAGTCCTGAGAGCTTGCCGAATAGTTCGGAGCCTCTTTTGTGATGTGAACATCATGAGGATGGCTCTCAACAAGACCTGCGTTTGTTATTCTGATAAACTGAGCCTTTGTGCGGAGCTCTTCGATTGTTGCACAGCCGCAGTAGCCCATACCCGAGCGCATACCGCCCATAAGCTGATAAACTGTATCACCGAGAAGTCCTTTATAGGGAACTCTTCCCTCAACGCCCTCGGGAACATATTTCTTATTGTCCTTCTGGAAATATCTGTCGGCAGAGCCTCTGTGCATTGCGCCGAGAGAGCCCATACCTCTGTAAACCTTAAACTGTCTGCCCTGCCAAATTTCAGTATCACTCGGAGATTCCTCACATCCGGCAACGAGAGAGCCAACCATAACAACGCTTGCACCTGCGGCGATTGCCTTAACAATTTCACCGCTGTATTTAATACCGCCGTCTGCAATAATCGGAATTCCCGCTTTATCCGCTTCGTTTGCGGCATCGTAAATTGCCGTAATCTGCGGAACGCCGATACCTGCAACAACTCGGGTTGTACAAATTGAGCCTGGTCCGATACCAACCTTAACCGCATCTACACCGGCATCAATAAGAGCCTTTGCGGCCTCTGCCGTTGCAATGTTTCCTCCGATAAGAGAAATGTTCGGATAAGCAGCCTTAACCTTTGAAATTGATTTAAGAATATTCTGAGAATGACCGTGAGCGGAATCGAGAACAAATGCATCAACCTCGTTCTCGGCAAGAGCCGCACATCTATCAAGCACATCGGGAGTTGCACCGATTGCCGCCGCACAGAGAAGTCTGCCCTTTGCATCACGCGCTGTGTTAGGATATTTAACGCTCTTTTCAATATCCTTAATGGTTAAAAGACCTCTGAGCTTACCGCTTTCATCAACAAGAGGAAGCTTTTCAACCTTGCTTCTCATAAGAATTGCCTTTGCATCATCAAGAGAAGTTCCCGCTTTAGCCGTAACAAGCTTTTCACGGGGAGTCATAACCTCCTTAATCGGAACATTGAAATCCTGCATAAAGCGAAGGTCACGGTTTGTAAGAATACCAACAAGAGTTCCGTCCTCCTCACAGATCGGAACGCCGCTGATTTTATACTTAGCCATAAGAGCATCTGCATCTTTAGCAAGATGATTGGGTGAAAGATAAAACGGATTTGTTATAACGCCGTTTTCAGAGCGCTTAACCTTATCAACCTCGGTTGCCTGCTCCTCAACAGTCATATTTTTATGAATAACACCAATTCCGCCTTCACGGGCAATAGCTATTGCCATTCTGCTTTCGGTAACTGTGTCCATTGCCGCGGTCATAAGCGGAATGTTAAGAGTTATTGATTTAGTGAGCTTTGTTTGAAGGCTTACATCAGCAGGAAGAATATCCGATTCTGCGGGAATAAGAAGAACATCGTCAAATGTTAATCCTTCCTTAACGAATTTTTTGCTGTAATCTACCATAAAAATACCTCCGTTTTCCTGTTATAAATATATTTTATCTATGATAATACTTTAACCTATTTGTTGTCAAGAACTTTTTTTACTATTTTTTCAACATTGTTTTCAACCGTACCTTCATTGCAGTCTATTTCATAATCCGCATATTTTCTGTACAATCCGAGGCGCTCATTATACATATCCTCAAGAGTTGAGCCCTCCTTAAGAACTATGCCCCTTGTTGTTATATTACTGATTCTTTCAACCATATTTTCATAGGACAAATGAAGATATATAACAGATCCGAGCGTTTTTAAATGCTCCATAGCCTTTTGGCTGTAAACAACGGAGCCGCCCGTTGCAATAACCGTTCCCTCAATATTGAGCGACAAAACGGCGTTTTCCTCCGCCATTTCAAAATAATCTATTCCCTTTGAATTTATTATTTCCTGAAGCGCACAGCCTTCCTTATTCTGAATGAGAAGATCCGTATCGAAAAAATTCTTTAGCAGAGCCTTTGCGGCAAGAACACCGCAGGTTGATTTGCCCGAGCCCGGCATTCCTATAAGTACTACATTTGATTTCATTTAACACCAACTCTTTTGCATATTTCAAAAAGCTCACAATCATTGCACTTAGGCTTTCTTGCGGTGCACACATCTCTGCCGAACAAAACTATTCTGTGACAGAAATCAGAGCTTTCTTCTGCCGGCAGCAGCTTTTTAAGAGCATACTCGATTTTTTCGGGATTTTTATCACTTACAAGACCGAGTCTGTTTGAAATTCTGATACAATGCGTATCAACAACAACCGCCTGCTTTTTATACACATCGCCGACAATCAAATTTGCCGTTTTTCTTCCTACTCCCGAAAGCTTAACAAGCTCTTCAATCGTGTCGGGAACGGTTGAATTATAATCATTTTTTATTTGCTGAGCCATTTCGACAATGGATTTTGCCTTGTTTTTATAAAACCCGCAGCTTTTTATTATTTCCTCAACATCCTTAACATCGGCATTACAGTAATCATCAAGCGTTTTGTACTTTTCAAAAAGAGCCGGAGTTACAAGATTAACACGGGCATCGGTGCACTGCGCCGAAAGGCGGACTGCAACAAGAAGCTCAAATGGATTTGAAGCATTAAGAGAGCATATTGCTTCGGGATATTTTTCTTTTAAAATTTCAACTGCGCTGAGCGCCCTTTGCTTTTTTGTCACGGTAAAACATGCCCCGTTTCAGTGTAAATTTTATACCAATCGCTCCTGCTGAGCTCAATTTCATCTGCCTTTGCAATAGCTTTGAGGCGTTCGGGATTTGTTGTTCCGAGAAGCACCTGAATTTTTGCAGGATGTCTCATTATCCATGCGGTGGCAAGTGCTTCTTTTGTTACGCCGAAATTCTTTGCAAAATCTTCAAGAAAAGCGTTTTCCTTTTTAAGCGCTTCGTTGTCGGGGAAAAAACCAAATGGAGATCTCATCGGTCCCCATGCCTGAATAGTTATATTGTTTAATCTTGAGTATTCAAGCATATGACCGTCGTTTGACGGTGAAAAATCATTCTTCATATTTGAGCAAATTCCGCAGTCAACCATTCCCGAATGAAACAATCCGAACTCAAGCTGATTGCAGATAATCGGATAATCAACATATTTTTTAAGAAGCTCTATCTGCTGAGGATTGAAATTGGAAACGCCGAATTCACGAACAAGTCCTCTGCCGTGAAGCTCGTCAAATGCCTCGGCAACCTCTTCACCCTCAAACAGCGTGTCGGGTCTGTGCAGACAGAGAATATCAAGATAATCCGTTCCTATTCTTTTAAGGCTTCCCTCAACGCTTGAAATAATATGCTCCTTAGAAAAATCATAAAAGCCTTTTCTTATTCCGCACTTTGACTGAATTATAATGCTTTCGCGCTCAACGCCCTTAACGGCTTCGCCGAAATACTCCTCGCTCAATCCGGAGCAGTAAATATCGGCATTATCAAAAAAATTTATTCCGAGCGAAAGTGCTGCTTCAATCAGCTCCTTTGCCTCGCTTTTTGTTTTATTTCCTATTCTCATACACCCAAGAGAAATTTGAGAGGCTTTATATTTCGAACCGAGATTTATCTTTTTCATTATTCTTCACCTTTAATTTTCTGCCAATAGGCTTTTGCGCTCTGCTCGCTTTTGTTATCGGAAAACTCATAGTACTTTTTATCTTTTAGTGAATCGGGAAGATACTGAGCCTTTACCCAATGATTTTCATAGCTGTGTGGATATTTATAAAACTGACCCTTAACCTCAGCATCCTCGCCGTCAAAATGCTTGTTTTGAAGATTTCGCGGAATAGGTCCCGCCTTTCCGGCTCTTATATCCTCGGCGGCTGAATTAATTGCATTGTAAGCACTGTTAGATTTAGGAGCAGTTGCAACAAGGATAACTGCGTTTGCAAGAGGAATTCTTGCTTCTGGTAATCCAAGCATCATTGCGCTGTCCACCGCCGCTTTAACAATGGGCATAATCTGAGGATAAGCAAGCCCTACATCCTCTGCGGCGCACACAAGAAGCCTTCTGCATGCCGACGGCAAATCTCCCGCTTCAAGCAACCTTGCAAGATAATGCACTGCGGCATCGGGGTCTGAGCCGCGCATGCTTTTTTGGTAGGCTGAAATAATATCGTAGTGCTCGTCGCCCGATTTATCGTAGCGTGATGTATTATTTTGAACAAGCTCGCAAACAAGCTCTTGCGTGATTATTCTTACTCCGTTTTCCTCCTGAGAGGCAAAAAAGCAGTTTTCCGCAGTATTCAAAGCCTTACGAACATCTCCCGCGCAAGCCTGCGAAATCATTTTAACTGCACTGTCGGTTAAATTAAAACGAGTGCCGTTTTCCTTTTCAAGATATGAAAACGCACGCTTAACCGCTTTTTGGATATCCTCGGGCTCAATAGACTTGAACTCAAAAACCGTTGACCGGCTTAAAACTGCGTTATAAACATAAAAATACGGATTTTCCGTTGTTGAGGCAATAAGAGTTATTTTTCCGTTTTCTATGTATTCAAGCAGGCTTTGCTGCTGCCTTTTATTAAAATACTGAATTTCATCGAGATAGAGCAAAACTCCGTTCGGAGCAGAAAGAGTATCAAGCTCGGCAACTATTTCCTTTATATCCGAGGTTGAGGCATTTGTTCCGTTTAATTTTCTCAACGCTCTGTTTGTTTTCTTTGCAATAATGGAGGCAACGGTTGTTTTTCCGACTCCCGACGGACCGTAAAAAATCAGGTTGGGAATATTGCCGCTGTCTATCATTTTTCTGAGAGCCTTGCCCTCGCCGAGCAAATGCCTCTGACCTACAACATCATCAAGGCTATCGGGTCTCATTCTGTCTGCAAGTGGACTGAGCATTATTGCTCCTCCTTTTTTGAATAAATACATCCGCAGAAATTCTGCCTGTAAAGCGAATACTCGTTTGACAATTCTATTGAACGCTTAAATCCGTTTTTCTTTTTAAAATCACTCGGTAAAAAGGCAACTGAATATTTTTTTGCTGTTTCGTTGCCGATTTCATTTATTTTCTCCGCGTTTTTAAGCGGACTTATTGAAAGAGTGGTGCAAAAATAATCAAAGTTTTTCTCCTTTGCATATTCTGCCGCTTTCTCAAGCCTTAAACGGTAGCATTTAAAGCACCTTTCTCCGCCCTCGGCGCAATCCTCAAGCCCTTTAACCGCTTCATAAAACCTTTTGCTTTCATACGGCGCTTCAACAAAGCTGACTTCGTTTTTAAGCTTCATTTCGCTTATCAGCCTTTGCTGTTCAAAAACGCGCTTTTTATATTCGCTTTCGGGAGAAATATTCGGGTTATAATAATAAACCGTTATTTTAAAATAATTGCTGAGGTATTCAAGGCAATAGCTTGAACACGGAGCACAGCAGGAATGCAGTAAAAGAGAGGGCACAACGCTCTCTCTTTTATTTTTTTCGATTATTTTTTCAAGCTCTTTTGAATAATTAATCCTGTTCATATCTTTATCATTTACTTAAATAATTTGTGGGGTTAACGCGCTCGCCGTCTATTCTAAGCTCAAAATGGAGATGAGGACCTGTTGAACGACCCGTGTTGCCGCTGATTGCTATAATATCTCCCTTTGAAACCTGCTGACCCTTTTTGGCAACAATAAGGGAGTTGTGAGCATAGAGAGTTACAACGCTTCTGCCCTTAGAATCGGTGCCGTGATAAACCATTATATAATTTCCGTAGCCCTTTTCCTCATTACCGACAAAAATGACCTTGCCCTCCTGCGCGCTGAGAACATTTGTGCCGACAGGACACGGAAAATCAAGCGCTCCGTGATATCTTCCGCTTGAATGATTCGGCCATCCGTCTGAAATTGCGGTATATTTCGGAGTGGGATACATTAGGTTCAAAATAGCGTCTGTTCCGCTGACCGATTTTTTTGTTGTTTCAACCTCTCCTCTGTTTGAGGTTGTAAGCTCGTTCATTACCTCTTCTTCGGTTTTTGCACCTGCAATAACATCCTGAATTCCCTGCTCAAGCTGTTTTTCAAGCTCTTCGTCTTCTGCGCGGAATTCAGTGTATTTCTTATTTTTTTCATTTATTGCAAGGAGAGCCTCATCGGCTTTTTTCTTTTCATTAAGAAACTCTGCTTTCTTGATTTTCTGCTCATCCTGTTTCTCAACAATTTCTTTCTTTTTTAAATCAAGCTCGCTTTTATCTGCTTCAAGCTGAGCCTGCTCTGCATCAAGCTGTTCTTTCTTTTCGGCAAGACCCGACTGCTTAGACTGAATTTCATCAATCTGACCGAGTATATTCTGCATTAGCTCGCCGTCGCGGTCCGTTATGCATTTAATCATTTCATATCTTGTTAAAAAGCTTGAAAGCGAATCCGAGGTGAGCAAAAAGGTTAGAATATTAAAATCTCCGGAAATATACATTGCTCTCATTCTTTGGCAAAATTCAACATAGTTTCCGTCGAATGCGGCATTGAGGGAGTCAATTTGCTTTTCTATTTCGGTGATTTCCGATTTAATGATATTTGAGCTTTCTTCAAGCTTTTCAATTTTTTTCTCAAGCGGCTCAATATCGGACTGTATTTCGTAAATTTCATTATCAAGAAGGGTGAGCTCTTCGTTCAAATATCCGATTTTATTATCGAGCGCATCGGCATATTCCTGAGTATCCTTAGAGTCCTTTTCGAGCTCTTTTAACTTCTTTTTTGTTTCTTTTAAATTCTTTTCAAGCTCTGCTCTTTTTTCTTTGAGAAGCTCTGCGTTGCTTTTTGTTGTTGAGGCTTCCTGCGATAACGAGCTTTCGCTTTGGGATACTGTTTGGATTCCTGTTACTATTTCCTCTGCATTAGACGAAAAAGAAACAGGCATTATTGCACAAAAAGAAAAACAAAAAGCCAACAAAACAGCAGCGCCGTTAAATAATGCACCGTGTTTCATTAGCTTTTCCCCCTTAATTCTGCGCTTAATCGCATTAAATAAATTACTAATCTATTTTAACAGAATAGGGAATTATAATCAATATATAAATAGTGTTAATAACAATTTCTTAACATTTATAAGCAACAAGTCCTCTTTAGGCTCCCGTAATTCCGAGATAGGGATACGGGCTAACTCTTGAGCCGTTTAAACGAACTTCAAAATGGCAGTGAGGTCCTGTTGAACGGCCTGTGTTACCGCTTTTTGCAATAACGGTTCCCTTGGAAACGCTCTGACCCACCGAAACAAGAATACTTGAATTATGTGCATAAAGAGTAACAAGTCCGTTTCCGTGGCTGATCATAACGCAGTTACCGTAGCCACCCGATGTTGCTGTTGGCATACAGGCAATAACCTTGCCTGCCGCTGCCGCATAAACATTGCTTCCTACGGGACACGGGAAATCAACACCGCCATGGTATCCGCCGCTGCGGTAATTGGGATATGTTCCCGAAATCTTAGTGTAGTCGGTAGGATAACGGAACTGACCCTTTCCTGTTGACGCACTGCTGTTTGAACCGGAATTGCTTTCACCGGCAGTGCTTTGATTGATGATTGACTGAATTGTTGATTCAATTCTGTCTATCTCTTCCTGGCTTTCGGCAATTGTTTCCATGCAATCGTTTGTGGTGCTTGCAATTGAAGCAATAACCGCATTGCATTCCGCAACCTGAGCGCTGTATTCGCTCTTCTTGCTTTCAATTTGTGCAATATTGGCATCCAGCTTGCTCTTTTGGCCTACAAGCTCCTCTTTTTTGCTTACAAGCTCCTGCTTGTCCTTATTAAGCTCAATTCTCTTATCCTGAAGAGCCTGCTTAGACTTTTCGATTTCCTCCATTTTTGTCATAAGGGAATCCAAGGTTTCACTATCCTGCTCGGAAACTGATTTAATCATTTCCGAACGGGTGAGCATTGAACTCAAATCCTCGCAGGTGAGAAGGATTTCAAGCGTTGTAACGCTTCCCGAGATATACATTGCTCTTAGTCTTTGGCAATAGAGCTCATATGTTGCATCAAACTCCGCCTGGAGCTGGTTTATCTTATTTTGAATTTCTTCAATCTTTCTTTCTGCCTCGTCTATCTTAGCCTGAACCTTATCAATCTTATCCTGATTAGTATTAATCTGACCTCTGAGAACATCTGCATCGGCCTGAATAACATCTATTTCATCCTGGAGAAGATCAATTTTTTTACGAAGCTCTCCTGCATATTCTTCTTTGAGCTCCTTTTGCTCTTTAAGCTCGGCAATCTTTTTGTTTGCCGCATCTATTTTCTGCTGAATCTGCTTCTTTTCCGATTCAAGCTCCGAACGAGTTTTTGCGCTTGCTGCAAGAGGATTTACTACAACGCAGAAACATAGCATTATAGAAAGAAATGCGGAAAATAGCTTTTTTAGTTTATTAAATCGCACTTATTTCACTGCCTTCCTTTGTTAAATATTTTCTCATTGTAATCAAGCTTCCGCCGACACCGCTTATTATTCCCACAAGAATAAATCCACCGAGCATCTGAAGCGCCAAATCAGTGAACGGAACTGTTTTTAATCCTATTGAAGTGAACAAGTCAGAGAATTTGGCTATTGCAATCTCATAAATTCCCCAAACTGCCGCAAGAGAAATAATTCCCGAGGTTATTCCGAGGATTATACCCTCAACTATAAACGGCAGCTGAACAAATCCGTTAGTTGCACCAACGCTCTTCATTATGCTGATTTCAAGGCGACGTGAATAAACAGTGAGCCTGATTGTGTTTGCAATAATGAACATTGAAATTGCAAAAAGAACGGCGATAATTACAATTGCTATAACCGAAATACCCTGCCTTATTGCAACGAGCTTCTGTGCCAAATCCTTATTTTCTCTAACGCTGTAAACATTGTCAAGAGCATTGATTTCCTTAACGGTTTTATCAAACTGACCGAGGTCTTTTAATGTTACTTTATATGCATTCGGAAGAGGAATATCACTGCTAATCTGAGTAAAGAATTCCTTTTGAGCATCCTCCATTGAAGAAAGCTGCTCATTCCATGCCTGCTCTTTGGAAACGAAAACGGTTTCTGAAATGTTTGGATTTGATTTAAGGCTTTCTCCCAAGGCGTTTACTCCCGCCTCGTCTGCCTCATCCTTAATGAAAACCATTACAACATTTTCATCTTCAATTCTGCTCATGAGCGCATCAATATTTGCAAAAATCATAAGCGCGCTTCCGATAAGGATTAAACAGCTCATAAGAACTGCGATTGAGGCAACGCTCATCATTCTGTTTACCCATGTGTTTCTGAAGCCTTCTTTGATAAGGTATCTTACACTTGACATATTCATTCTGCGTCACCTCCCTCGGATTTTTCTTCAGGAGCGTTATTATTTGATTCTGACTCCTTTATGTCGTCACTGCGAGAGGATATATCGGTTGAAAGAATATCTTCAACAACAACATCCTCAACATTATCGAATATTTTGATAAGCTCTTCGTTATCAACCTTGATATCCTCGTCAAAATAGAACATATCGGTTGATTTTTGAGGAGTTTCCGCATCGTCTTCAAACTGAGCGTGAGTCGGGTCCGGAGTGTCGGAAACAACCTCGCCGTTTTTGATAACAATAACTCTTCTCTGGAAACGCCTTACAAGCTCATGCTCATGCGTTACCATAACAACTGTTGTTCCGCTGTTATTGATTTTAGTCAGCAAATCAACAATTTCGCGGCTCATTTCCGGGTCAATATTGCCCGTGGGCTCGTCCGCAACAATGAGCTTTGGATTGTTAACAAGAGCTCTTGCAAGCGAAACTCTCTGCTGCTCACCGCCCGAAAGCTCATTCGGCATTGAGCGAGCCTTCTGTGACAGACCTACAAGGCCTAAAATATAAGGAACTCTTTTTCTGATATCCTTTTCCTTTGCGCCGATAACTCTCATTGCAAAGGCAACATTGTCGTAAACACTCATTTTGGGAATAAGCCTAAAGTCCTGGAAAACTATTCCCATTGTTCTTCTGTAATAGGGAACCTCTTTTTTCTTCATTGTTGCCGACGAATAATCGTTAACGATTACTTCCCCCTCGGTCGGCTTTTCCTCGTGCATAATAAGCTTGAGGAAGGTACTTTTACCTGCGCCCGACGAACCTACTATAAAAACAAATTCGCCATTTTCAATCTTGATA
The DNA here is from genome assembly GCA_945948515.1 of uncultured Clostridia bacterium. Taxonomy (GTDB): domain Bacteria; phylum Bacillota; class Clostridia; order Oscillospirales; family Acutalibacteraceae; genus CAMFBH01. The sequence goes on from CAMFBH010000004.1 coordinate 49,145, forward strand.
TTAACATTGTTGAGCGCTTTGGTACCGTTGGTTTTATAAACCTTCGACACATCCCTGAATTCAATCACGATAATACCCCGCAAATAATTAATTTATTGTTTTAAAAAAATTGATTTCAATATTTGTGCAGTCACACAAATAATATTCTACAATAAATTGCATTCTTTTTCAAGTCAGTTTTGTTATCATTCTGTAAATTGTGTAACTTATTTGTAAACATTTTGCCCTGAAATCGTCTGTTTTTCCGCAATTTGAATAAAAAACAAAGAGGAAAAAAATTTTTTCCTCTTAAGTTATAATATTACATTTATTGAAATTTAATCCGTAATTTCGGCAAATAATTCCTTTAGGCGCTCAAAATCATTGTTCAAATAAAGGAATCCGAACAGTGCCTCCAATCCTGTTGCACAATGATATTCGCCGCTTGTTGCACTTTTCGGAACATGACCTGTTTTTGCATTTCTGCCGCGTTTAAAAACCGAAAGCTCCTTTTCGCTCAGGAGGGGTTCGATTTTTTCAAACGCTTCTGTTTGAGCCTTTGCACTAACAAGCTTAACGCTCTCTCGGTGGAGGTCGTTAACAGGTCGGTTTGCTTTTTCCACAAGCATTTGGCGAACCATTATTTCATAAATACAATCGCCGATGAACGCAAGATTTAAAGGGCTTAATTCGGATGCGTTAATATTATCCTTGCATAAATTCACAACAATTCCCATAGCCTTTCCGCTACAAACTTTTTAAAAATACCTACCGCCTTATTGTAGCCGTATAAGGCGTAATGAGAAATCAGCCAATTAAAAATTTTGAGGTCAATATATAATTCTTGGAAGAGTGACTTTTCTCTCTGTTACCTTACGGTATATATTCAAACTCAATATCATAGAGCGAAACCGTATCGCCCTCATTTATTCCGCGCTCGCGCAGAGCATCGAACACTCCGCTTTTTTCGAGCACTCTCTGCATATACTGAAGACTCTCGTAATCATTGTAGTCAACACCTTTAAGCACCTTTGGAAACCACGATGCTTCAACAAGGAAATACCCGGGCTCAAGCTCTGTAATTTTAAATCCGGTATCGTCCTTCATATAAGCCTCAAGCGGAATTTCCTCCGCCTCGTATTCCTTAATAGGCGGAAGAGTTGAAAGCTTGTTCCAAACGGCGTTCATAAGCTCCTTCGTTCCCTCTTGAATGGGAGCGCAGATTGAATAATAGGAATAGCCCTTTTCCTCAACATAGCTTTTAAAGCGCTCAATCTGTTCGGGCTCAGCCATATCTATTTTATTTCCGGCAACAATCTGCTCGCGCTTTGCAAGCTCCGGATTAAATTTTACGAGCTCCTCGTTAATGGTGTTGAAATCCTCAATCGGATCTCTTCCCTCGCTTCCGGAAACATCAACAATGTGAACAAGAAGCCTGCACCTTTCAACATGGCGCAAAAAAGCGTGACCGAGACCGACTCCCTCGCTTGCTCCCTCAATAATACCCGGTATATCGGCAATAACAAACGAATTGCCCTCGCCCATGGAAACAACGCCGAGATTAGGAACAAGAGTTGTGAAATGATAATCGGCAATTTTCGGCTTTGCCTGACTTACAACACTGATAAGGCTTGATTTTCCTACGCTTGGAAAACCGAGCAGACCGACATCTGCAAGAAGCTTTAATTCAAGAGTGATATCCCACTCCTCACCCGGCATTCCCGGCTTTGCAAATCTCGGCACCTGGCGTGTGGGGGTTGCAAAATGGGTATTTCCCCAACCGCCCTTACCGCCCTTTGCGGCAACAAATCTGTCTGTTTTACTCATATCCGCCATAACAGCCTTTGAATTTGCCTCGCGGATTAGCGTTCCTCGGGGAACTCGGATAATTAAATCCTCTCCCTTTTTACCGAACTGCCTTGCGCCTCTGCCGTTTTCTCCGTTTTTGGCAGCATATTTTCTTTTATATCTAAAGTCGGCAAGTGTTGCGAGATTATCATCTACAACAAAAACAATATCACCGCCCTTACCGCCGTCGCCTCCGTCGGGACCGCCTGCGGCAACATACTTTTCGCGGTGAAAGGCAATGGCTCCGTCGCCGCCCTTTCCTGCAACAATTTTTATATTTGCAATATCTACAAACATAAGAACACATCCTTAAATTTCTACAATAGATATTAGCAGAAAGTTAAAAAAAATGCAACACAAACACTTTTTCAAAAAAACAAACAGCAGGGAATCCCTGCTGCTTGCGAGTTTATTTAATTGTTGTTGTTCCGCCGTTGTTTGATGATGCAAGACCAATCCAGCTTCTGCCCTGATTGAGTTTAAGCTCATTGCCCTGCGCATCTTTTAGAACAAGCTTGTTATTATCTACACTCCAGCTAATGTCGGTAACTGTTCCGTTTGAAGCAAGCTTACCGCTTCCGCTTGTGTACTTATAGTTTAAATATGTTGTTCTTGAGCCCTTGTATGGAACTGTAATATATTCCGAGGGAAGACTCAGAACTATAACATTTGTAAATGAAACATCTGTTTTGTAGCTTGCAGTGTTATGATAAAGAGAATCGCCGCTGTTATAAACAAATGTTTTTGTTTCGGTTGCTCTTGATGAGAACTTGCAGGAAAGCTCTTCGCATTTTGTTTCGCCTACATTTGTTGCCTCATCATAGAAAGCAAGAGTTGAGGTTTTTGACTCATCAAGCTCTGTGCGATACTTTTTCTTTTCGATAGCTGCGGCAACATTTTTACCGTAAAGAACACCTCTGTGCTCACTTGAAACGCTTCTTGTTTTATCTCTTCCGAAGGCTGCTCCGCCGTTCATTCCGTCAAGATCGTTTACTCCGTCATTTTTAATTACGGAATATCCGCCGGTGTAATTACCGTTGTCGTGGCTTCCGCCCCAATGAATGAATACAGAATCAAAGAATTCCGAAAACTTAACATATGAGGGACGCGCACTTCTGATTGGTCCGATTTTTTCGGGAACAGCAGTATAATCTGCATAGAACCAAAGCATTCTTGAAATTCCGCCTTCAACCTCGCCCTCAACAATGATATCGGGGGTATCAATTCCCCACTGAGGTCTTGCTGCGGGAGAGTTTTCAACAACAACGCTGACAGGTCTTTTTCCGACTGCTTTTTCGTTGTAATCGGCTTTGCCCGTAAGGGGATTAACAACCTTGCTTACCGGTTCTGTTACTACATCGCTGACTGCCGGAGCAGGAGCCTCTGTTGAAGGCGCTTCCGGCTTTTTTTGCATTTTAGGGATAATTACCGCCAACGCTACCGCAACGGCAACAAGAATTACGGCAATAACGGCTATTACTGCCGGCTTTTTACTTTTTTTGCTCATATCGTTTTCCTCAACCTCATTAAATCTAACATTTTCTTCCTGCTCCTGTGCAGGCTCTTCAGGCTCAGCTTCCGGTTCGGACTCTTCGAGCTTCATTTCGGCTTCGGGCTCCTCGTTTTTCTGCTCGGGCTCGCTTGCCGGCTGCTCTTCGGGCTCTTTTTCCTCCTGTGCTTCACCGGTTCTGTTTTTTATTTCTTTTAAAATATCTTCAAGTTCATCGTCCTTGCCCATGGCAAATCTCCTTCCGACAAATATTACTTTTTTATTTTACCATATATTATTATCTTTTTCACTACTTTTTTACAAATTTTTTAATATTAAATTTGTTACTTGAATTGAAACGGCTTATATAGTAAAATATATTAATAAATATTTTGAATTTTTCCGTAAAACAGGCGGTGAGCAAATGGCAAAAGCAATTCCGATGATTATTACAAACAACAATATACTTGTTAAGCATCCCGACAGTCATGAATTTTGCGTTTTTTCAATTCCGGGGCTTCACGAAACTCCGAATATTCCTTTTTATCATCAGTATGCAAGTAAAATTGCACAAAGCCAAAGCATTTTTAAAAGCTTTTTAAAGGAAATGTACGGCAAGCATCTCGGAAAATATGTTCTTGCAATTATTGTTCCCGACGACACGAGCAGACTTGAGCAGATTTTTATTAACGAGTTCTTTTTGAACAGCGGTGCATGTAAGGCGGTTGCACAAATGAAAATGTGCCAAGCTCTTTCAAAGGACGAGGCGGCATATATTTCAATTTCAAAAACAATGAGAAATGTTGTTTTGCAATATGTTAAAAGCAACGAAATCATTGCAAGCAAGTTTTACGATGCCTCGGATTATAGTATTGAAAAAATTCTTGAGGATTCAAAGCGAATTCACATTGATGTTGAATACAATAATCCTCCCGTTTATATTAATAATTTTGAAATGAATCTTGATGATTTTTCCGAATTCGGAATTGCGATAACGCCAAAAGCATTTATGGAAAAAATAGCTTCTATTGACATTGAAAAAATTTAAGATTACGGCATAAACAAATCACCTTTGCAAAAAATATTGCAGAGGTGATTTTTTATGAAAAAAGATAAGAACAAAAAAGAGAAGAAAAACGAAAAGGAAGTTATTGACCTAACACAGTTTATTACTCCCGGCGAGGTTAAATCCGATGTTTTGGGAAGCTACACGGGAGTTCCCGACAGCACCTATTATGACGGAGAATACGAAATTCCTGTTCAGGATGCAGACGACCTTTAATAACCGTGATTTTCTTTTCTTTCAGCGACAGCAAAAAGGAAATTCCGCTCTCTGAGCTTTCAAAAGAAGGGGTGTTTGCCGGCTGTGCCTCTGTATATGAGCTTGAAAAAATCAAAGATACGATTGGCCTTTCCTCAAGAGCTTTTCGGCTAATTTGCGAATTTGAGACTTCTCATAAATGCTCTGTTGAAATTTTTGAGGACTGCACAGTATGCATGCTCAAAAGTGCGGATTTGTACAAAAAGAGCGAAAAGCAAAACTGCTTTTCGCTCATAATTAAAAACAACCTTATTTTGCTTGTTCCTGTTCGCGACGATGACGATGATATTTACAGCCGATTTTTAAAGGCTCTTGATACCTTTGCTCCTAAATCCGTTACGGCAGAAAAACTCATTTTTGCCTTTCTCGGAAGACTTACCGACGGCTATTCATCAACAATTGAAGAAGCCGGAATAAGAATAAGCAAGCTTGAAGAATATGTTATAAAGGATATGGCGGGAAAGGATTTCAACCTCAATCTTCATTATATGAAAAAGGAAATCCTTCTTTTAATGAATTACCTTGAACAGCTACGCGGAGTTGCACAGTCTCTCGAGGAGAATTCAAATGAAATTCTCAGCGGAGATTTGCGCTATCTTTCGTTTTTCCGCGAGAAGATTAAAGGGCTTTGCGACAGCGTAAAAACACTGTTGAGCACTTTAAATCAGCTTTCCGACGCTTTTGATTCAAGCCTTAATTACAAGCTCAACAACACAATGAAGCTGTTCACCGTTATTTCGGCTGTTTTCTATCCTCTGACACTAATAACAAGCTGGTACGGAATGAATTTCAAAAATATGCCCGAGCTGAATTCACGCTTCGGCTATCCTTTTGTTGCTGTTTTATGCCTGTTTATTGCTATTGTTCTATTTGCCTTTTTCAAACGAAAAAAGTGGCTTTGAGCATTAATGGTAATATTCCAATGCGGTTTTGGCAATTCCCGTTCCTTCTTTTATATCGAACTTAAGCTCTGCCTCAAGGTAGTTATATGCCATTTGGCAGAATTCAAGATTAACAGATTTTGCTTCCGAAAGCATTGCGCTGAACTGAGTGGAGTCGTGCTTTTTCATTGTGAGATAAACGGTTTCTCCGCCTCTGATGAAAATATCCTTTGAGCCTGCATCAAAATAATCCTTACCGTTGTAGGAATACTTAGAAACAATCAAAAAATCATCTGTTGATGCACCGGAAGCTGTTTCGGTATAAAGATTTGCATAGGTGTTTTTTGTTAAAATAATATCGCCGTTATTTCTGCTTGAGCTGATTTTAAATGTTATTTCTCCGACAGAAGCGCTGTTCGGGGTTTCAACCTTTATATTGAACTGTCCGTTTTGATTAACCGCACTCAATTCAATCTCTGTACTTTCTGCTCCCAAAACTGTTTTTCCAGAAAGCTTTGCATATGCCGCGACTTTATATTTGTAGGTTATCCCGGCAGTAACGCTTGTATCGGTGTATGAAAAATAATACTTGCCGTTTGAAGGAATCTTTGCAATCTTTTCCCAACCGAGCGAGCCCTTGCTTCTGTAAATCACAAAGCCCGCCGGCTTGCATCCGGTTGCTCCCTCGAAACCGCCCGTTTCGCCGTTTGAAAAGCCGCCGATTGTGATTGACTCAGGACTTACAGGCGTATCGCTTTTGAGACATTCGTTCCACTCAACTTTTCCGATTCCCGAATAAACCTTAGCATAGCCTCTGTACTTAACGCCGGATTTTACACCGTCAACCCTATACTTATAATTCTTTTTATATTGAACCTTTTTATCGGTATATGAAGTTGATTTTTTGGAAACCGTGGCTATACGCTTATATTTTCCAACCTTACCCTTACTGTCAACCGAAGCCCTGTAAACCTTATAGCTGCTTACATTTTTCTTAGACCATTTAAGCTTTAGGGCGGTTTTACTTGTTTGGCTGACCGAAATGGAAATTCCCTTCGGTGCGGAATATGCGCTAATCGGCGCGCATAATGTTGTTAACAGAACAAAGCAAAGAAAAACTGCCTGCATTCTCTTGAGATATTTTTTTCTCATATTTTATTCCCCCTCTGAATAAAATGCACAGTTACCTTCAAGCCAAACATAACACACAAAATACACAAAGTCAATATGAATAAAAATAATTGTCTTTTGAGTTGAAATGCACATAAAAATATGATATAATTTATTTGTTAATTGAATATTTACTGAGAGATTAGAGTAACGGTTAGCGCAGATTTTATCTGCTTTTTTTCGTTGCTCTTTTTCATTTTCGGTACAAACGGAGGAAATCTTATGTTTGATGTTGCAATAATAGGCGCCGGAATAATCGGATGCGCTTGTGCCTATAAGCTTTCGCAATACAATCTGAGCGTTGCGCTTATAGACAGGGAAAACGATATTTCGCTCGGTGCAACGCGTGCAAACAGCGCAATCATTCATGCAGGCTTTGACCCTGAGCCCAACACACTTATGGCAAAGCTGAATGTTGACGGAAATGCGCAATGCAAGGAAATATGCAAAAAGCTCGGAGTTGAATGTAAGGAAATCGGCTCTCTTGTTACCGCATTTGATGAGGATGATATGAAAACTCTTCAAAAGCTTCTTGAAAACGGCAGGAAAAACGGTGTTCCCGGAATTGAAATTTGGACTAAAGAGCAGGTTCTTGAAAGGGAGCCTAATCTCAGCAAGGATATTATAGGCGCACTTTGGGCTCCGAGTGCCGCAATAACAAACCCGTGGCAGCTTGCTCTTGCCATGGCGGAGGTTGCTGTTGTTAACGGATGTAAGCCCATTTTGAATTTTGATGTAAGCTCAATCAAAAGAGAAAATTCCTTATATATTCTTTCAAACGGAAAAGAAAATGTTCGGGCAAAATTTGTTATAAATGCCGCAGGAGTTTTTGCAGATAAAGTGAGTGCTCTTGTTTCAAGCCCGACCTACAAAATAATTCCAACAGCAGGAGAATATTATCTTCTTGACAAATCCGAGGGGAATACTGTTTCCAGCGTTATATTCCCCTGTCCCTCAAAAAAAGGAAAAGGTGTTTTGATTTCTCCGACCGTTCACGGAAATCTGATTGTGGGACCGAATGCGCAAATAGTCAGCGATGCAGAAGATACAAAGAGTACGGCAAGCGGTCTTGCGGAGGTTAGAGAAAAAGCATCTAAAAATGTTCCGTGTGTTAATTTAAGACAGAATATCAGAAACTTTACGGGTATTCGCGCAAATTCAAGCGTTGATGATTTTATTATTGAATTTCGTTGCGAAAACTTTCTTGACCTTGCGGGAATCCGCTCTCCCGGACTTTCAAGCGCACCTGCAATAGCCGATATGGCTGTTAGTATGCTTTCTGAAAAAGGGCTTTGCCTTGAAAAGAAAGAGAATTTTATTGATAAACGCAAAAAAATATCGTTTAAGCACCTGTCGGAAAGCGAAAAGAAAGCTCTTATTGAGAAGAATCCTAAATACGGTAGGGTTATTTGCAGATGTGAAACAATTACCGAGGGAGAAATCATTGATGCAATCAATTCTCCCATTCCACCATGCTCCGTTGACGGAATCAAAAGGCGTGCCGGAAGCGGAATGGGCAGATGCCAGGGAGGCTTCTGTGCACCTAAGGTGGTTGAAATTCTTGCAAGAGAAAAGAAAATTTCGCCGCTTGATGTTTTGCAGGATAAAAACGGCAGCTATATTTTAATTAACGAAACGAAGCAGGAGGGCTGATAATATGTATGACCTTATTGTTATAGGCGGAGGACCGGCGGGTCTTGCGGCTGCGTATGCGGCTTGGAATAAAGGACTCAAAAAAATAGCCCTTCTTGAACGCGACAGCGAGCTCGGCGGAATTCTTAATCAATGTATTCACAACGGCTTCGGTCTTCATTATTTCAAAGAGCAGCTAACAGGTCCTGAATACGCAGAACGCTTTTCCGATATGGTAAAGAGCACGGGAGTTGAGGTTTTTTGCAACACCATGGTGCTTGAATTCACAAAGGATAAAACGGTGCGCGCAGTCAGCAGTGAGCACGGATATATGGAGCTTCAGGCTAAAAGCATTGTTCTTTCAATGGGTTGCCGTGAAAGAACAAGAGGTGCAATTTCAATTCCCGGTGACCGCCCCGCAGGAGTTCTTACGGCGGGAGCGGCTCAGCGATTTGTTAATATAGACGGATATATGGTTGGCAAAAGAGTTGTTATTCTCGGCTCGGGCGATATCGGTCTTATTATGGCAAGGAGAATGACTCTTGAGGGAGCAAAGGTGCTTGCATGCGTTGAGCTCATGCCTTATTCGGGAGGACTTCAAAGAAACATTGTTCAGTGCCTTGAGGATTTTAATATTCCGCTCTACCTTTCCCACACAATAACAAATATTAAGGGCAGACGGCGTGTTGAGGGCGTTACTGTTTGCAAGGTTGACGAAAACCGCCGCCCGATTCCCGGAACGGAAATTGAATTCGATTGCGACACGGTCTTACTGAGCGTTGGCCTTATTCCCGAAAACGAGCTTACAAGAGCGGCTCAAATTGAAATAGACCCGCGAACAAACGGCGCTGTTGTTTATGAAAACAGGGAAACGAGCACTCCCGGAATTTTTGCATGCGGAAACGCTCTTCATGTTCACGATTTGGTTGATTTTGTTACGGCAGAAAGTATGCTTGCAGGCGAATCTGCCGCAGATTTCGTTCTCAATCCTGCAAACAACGATTTCAGAGAAGTTGAAGTTTTATCAAATGAAAACATCTCCTACACCGTTCCGCAGAAAATCAGAATAAGTCCCTCCCTTGATTCGGCGGAATTCTATTTCAGGGTTCGCAGAGTGTTTAAAAAGAGCAAAATTTCCGTTTTCAGCGGTGATAAGGAAATTGCCTCCTTTAAAAGAGAAAGCATGGCTCCCGGTGAAATGGAAAAAATTAAAATTCCGAAAGCACTGCTTTCAAAAATTGATTCTTCACAAATAAAAATCTGTGCGTCGGAGGTGGAATAAATGGCAGAACTGATTTGCATTATGTGCCCAAAGGGCTGTCGCTTAAATGTTGATGAAAAAAACGGCTATGCCGTTACGGGAAACACCTGTGAAAAAGGCGCGATTTACGGTAAAACGGAGCTTGTTGACCCGAGGCGAGTTGTTACCTCAACGGTTAAAATCAACAGTACTCACGCAAGGCGGCTTCCCGTTAAAACAAACGGAGAAATACCTAAAAACACAGTTGAAAAAGCCGTTGAGCTTCTTAACGGCGTAACAATTACGGCTCCTGTTAAAGCAGGTGATGTTATTATTGAAAACATTTTCGGCACGGGAATAGATTTTATAAGCGCAAAAACCGTTGAAGATTAATTAACTCATTAAAAGTTAAAGCCACGAACATTAATTGTTCGTGGCTTTTTTATTTTATGAATATGAAAGTGTTGGATATTTGAAATTCTTAACAGCGAAAAATGCTTTCATGTTTGATTTTTCCTGTGCTGTTAAGCTATCCTTTCCGGGTCTGTAATCCCTTGCGTTTATATATCCATCCTTGTTTCTGTCGCAGTTTACTATTGCAACATTAACATTTGTTTGATCCTTTGAACCGATTGTTATTGTAAACTCTCTGTCAATGGAATACGGTGAAGAAACGGTTGCTGTGTATGTTCCGGGGTCAATAAGACCTGTTGTGTAGGTTCCGTTTTCCGCCGTCGTAGCGGTTTGGTTACCGATTGTTATTGTTGCACCGGAAACCACTCCGCCCGTTCCTATCGCATCGCTCGGAGACGACAAGGCAAGAATTTTTCCGCTAACCGAATAGCCCTCGTTCCAAATAGGATAGGTTACAACATCTTGAGTTACATTATCAAACGGCTCGCTCCAAGAAGCGAGATAGCGGTGCTCGGGAGCATCCACCTCAGGTGAAGTTGCGCTTTCTCCTGAATTAACAATTTCACGCTTAAGAAGTGTGGTTCCCTCGCTGTCACTTACAAAATCAACTGCAAAGAAGCTCTTTTCAATAGGAGTGATTGTTACGCTCATATCCTCGCTTGAACCGCCTGCGTTAACATTATAATTATAAACTATTCCCTCTTTAAGAACATCATAATCAGCCGTTGTAAACGATGTGGAATCAAAGAAATCGGCGTTTGTGAATGAAACCTTTGAAGCATCAGCAACTGTAAACGGAACAGTGAACACCTCATTTTCGCTGTCATAAGAAGCTGAGGCGCCTACTGTTTGCGAGCCTATCATCTTATCGGTTAAATCTGTTAAAAGATTGTTTGATGATAAATCAAGCGATTTCAAATGATTAAACGAACAATGAAGATTTGCAAGCACCCCACAGTTTGTGAGATTTAAAGAAGTGAGTTCATTTGAATAACAGTTAAAATCTTGGAGCCTTGTGAGATTACTCAAATCAAGAGAGGCTATCTTATTTTCATAGCAATGTAATTTTACAAGCGAGGTATTAAGAGAAACTTTAAGGCTTGTTAATTCGTTTGCATTGCAGATAAGCGTTTCAAGATTATAGTTGTAATCAACATTCAGAGTTTTCAAATCATTTCCCTGGCAGGAAAGTGTTTTAAGACCCGTTATTGCCGAAACATCCAGCGTTTGAAGATGAATACCTCCGCAGTTGAGCGATGTTAATGAGGTAAAGTGCTCAATACCCTTTAAATCGGTAATCGGTTCTTCCTCGTCGAAAACATCGAGAATCATTCCCGCAACGGACATTCTTGTTACATTTCTCTCGTCCGCACTTAAAACGCCGTCGCTGTTCGTGTCATAAAACTCAGTTACTACCTGCCTCCAGATAGGATCGGGAAAGGTTGTTTCGTTTATTGCAACATCATCGGCAGCCCCTGCGCTGATTAGAGCGCAGAAGCTTCCGGTTAAAACGGCGAGAGAAAGGAAAACAGAAATAAGCTTTTTTGTTTTTTTCATTAAATAGTTCTCCTTTCTGCCGTTAGCTTCTTGTAAAGGTTACATTAATTGTATTTGAAACAGTTGAACCGTCCTCGAGAGTAAGAGTACATTTTACTGTTGTTGTGTAGCTTGAAGAGGTCATAAGACCGCTGGTTGAAATAACACCGTCTGCGCTTATCGGAAGCTTTGAATTGCTTGAGTTCCAGCTAATTGAGCTGTAAGCATCTGCTGTTTCGGGATAAGCTTTAACACCTAACTGAACCTTTTTGCCTGTGTAAACTCCGCCGCAGGAATATGTTATTTCACCGGAAGCAACCTCGTTATTATATGTGAAATCAAACGATGTAATCTGTATTGTTCCGCTCTTCAGGATAACGCTCTTTGAAATGGTGTTGCCTTTAAGATCGGTTGCAGTTACGGTTACAACGCCCGAAGGTGAGGTTCCGGATTTAGTTACTGCGCAGGAATTGCCCGAAGGTGTTATTGAAAGTCCTACTGCCGAGCTTACGCTCCACTCAACCGAGCTGAGCATTGCGCCGTCGTTAAATACGGCATCAAGAGTTATTTCACTCAAATCGGAAATATCATAAGAATCTGTAAGGACTGTTCCGTTCAAGCTTATATCAATGCTTGTAAGAGCAGTAAATCTGTTGTTTTCGCAATCTGTTATTGCACTTACAAGATTTGCCGCAGCCTCATCTATTACCTCCTGTGAAGCTTCATAATCCGCAACAACGGCTTCTGCCGCAGCAAGAGGAGCTTGCATATTCTCGTAATACGGCTCAAGATAATCATCGGCATTCATTGCCTTTGCTCTTGCAATAGCTTCTTTGAGAGCGGAGGTATCGTTGGTTGTGTAAACCTGAATTGTTGCTTCATATCCGCCGTCCGCAGTTACTGCATGAATTGTTGCCCAGCCGTTTGAAACAAACTGAATTGTTGCACTGTTCTGAAGCGCTGTCGGATTGAGAACCTTTGCAATGCTCTCATCCTCGCTCGAGAAGATACACTCGCAAACATCTGCGCTTGTTCCGCGCTCATTAAGAACGGATGGTGTGAGAACTGCTGTTGTTCCGGGAGCACCGTAAACAACATTTGTGTTGTTAAACGAAGCCGATACAACCGGGTTTCTTGTAAATGTTACATAGCAGGTTTCGGTGAAGCTTTCGCCCTTGCCTCCGGTTACTGTTACGGTTATTGCCGAGCACTTGGTTGTTGCTGTTGTGTTTGAGCAAAGTCCGTTTCCATTTACCGAAACACCTTTGTTGCTTGAATTATATGTTACGGTGTAGGGAGCTCCCTCGGGAACAGTTTTAACTCCGAGCTGAATTGTTTTTCCGCTGATTGAAGATGTTGCACCGGTTCCGACGAATGTGAAATGAGTATTTTCATTTCCGTTTTCATCGGTGATGCTGAAGCCTGTAATTGCAGTGTATTCAACAAGTGAATTTCTTGCGCTTACAAGATTTGCAGCTGCAGAATCAATCGCGCTCTGGGTTGCATTTTCATCATCAATAACAGCCTTTGCTTCATTAAGAGCTGCTTGAAGAGCGCTGAAGCTTTCATCTGTATAAGTATCTTCGCTAAGATTTTCGGCAATAATTGAATTATACGCCTCTGTAAGTGCTGACTTATCGCAAAGAACAGTAATAGTTGTTTGCGCCGTTAAGCCTCCGTCAGCGGCAACTGCGGTGATTACCGTGCTTCCGCTGTCATTAACGGTAACAAGACCGTTTTCATCAACCGAAGCAACGCTTTCATCAGATGAGCTGAATACTACATCTTTAATTCCCGCATTACTCGGATTATACACAAGAACAGGTGTGAACGGCTCTGCATTGTGTGCAACAGTATATTCATCCTGCTCAAATGTGAGTGACTCAAGGAATGCAGTTGAAAGATAAATTCTGCATGTAAAGGTTGTTTCGTTTGAATAGTCGTCAACAGCGGTTAATGTTACATCGGCATAACCACCGGTTCCCGTGAGAACAAGAACTGCATTATTTCCGTCTGCCGACAGAGTTATATTCTTTTCATTTGCAATCTGCCACTGATAAGAGGAAACCATAGCGCCCTCGTTAACAATCGGCATAAGCGTTACAGATGAATCAGCCGCAACAACAACCTTTGCACTTTCTTCGAATGCCTGATCGTTATTGCTCATTGAAAGGCTTGTTACTCCCACAAACGGATGACCGCTGAGGTTTTCTCCTGCCTCAATAAGTGCCGCAGTAGCCGCATCAATGTCATCCTGACCGGCATTATAATCTGTTTTAATGTTAACAGCGCTTTCGTAAGCATTCTTAAATGCCATGCCCTGCTCATAAGCATAGTCGGTGTAAACAATATCTGCATACTTATCTATTGCAGCGTTAAGCGCTGTCATATCTCCGAGGGTGTGAGCAATAACAGTTCCGCTTACTCCTCCGTCATAAGAGGTTGCGGTTATGGTTGCCGCGCCGGTTGAAACAAAGGTTACAAGTCCGCTTTGGTCAACGGTTGCAATGCTTTCATCCGATGAAGTGTAGAATACATCTGTTATATTGGGTGAAATATAGTTTGAATTGCTCTTAACCTTGGCAGTAACTGTTACGGTGTCGCCCGGATTTCCGGAAACAACCTCATCGGCAAAGCTTACCGTTACAACTCTGTTTTTTACAAATGAAACATATACGCTGTCGGTATAAGCGTCTCCGAAGCCGTCTGTTACGCTGAGAGTAATCTTTGCATAGCCCGCATCCTTTGTTGTGTTTGTAACAAGTCCGTTTTCATCAACGGTTATTGTTTCACTGTCTGAGGTCCATGTAAGATTTGAATAATCAGCATTTTCGGGAGCAATATAAGCGTTCAGCTTAATTGTTTTTGAAAGCACGCTTGTTCCGCTGTAATAACGGTAGAAATCGCTGTATGTTCCCTCCGTTTCATAAATCTGAACATCGGACGGTCCCGTGTATTCAACAAGCGATGCTTTTGCATTGTTCATTGCATTAAGCAATTCATTTGCTTTTGCCTGGGTTGCAGTATTTGCCATAACCGCTTCGTTAGCATCTGAAATTGCCTGCTGAAGTGCAGCCATACTGCTCTTTGTGTATTTCTTTGTTACTTCATTATTTGTGTCATTAATGAACTGAGTGTATTCACTCGCCTTTGCGGCAAGGGGTGCAAAATCGGTTATAACATGAACCGTACAGCTGGCAGTGAAGCCACCGTCAAGAGTTTTAACGGTAATAACGGTATCGCCCGTGTTAACCGGGGTAACATTGCCGCTTGAGTCAACTGTTGCAGCAGCCGGATTACTCGAGGACCATTTAACATCTTTATAGTTTGCACCGCTGGGACTAACCGTTGCGGTTAAAGCAAATGCAGAGGCCGTTGCCTTAACGGTTGTTTCGGTTTTGTCGAGGCTTACTCCTGTTACGGGCTTGGTTCCGACCATAACAGTTATTGTTCTTTGAGTAACTCTTCCGAAATCATCGGTTGCAGCTGCCGTTACGGTTGCAAGACCGTTAACAAGGGTTGAGCTCGGCTTGAGATAGATTGTATTTCCGGATATTTCCGTGCTCATATGGCTTGATGAATCAACTGTCCATGTGAGAGTTCCGTTCATTGCATCGGACGGAGTATAAGAAGCTGTCAGCTTAACTCTTGAATCGGAACGAACTGCCGATGAATAGCATTCAAGCGAGTGAGCATTTGTTGACTCGCTTACCGTTCCCGATGTTACATCGGTCCAGCCTTTAATTGCCTTGTTGTTCTGATCCGTATAAGAAACATCAACCGATGTGGCAAATATGAACGGATGCTCCTCAAGAGCGACTCCGGCGGCATTAAGGCTTTCGGTTGCGCTGTCTATCTGTGCCTGAGTCATTGATTTGTCGTTAAAAACTTCAATGGCCTTTTCATAGGCGTTCTTGAATGCAATAGCATACTGATACTCGTAATTTCTGTAATCGGTATCCTTATATTTTTCAATAGCCGCGGTTAAAGCGTTTCTGTCGCCGTTTGTTGAAACAAGGCATTCTGCGGAATAACCGCCGTCATATGTTGTTACACGAACTTTTGTTGCACCTGTGCTTACAAAGGTAACAAGACCGCTTTGGTCAACGGTTGCGATGCTTTCATCATCGCTGGTCCAATAAACATCCTGAATGCTTGCCGCTCCGATATGCGGAGGAAGTGAAGCACCCGTTGGATCTATTGTGCAGGCAAGCTGATGAGTTGCTCCGATACTGCCTGCAACCTCGCTCTCGGATACTCTTACACCTGTTGCCGGATAATATGCATAGGATACATAAACATAATCTTCCCATATATCTCCGAAATGGTCGGTAACACGGCAGGTGATTTTTCCGTAGCAGGATTTATTCTGTGCAGGTGAAGCAACACCCGTATCGGATATTGCTATAACAGTCGGATCCTCGGAAATCCATTCAACACTCTGATAATTACATTCCTCGGAGGGATACAGCCTTACATTCAAATCAAGCTTAGCATTCTTATAGCTGATACCCTCTTTGAGAAGACTGAGGTCAAACTGATAGAAATCCGAAGCTTGTTCGCCGTCAAGATAAATCTCTATCTTTTGAATCTTATTATATTTCTTAAGTCCTTCATAGGATTTAATGAGCTTATCAAGCTGTGCGTTAACTTCCTTCTGACCTGCCGTTCCCGCATCTACAAGTGCTTGGGATTCGGCGATTGTGTTCTGGAAATACTCCCAAGTGTCAGGGAAATAGTTTGTTTCGGAAAGATTTAACGACCTGTATGTTGTAATTTGAGCCTGAAGTGCATCAAAATTTGTTACAACATTTACATTGCAGGTTGCACTGTATCCTCCGTCGGCGGTTGTTGCCGTGATTATACAGTTTCCGCCCTCAACGAAGGTTACAACTCCGCTGTCGTTAACAGTTGCAACGCTGTCGTCGCTCGAGGTCCAGTAAACCTTTTCTACACTTCTTCCTATTCCGGGAGTTCCCTTAGGAAGAACCGTTGCGGTTATGGTTGATGTTTCTCCAACCTTTCCGCCAACTATATTGCTTGTATCAAGCTCAATTCCCGTAGTCTGAATTTTTGCAAAAGCAATATTAACGCTGTCCGTTACCGTGTTTCCTATATAATCCTCGGCAGTAACGGTTATAGTTGCATAACATGCAGAATTTTCACTCGGCGTGCAAACTCCGTAGCGGTCAACCGTTACGGAAGAATTGCTTGAGCTCCATGCAATTCTTCTGTACATTGCATCTCGCGGTGACAAAACGCTTCCCAAATCATAGCTCGTTTTGGTGTAATTTGTTGTGTCAACCTTAACGCTGATATAATCAGGAGCGACCTTTGAAGAGCTGTCGAGTATTTTAACCTCCTTTAGAGGAATATATCCTCCGAGCCTGCAAAATGCGGCAAGAAGCTCATCTGCATATGTATCGCAAACTGTTTGCGATGCCATTTTTTCTTCAAGAATATAGTAGCAGTAGTCAAATTTCTTCTGCCAGTCACGGTAAAGCTCCTTATTCTCCGAAGTTCTGAGAATAACGGTATTTTCGCAAAGATAAATAATTTCTTTAAGATATGTTTTATCGGGAAGAACAGTTACCTCAACGCTGTCGGAAACACCGGCATCCGTGCTGTAACAGGTTAATGTTGCAACACCAACATCATTTGCATGAATAACTGCATCGCTGTTATCGTTTCCTTTGTTTGAAACAGTAAATACTTCGTCATCCGAAGAGCTCCAAACAGCATCATAGCATGCATAGGCTTTTCCGGTCCACGAGCCTTTGAAAGAGGGAGTGTGAGTTACATCAAAATCCTGTCCGTTAATTATTTCGATAGGCTTTTGGTCGATTACATTGCTTGTTACTCTGTTTCTTGTTACGCAAACAACGGCCTTTGCTTTAACTCTTCCGTCCTCCGAGGTTACGGTAACAACTGTTGACTGCGCCTGCTCGTGACCTGCTTTGATTTTGAAGGTGCAGGACCGTGTATCCGATGACGGATTTACCGAAAATGCGTTATTGTCACAGCTCCATTTAAGAGTTTTATTGGATGCGTTTTCAGGCTCAACGGTTGCACTTAAGGTTACGGATTGTGCATTATACGCCTGCTCTATTCCTATTTCCTTAGTAACAAAGCCGCCCTCGTTTATTGAAAGCCCTGTAACAGGCTGGCCGTTAGTTATTTCTTTTGTTGCAATAACATTTGAAATCTCATAGAATCTTTCGCTCGTTACCCAGTATCCTGTTTTAACTCTGAGGGCAACAGTTGACTTTCCGCCGTCCTCTGCGGTATAAAATCCCGATTTCGTTATTCTTCCTACTCCGTCCGTTGCCGTTCCGTCGTGGCTGATAACAGTTTCCTCGCCGGTTTCCTCATTAACAACGGTTTCCTCATACGGGTCGGTTGCCCACACATATTCATAATCTTCTTCACTTGTGCCGGCAGTAACAATTCCCCATTCAATATAGAGATTATCCGCAGTGGCAACTCTATTCGGAAACACTTTATATGAGAGCTGAGTTTCGCTTCCTATATCGTAGTAATCGCTGTCAGAAATAATTTCTGCATCTGAAAGGTATTTTCCTGTTTTTCCGGTAACTGTTATCGTTACTGTTTGGGAAATATTATTTGCCGCTGAGGTTGCTGTGATTTCACAGGTTTGCGAGCTAAGCTCTCCGAGCGAGCCGCCTGCATCACGGCCCGTAATGGTTCCCGTAATCGGGTCAACGCTTGCAATGTTGGGATCGCTTGAAACCCATGTGATATCGCTTGTTATTGCAGCCTCCGGCTTAGCATCTTCAATACTGAGCTGAATCTGCGTTCCTTCTTTTACTGCCGTAGCTCCGCCGATTTTAAAATCCGTAAGCGGAACGCCGTCAACAACAGTAAATGTTACGGTGTCGTTAGTTGTAAACTGAAGAATTATATTTGCAATTATCTTAACCGCTGTTGCCGTAAGCTGCACAGGATCCGCCGCATCTCCCGCAATATCCGCAACAGCAAAGCAAACATCAAGAAGCGCCGCAAGAGCGTTTCTGTTCATATCTAAGCCGAGCACTTTAATAAGTATCTCGGCAACCTGGTCAGTGTTGATAACGCCCGTGTTCTCAAGCTCATACAGATAGTTTATGTATTTCAGCAGGTTATTGATAAAGCCCTCGGTATCGGGCGAGCAAACGATTGTTACCGTTCCCTTATTTTTAAACTTAACAAGTCCCGAATCATCAACGGTTGCAATAACCTTTCCGTTTGTGAAAACGGAGCTGCTTTTAACTGAATATACAACACCCATATGAAGTCTTATGGGAGTTGTGCACGCATAAAGCTGAACCTGACTTCCGACAGCAACAGTGCTCGGAAGCGATTCCTTATTTGTTATGTGAGTTCCGTTGGGAATAAATTCCGCCCAAGGCTTTGTTGTTAAATCGGCACGCTGAACAGCAACATGAACAAGGTCGTCGTCAAGAACCTCTCCGTCGGCGTTATACATTGCGACATGGATATTTGAGTTGATATTGTCAAGCCTTTGCTTAAGCTTATCTATGAGAATACCCTTATAGGAATCCGAAAGACCTGCAAGAATTGAATTGCTTCCGAACGCCTCCTCAACTAGGCTTATAATTCCGTCGGTATCCATTGTGTCAACATCAACATACTCGTTGAAGAATATTTTCTCGAATATTGGTGCCATAATCTTTCCGACAAGGGGAATGGTTGCAACATCGTTATCTATCCACTCACGGATAACCGCACCCTTTGAAGAGTCGTGGCCGCGAACCAAACCGTTTTGGTCAACACTTACAAGAGTCGGTGTTTCACTGTACCACTTAATGTATCCGTTGTTCGGCAAAGAGCAGTCAACAAACTCATATGTAAGCTGAATGCTGTCGCCCTCCTCAAGAAAGATATTGTACTGACCGCCGTCGTCCGCGGTGTCGGGAATAATATTACCGTCCGTAAAGAAAAGCTCAATATCGTAATAACCGATAACATCTCCTGCAAGCGCGGTAAGAGCCGGAATTACCGAGCTGAATACCATCAAAACTGCAAGCAATGAGCTTACTATCGCTTTACTGCGGCGTTTTTTAAGCTTCATTTTATTTCCTCCTGTCGAAAATATATATTTTTAGTGATAATAATCTATATATATAAACATTATATACCAAAATATTACAATCGGTCAACACAAATTATACTGTGAATATAAACAAACTTTGCTTCCGCTTTTTGTGTATAAGCAACAAAAATCCGACACTTATATCGTAAACAGTTGGAAAACATCAAAAGAATAAGAAAAGCGAAGCATGTTCAACGCTCCGCTTTCACTGTTTATTTATGCTGAAAAATAATTTTTGCTCTTTTTTGATTCGGTTATGTCACTAAGAGTTCCGAGCATGGTTTTCGAGCCGTCCTCCTGAAGAACAATTTTTCTTTTGTCTTCAATCAAAACATGCTTTGCTCCTTTAACCTTTATTGTGTAAACAAGGCAAATTCCGTTTGCCTCGGCACATTGCTTTGAAATTGAGGCTTCAACAAATTTTCGCTCTCTTTCGCTTACCAAGGAAAGCAGATTTCCGTGCATTTTTTCAAAAAATTCTTTTCTTGAATAGCCGATAAAATCAATAAAATCATCGCTGACATAATCGCAAATCAGCGGTTTTTCGGCGCTCGCACAGAAGAAAGCTCCGGGCATGCTCTTGAACATTGCAACAAACTTATCGTTTGCTGCATCGGTTTCTTCCTCGCTGTTTTTTATTTCGTTAATATCGGTGAAAACAGCATGAAAAACAGGGTTATTTTCCTTGTCATAATACTGAATTGCTCCGTTGAATTTACACCATATGTATTCATCCTTATGAGCTTTTACACGATACTCGGTATCAATGCTGCAATGGGTTGCCATTGCCTTTCCGATAGCCTGAAAAACAAGCGTTTTATCATCAGGATGAATAAGGTCATCGAGCCGATATTCGGTTTTATCACGAAGCTTTAACGAAGCCTTTGTTGTTCCGAAAAGACGGCAGCACGCCTCATTAAGATAAAGCGCTTCTATATGCATATCGGGAGTGACCTTAAATCTGCACACGCCGCTGTTTACAAGGTCAATCAAATGGTCGGTTTCCTTTGCTCTTCGCTTGAGCTCGCGTCTCTTTTTTTCACTGTTTGAAATATCTGCAAAGGTGAGCCTTATCAGCTCGCTGTTGTCCTCATTTTCGCCCATACAGTAAACCAAAACGCTCTCGCCCTTTGAATTGAGCATTTCGAATTCCGTGTAAATAAATCTCTGATTTTTTTTGCAGAACCGTTTGAAAACAGCCTCTCTGTCGCGCGGGTTGAGCGCATTAAGAAATGAGAATTTTCCCTGCTTGATTTTTGACGGATGAACACCCACAAATTCAGAAAAATGGCTGTCCGAATCTATAACTGCCATGTTGTCGCCCTTGTCGGCAACACAGCTCATAAAAGCAACATCATATGTTATATTTTCCGTTTCTCTCGCCTCCGTTCTCCGCTAAATACGGCACATTTTTGTTATCGCAAAAGGCAGTTAAAAATTTCTGCCGATTATTCACTATGTACATTATAGCATAAAAATAACATCATTTGATAATAAAAATTTAACAAACTTTATATTTTTTGAAAAATTCGGTTTTCAAGCGGTAAAAAGTGTGTTATTATATACAATAATATTTGATTAAAAAGATGACCGGAGTTTTCCGCATTCACTCTTAAAACAAAGGAGAATAAAAATGGCAAAGGTTTTCAGAATTTATGTTGAAAAGAAAAAGGGCGAAAACATTGAAGCGCTTCAGCTTCTTTCCGACCTTAAAAACAATGTCGGAATAACAGCTCTTGAGGATTTGCGGCTTATTAACAGATACGATGCTCAAGGCGTTACCGAGGAGCAATTTAATATTGCGGTTAAAGAAATCCTTTCCGAAACAAATCTTGATAATGTTTATTCGGAGGTTTCCTTCCCCGACGGCTGGAAGCACTTCGTTACCGAATACCTTCCCGGTCAGTACGACCAAAGAGCAGACAGCGCTGCTCAGTGCATTCAGCTTTTGA
The DNA here is from genome assembly GCA_945948515.1 of uncultured Clostridia bacterium. Lineage (GTDB taxonomy): Bacteria > Bacillota > Clostridia > Oscillospirales > Acutalibacteraceae > CAMFBH01. The sequence goes on from CAMFBH010000004.1 coordinate 70,720, forward strand.
CTGCCGGAGAAAGACCGATTGTTGCAAGCGCAAAGGTTATTGCGGTTAAGGGAAATATAAGTGAAGATGAATTCAATAAGGTTAAATCCTACATAATCAACCCCGTTGAAAGCCGCATTGCTTCATCGGAGATCCCAGAAACCCTCAATATGACCTCGCAAAGACCCGATGATATTATCAGAATAGACGGCTTTATCAATATGAGCGACGAGGAAATTGCAGAATACCATGCTTCTATGGGATTTGCAATGAGCGTTGCCGACCTTTGCTGGGTTCGTGATTATTTCAAAAATGATGAAAGCAGAAATCCGAGCCTTACAGAGCTTAAGGTTATTGACACATATTGGAGCGACCACTGCCGTCACACCACATTTTCAACCGAGCTTGACAGCATTCAAATTGAAAAGAGTGATTACAGCAAGGCGATTGAAAACGCATTAAACGATTATTTCAGCATCAGAAAAGAGGTTTACGGCGACAGAGATAAAACCGTTTGCCTTATGGATATGGCATGCATTGGAACAAAGGTTCTCAAAAAAAGAGGCTTTGTTAACAACCTTGACGAGAGCGACGAAATCAACGCATGCTCAATAGAGGTTCCCGTTGTTATTGACGGAAAAACAGAGCAATGGCTTGTTCAGTTCAAGAACGAAACACACAACCACCCAACGGAGATTGAGCCCTTCGGCGGCGCGGCAACCTGCCTCGGCGGTGCAATCCGCGACCCGCTTTCGGGAAGAGCTTATGTTTACCAGGCAATGAGAGTTACAGGCTCGGGCGACCCCACAACTCCGTTTGAGAAAACTCTCGACGCAAAGCTTCCCCAAAGCAAAATCACAACGGGTGCCGCTCAGGGATATTCAAGCTACGGAAACCAAATAGGTCTTGCCACCGGTCAGGTAACTGAGCTTTATGACGACGGCTATGTTGCAAAAAGAATGGAAATCGGCGCGGTTATCGGTGCTTCTCCGAAAGAAAATGTTATCCGCGAATGTCCCGAGCCGGGAGATATTATAGTTTTACTCGGCGGCAGAACGGGCCGTGACGGCTGCGGCGGTGCAACAGGCTCATCAAAAGCACACGATTCCTCTTCTATTGAAACCTGCGGTGCAGAGGTTCAAAAGGGTAATCCTCCCACAGAACGCAAAATTCAGCGTCTCTTCCGCAACGGCGAGGTTGCAAAAATGATTAAGCGCTGCAACGATTTCGGTGCAGGCGGAGTTTGCGTTGCAATCGGCGAGCTTGCAGACGGACTTGAGGTTGAGCTTGACAAGGTTCCGAAAAAGTACGACGGACTTGACGGAACGGAGCTTGCAATTTCCGAAAGCCAGGAAAGAATGGCAGTTGTTCTTGACGAGAGCAATGTTGAGCGCTTTATTGAGCTTTCCTCCGAGGAAAATCTTGAAGCAACCCCCGTTGCCGTTGTTACCGATAAAAACAGACTTGAAATGACCTGGCGCGGCGACAAAATCGTTGACATCAGCCGTGATTTTCTTAACACAAACGGCGTTGTTCAGCATGCAAATGCAGTTGTAGGCGCAGTTGATAAAGATAAAAACTACACAAAGCTTGTTCCCGATGAGCTTAAAGATTTGAGCAATGCACAGGCGCTTAGGAAAAACCTTTCAAGGCTTGAGGTTTGCTCTCAAAAAGGTCTTGTTGAGCGCTTCGACTCATCAATCGGTGCAGGAACTGTTCTTATGCCCTACGCAGGAAAATATCAGCTCACGCCCGAAGAGGCAATGGTTGCAAAAATCCCGCTTCTTGAAGGCGAAACAGACACTGCAACTGTTATGAGCTACGGATATATTCCAAAGCTTTCACGCTGGTCACCGTTCCATTCATCGGCATTTGCCGTTACGGAATCACTTTCAAAGCTTGCCGCTGTCGGATGTGATCCCTCCGAGGCACGCCTTACATTCCAAGAATATTTTGAAAGACTTAACGATGTTCCCAAGCGTTGGGGCAAGCCCGTTTCGGCTCTTCTCGGCGCTTTGTCGGCACAGGTTGGATATAAATGCCCCTCAATCGGCGGAAAGGATTCAATGAGCGGTTCGTTCAACGAGCTCGATGTTCCGCCTACCCTCGTTTCATTTGCAGTCGGAATGAGCGAGGCTTCAAAAACAGTATCGGCACAGTTTAAGCACTCGGGCTCAAAGGTTGTTCTTGCCGAAATTCCCGTTGTTGAAGAAACAGGACTTCCATATTACGAGGGCGCAATGGTGCTTATGAAATCCGTTTACGAAGGCTTGAGAGACGGTTCAATTCTTTCTGCTTCGGTAGTTAAAGAGGGCGGCGCGGCTGCCTGCGTTTGCAAAATGGCATTCGGAAACAAATTCGGATTTACATTTGAACAAAACCTCGATAAAGAAACTCTCTTTGCCGCTAAGCAGGGCAGCTTCGTTCTTGAAATTCCGCAGAACTCGGGCTTCGGATTTATTTGCACACAGCCCGGCGTAAGCGCAAAAACAACTCAGCTCGGAACGGTTAACACAAACGGAGTTTTCATTATTGACGGCGAGGTTCTCACCGTTGACGAGCTTATAGGCGAATGGTGCTCAAAGCTTGAGGGCGTTTTCCCAACGGACAGCAAAAAGAACGCAAAAATGTTTGATGTTCCACTTTACAAGGAAAGAAGCGTATTTATTGCAAAGAACAAGGTTGCAAAGCCTAGAGTATTTATTCCCGCATTCCCCGGAACAAACTGTGAGGTTGACACTGCAAGAGCATTTGAAAAGGCAGGCGCCGAGGCAAAAATTCTTGTTGTTAAAAACCTTACCCCCTCGGATATTGAAGAAACGACCGATAAAATGGCAGAGGAAATTCTCAAAAGCCAAATTGTTATGCTTCCCGGCGGCTTCAGCGGCGGTGACGAACCCGAGGGCTCGGGCAAATTCATTGCAACCACATTCAGAAGCCCGAAGGTGCGCGAGGCGGTTACAAAGCTTCTTAACTGCAACGACGGACTTATGCTCGGTATCTGCAACGGCTTCCAGGCTCTTATAAAGCTCGGACTCGTTCCCGGCGGAAAAATTACCGAAATTAAAGAAAACGACCCCACCCTTACCTTCAACACCATAGGCAGACACATAAGCTCAATGGCTTACACCCGTGTTACGAGCACAAAATCACCTTGGCTTGCGGGAGTTGAAGCAGGCGATATGTTTGCCGTTCCGATAAGCCACGGCGAGGGAAGATTTGTTGCCGATGATGAAACAATGAAAAGGCTCATTGAAAACGGTCAGATTGCAACTCAGTATGTTAATCCGAACGGCGAGCCTGTAAGTGATATGCCGTTCAATCCAAACGGCTCCGTTGCGGCAGTTGAGGGAATAACAAGCCCCGACGGCAGAGTGTTCGGTAAAATGGGACACTGCGAAAGAAAGGGTGCAGACCTTTATGCAAATGTTCCGTTTGAAAAGGATATGAAAATATTTGAAAGCGGAGTTAATTACTTCAAATAAAAAGCAGAAAGCTTAGGAGATTAGCAAAATGAAATATGTTGTTGTTCTTTATGACGGAATGGCAGATTATCCCGTTCCGGCTCTCGGAGATAAAACTCCGATGGAGCTTGCAAAAAAGCCAAATCTTGATTATCTTGCCAAAAGAGGCGAGGTAGGTCTTATCAGAACGGTTGCTCCCGGTCTCAAGCCCGGAAGCGATGTTGCAAATATGAGCGTTATGGGCTTTGACCCAATGAAGTTTTACACCGGCAGAAGCCCTCTTGAAGCCGCTTCTATCGGAATAGATATGGCGCCCACAGATGTTTCTCTGCGCACAAATCTTGTTACTCTCTCAGAGGATGAACTTCCCTACGAGCAGAAAACAATTGAGGATTACTGTGCAGACGATATTTCAACCGAAGAGGCAGATATTCTTATCAAAGCCGTTCAGGAGGCTCTCGGAAATGATGAGTTCTCTTTCTACACGGGCGTTTCATACCGCCACTGCCTCATTTGGAAAAACGGCACAACCGACCTCGGAAAAATGACTCCTCCGCACGACATAACCGGCAAGGTTATAGGAGAATATCTTTCCGAAAGCAAAAACGCTGAGCCGCTTATTGCAATGATGAAAAAATCCTACGAAATCCTCAAAAATCACCCTGTTAACGAGGCTCGCAGAAAGGCAGGCAGACGCCCTGCAAATTCAATCTGGCTCTGGGGAGAGGGTATGCGCCCCGCACTTGAGCCGTTTGAGAAAATTTACGGAATTAAATGCGGAGTTGTTTCCGCCGTTGACCTTATTAAAGGAATCGGCAAATGTGCAAAAATGGATGTTGCCGAGGTTGAGGGTGCAACAGGCTATATTGACACCAATTTTGAGGGCAAGGCAAACGCCGCTCTTGAGCTTCTTGAAAAGAACGACCTTGTATATATTCACTTTGAAGCTCCCGACGAGTGCGGACACAGAAACGAGCCCGAAAACAAGGTTCGCTCCATTGAGCTTATTGACAGCCGTGTTCTCCCCATTCTTTTTGAGGGACTTAAAAAATACGATGATTGGAAAATGATGATTCTTCCCGACCATCCCACTCCCATCGTTACAAGAACACACGCAAGCGACCCCGTTCCATACCTTATTTATCACAAGAACGCAGAGCTTGACGGCGTTGACACAATAAACGAAAAAACCGCCGCAGACACAGGTCGTTTCATTGAACACGGTCCGTCTGTTATGGCTCATTTTCTTAATGATTAACGGAGATGATAACATTATGAATATTGAAACAAAATGCGTTCAGAGCGGATACTCTCCGAAAAACGGCGAACCGAGAGTTCTTCCGATTATTCAAAGCACCACCTACAAATATGAATCAAGCGAAGAAATGGGTGATCTTTTCGATTTAAAGAAAGAGGGCTATTTCTACTCAAGGCTCCAAAATCCCACCTGCGATGCCGCTGCGGCAAAAATTTGCGCGCTTGAAAACGGAGCCGCCGCTATGCTTACCGGCAGCGGTCAGAGCGCAAACTTCTACGCTGTTTTCAACATTGCTTCAGCCGGCGACCATATTGTTTGCTCCTCTGCAATTTACGGCGGAACCTTTAATCTTTTCAATGTAACAATGAGAAAGCTCGGAATTGACTTCACATTTGTTCATCCTCACGCAAGCGAGGAAGAGCTTCGCGCGGCAGTTCAGCCGAACACAAAGGCTTTCTTCGGAGAAACAATTTCAAATCCCGGTCTTGATATTCTTGATTTTGAAAAATTTGCAAAGGTTGCTCATGAAAACGGAGTTCCGCTCATTGTTGACAACACCTTTGCTACCCCTATTAATTGCCGTCCGTTTGAATTCGGAGCAGACATTGTTACCCACTCAACAACAAAATACCTTGAGGGTCACGCTTCAACAATCGGCGGCGCTATTATTGATTCGGGCAATTTTGACTGGACTCAAAATGATAAATTTCCCGGTCTTACCCAGCCCGACGACAGCTATCACGGCCTCGTTTATGCAACTCTCGGAAAGGGCGCATACATCACAAAGGCAGTTGTTCAGCTTATGAGAGACCTCGGCTCGGTTCAGTCGCCGCAAAACGCATTTTTGCTTAATGTGGGTCTTGAAACTCTTCATTTAAGAGTTCCTCGTCATTGTGAAAATGCTCTTAAGGTTGCACAATATCTTAAAAACAATGAAAAAATCACATGGGTAAAATGTGCAATGCTTGAAGATGACAGCCAGCACGAGCTTGCTCAAAAATATATGCCAAACGGCACCTGCGGTGTTGTTTCCTTCGGTATTAAAGGCGGAAGAAAGGCGGCAACCGTGTTTATGGACAGCTTAAAGCTTGCCGCAATCGTAACTCATGTTGCCGATGCGCGCACCTGCTGTCTGCATCCGGCTTCAACAACTCACCGCCAGCTGAATGACAAGCAGCTTGAGGAGTGCGGAGTAAGTCCCGACCTTGTTCGCTTCAGCGTTGGAATTGAGAGCGCTGACGACATTATTGCCGATATTCAGCAGGCTCTTGATAAAATATAAAAAATACCAAATCTAACGGCTGATAATTCAGCCGTTTTTTTTGCGCTTTTTGTGATAATTAACAAATTTTCTCTCTGATATTTTTACAAACTGCGAATTGTATTATAAATAACTGAGATGTATAATTATTTATGTATATAAATATTTAAGGAGGTATATATATGAAATCCTTTGCAAAAAAGAGTGCGGCGATTTTCCTCTGCATTATTCTTGCGCTGTCCTTCCCGACAGCCTCATTCGCACAGATTTTGCAGGAAAACTTCTCTCTTCAAATTGCAAACTACGATAGCTCGGATCCGGAATCAAAGCTTTATGCCGGAACCACTCGTGATATTATTGCAACAATAACAAATGTCAGTGCTACGGATAAAGAAGCTATTGAGTCGGAAAAAGGCTCAATTCTTGACTGGAGCGCAAAATGCGGCTCGTATCCGATTACAGGCGGAGTAACAAGCTACGGCGTTGTTACAATAAGCGATGCAGGAAACGGAACCTACACTGTTTCGGAAAGAGCGCGCTTTACCGTTCCCGAAATCAGCTTCATCTCTTCAAACGGTGATTTAATTATCACTGCGGCTTATGGCGCAACCTCAACTCAAATGACAGTTACAGTCGATGAGGTCAGCCAACCCATAACCTCATTTACGGTTAGTGAAACCTCGGGCGACAGCCACTCTCATTACGACAGCACGCTTTCAACCTTGTATATTGACCAATACTCGCTTGACACCATTACCGAGGAGAACCCAAAGCCTACGGCTGTGTTCAATGTCAGCACTTCTCCGACAAATGCGGACGACACTTGGACTGTTGGTTCAACAAACACCACTACCGACACGAAAAAGCCCAAGGTTGATCTTCAGGAAACTTCAAATGGATTTTCCGTTACGGCAGGAAAGCATTCCGAAATGAACTCAAGCATTATTTTCACAACAAACAGCGGTCGTGTGAGCAAAACAATTAAGCTTGTTAAGGGCGTTCCGCTCACCTCATTTAAGCTGAAAACTGCCGACGGCCAAACCGTTGCCGATACTAATTCAACAGATATGATGACCTTTCCCGCTGTTGAGGGAGATTCATTCGATGTTATTCCCTTTGAAGAAAGCACGGGCGCAAACGAATCAACCGCAAGACTCACAAACGATACATATAAATACACTATGTACACCGATGAGGCATGCACAAAGCCTCTCGACGAGGGCTCTTGGAATATTACATACAACCAAATTCAAGATGCTAATAACAATGATTACGGCAGAGCATCAATTACAGTAAGACACATAGGAAACAGCTATCTTAAATGTGAAACAGTTTCGGTTGCAGGCGAAAACCTCGAAAGAACTCTTTATTCTGTTACCGCTGTAAATGTTACTCAGGCTAATCCGATTGATAAGCTTGCATTTGTTAACGGCACCACTCAGGAAAACATGGAGAGCATCACCGTTAAAACAACGGACGGAACTCTCAACATGGCAAAATACCTTAAAATCACTCCGAGAGATACGGAAAATCAAACAACCGATACCGTTGAATACAGTATTGATAACACAACTTTTGCAGCAGTTAATGATTCAACAGGCGTTTTAACTCTCAAAAGACAGGGTGAGGTTACTGTTACCGCCCGCGCTAAAAAGAGCCCCAGCGTAACAGCAAGCTGCAAGGTTATCATTGTTACTCCCATAACGGGAATCACTCTTACCCCCGAAAGCCTTGACGGTCTTGCAGATGCAACTCTTCCCAAGGGTGCAAAAATGCAGATTAAAGCAACCGTTACTCCCTCTGATTCCTTGGAAAAGGTTGTTTACTCAACCCCGAATAAGGATATAATCACTCTTTCCGAAAACGGTGAGGTTTCGGTTAACGAGAATTACATCGTTCCCGAGGGCGGAACAATTGTTGAAATTTCCGCAACGAGCGAAAGCGGCTCGGTTATCAGCTCTCCCTGCAAAATTACGGTTGTTCCGGCAGTTAAAGCCGTAACTGTTATACAAAATGTCGGCTCAGTCGGCGACGACGAAATTCTTCAGTCCTCAACGGACAACAGTAGCTATTCAATCAGAAAAGGCTCAAAGGTTAAAATCACTGCCGCTCTTGACCCCAATGATTCAAACGACTCGATAGACTGGAGAATTGATATTCCCGGTGTTGCCTCAAGGCTTACTCTTGATGAGGCAAAGGCTCTGAATTATATTAGGTCTTACACTAAAGAGGTTTGGAACGAAATCACCATTGAAACAAATTCAACTGCAAATTACGCCATGATTGATGTTTATGCGTATGCGGTTTCAAGAGGACAGACCTATGATTTAGACAGCGTTTATTCCGTTGTTCACCTTTCCTTCCACAATCTTGCAAACGCCGAGATTGAAGGCGTAAGCCCGGCATATTCCTACACAGGCAATGAAATCAGACCAACCGGAATTAAGGTTTATTATTACGGAACTGCCTTGGTTGAGGGAACTGATTACAGACTTAGATATTCAAACAATGTTAACGCCGGAAAGGCAACCGTAAGAGTTGAGGGAATCGGAAAATTTACCGGCACAAAGGATGTTGATTTCACAATTATCGCCGCAGGAATTCCCGCAAACGGAGTAACTGTTGCAACAGACGAGCAGGTTTATGATAAAAGGGCTAAAACTCCGAGAGTTACGGTTAAGAATGAAGCCGGAGTTACTCTCAGAGCCGATACCGACTACACTGTTTCCTATTTCAACAACATCAACGCAGGCTCATCTGCATATGTTATTGTTACCGGAAAGGGTAACTACACAGGTCAGGTTCTTAAGTATTTCACAATCACTCCGCAGAATGCATCAAGAATTAATGTTGGCGGTATCAAAGCGGTTAAATACACGGGTATGGCTTATGCTCCGGGCGTTAACGCAAGCTATGCGGACGAGGCGCTCGTTCCGGGATACGATTATTATTTAACCTACGAGAACAATGTTAATGCCGGAGAGGCAACCGTTTATATTAACGGAATAGGAAACTTTAAAGGAACAAAAAAGGTTACATTTGCCATTGAAAAGGCAACAGAGTCAGATGTTATTGCTTCGGCAATCTCCTCTCAAACCTACAACGGAAAGGCAAAAACTCCTGCGGTTAATCTTTTCTACAACGGCAGACAGTTAATTCAGGGTGTTGATTACACACTTAGGTATTCAAACAATGTTAATGTTGGCTTTGCAGGAGTTACCGCCGAGCTTATCGGAAACTTTAAAGGAAGAAAAGAACTGAGCTTCACCATTAAGCCGAAATCAAGCTCAATTTCAAGCCTTTCAAAGGGCAAAAAATCCTTTAAAATAAAGTGGAAAAAGGTTAAAAATGTAACCGGCTACCAAATCCAGTACAGTACCTCCAAAAACTTTAAAAAAGGAACTAAAACATCAACAGTTAAAAATCAGGCAACCTCTTCAAAAACAATCCGTAAGCTCAAGGCTAAGAAAAAATACTATGTAAGAGTTCGCACTTATCAGGAGGTTTACGGCAAAAAGATTTATTCCTCCTGGTCAAAAACAAAAACCGTTACAACCAAATAAATAAAAATGAGCGATGCAGAAATCTGCATCGCTTGTTTTTCGCAAAAAAGAGCCGTGAACAAATTGTTCACGGCTCAAAAAATTATTTTTAATTATTAGCCAAGCTCTGAGAAGTACTTGATTGTGCGAACCATCTGAGATGTGTAGGAGTTCTCGTTGTCATACCAAGAAACAACCTGAACCTCATACATTCCGTTTTCAAGCGGAAGAACCATTGTCTGAGTAGCATCAAAGAGTGAGCCGTAACGCATACCAACGATATCTGAAGAAACGATTTCGTCTGTGTTGTAGCCGAAGCTCTCTGTTGCAGCAGCCTTCATTGCAGCGTTGATACCGTCAACAGTAACATTGTCGCCCTTAACAACAGCTGTAAGGATTGTTGTTGAGCCTGTGGGAGTGGGAACACGCTGAGCAGAACCGATGAGCTTGCCATTAAGTTCCGGAATAACAAGGCCGATTGCCTTTGCAGCGCCTGTTGAGTTGGGAACGATGTTAACAGCAGCAGCTCTTGAACGGCGAAGGTCGCCCTTTCTTTGAGGACCGTCGAGAGTCATCTGATCGCCTGTGTAAGCGTGGATTGTGCACATGATACCGCTCTGGATTTCTGCATAATCGTTAAGAGCCTTAGCCATGGGAGCAAGGCAGTTTGTTGTGCAGGAAGCAGCGGAAATAACTGTATCCTCAGCCTTAAGAGTGTCGTGGTTTACATTGTAAACGATTGTGGGAAGATCGTTGCCTGCGGGAGCAGAAATAACAACCTTGCGAGCGCCTGCCTTGATGTGAGCAGAAGCCTTTTCCTTTGAGCAGTAGAAGCCTGTGCACTCAAGAACAACATCAACGCCGAGTTCTCCCCAAGGAAGCTCTGAAGCATCAGCCTTTGCATAAATTTCAATTTCCTTGCCGTCAACAACGATTGAAGACTCTTTAGCTTCAACTGTGTCTGCAAGAGCATACTTACCCTGAGATGAATCATACTTAAGAAGATGAGCAAGCATTTTGGGGCTTGTAAGGTCGTTGATAGCAACAACTTCGTAGCCCTCTGCACCGAACATCTGGCGGAATGCAAGACGACCGATACGGCCAAAACCGTTAATAGCAACTTTTACCATTGGAAATTCCTCCGTAAATAAAATATTTAGCTTTATTATTTGCCTTTTATATTCTATACTCTTTGTCCCGAATAATCAAGCATTTTTTGGTTTTGAGCAAAGTTTAGTTAATTTTTCACAAAAATATCTATTGACTTTTCGCCAAGATATGGTATAATAACAAACGCTGACGGGAGCATAGCTCAGCTGGGAGAGCATCTGCCTTACAAGCAGAGGGTCACAGGTTCGAGCCCTGTTGTTCCCACCATACTATAAAAGAGATACCTTAACGGTGTCTCTTTTTTTGTTTTTTCTATTCTTTTAGGGCTCGAACCTGTGTTCGCCGTGTCCAAATCTTGATTTGGCAAGAAACAGTCCGGGGGACTGTTTCGCCCACGGCAGTTTCTCTTAATGCCCTGTTGTTCCCACCATACTATAAAAGAGATACCTTAACGGTGTCTCTTTTTT
>CAMFBH010000005.1 GCA_945948515.1 uncultured Clostridia bacterium
ATGGTAATCAACAATAATTCCTTTACCGCCCGAAATACCTGTCAGCTTAAAGAAAGCAACAACGCAAACAAGGCAAATCATTGAAATTGCAAATGTTACGAAGCTTGAGAATATTCCCGAAAGCGGATACATATATTTCGGAACATAAACCTTTTTAATTATTGCCGCATTCTCTCTGAATGAGCGAAGAGCCTTTTTGGTTGATGATGAGAAGAAGTCAAAAATCAAACGGCCGGTGAAAAGATAAACGGGGAAGCATATAACCTCATCGCCCCTGTTTCCGAACATTCCTCCGAAAACAACGGAAAGAACAACCATGTTGAGTAGGGGTTGGAGAAAGCTCCAAAAAATTCCGAGCCAAGACTCTCTGTACTTCAGCTGAACATTTTTTCTGACAAGTTCGCGAAGCAAATTTCTATATTTTGAAAACATGAATAAATCATGCTGCAGTTCTTTGTTTTGTTTAATTTTTTCCAGCATTAAACGCACCTCAAAAGCACTCAATAAAACAGTGCCGATATCTGTCGAAATCAAATAGTTTATAAGTAACGCTTGTCATTATATCACAGTAAAACAAATATTTCAACTTTTTTACTTAATTATTGATGCGATATCCATAGCGGTTTTCATTGCAGACATATTTCCGTCAATAATAAAATCTGCTGCTTTTGCATATTTTTCGTGCCTTTCATCAAACAGCAGCTTTGCTTTATCCCTGTCCTGAAAAAGAGGCCTGTTTGTATTATTGCCTATTCTTTCACATATAACTTCAAATGAGGCGTCAAGAAAAACGACTTTACCGCTTTGCTTTAATATTTCAACATTTCTTTCAAAGGTAAGCGCTCCTCCGCCTGTTGAAATAACACAGCTTTTCTCGCTTGCAAGCTCCTTGCAGGCATTGTGCTCGAGTTCTCGGAAATAGTCTTCTCCTCTGCTTGCAAAAATAGCCTTAATTGAAACGCCGTTTTGCTGCTCGATATATTCATCCGTATCAATAAATTTTCTTCCGAGTATTCTCGAAAGCTCCTTGCCGACAACCGTTTTTCCGCTGCCCATAAATCCGCATAAAATAATATTCATTTTATTTGCTCCGCCGTAATAGTAATAACCCTGTTGATTTCTTCATCGGAAAATCTTGCACCGTACCAGATTTCCTGAGCCGCCGCTGCCTGACGAACAAGCATTGAAAGTCCGTTGGAAATAATCAGTCCGTTTTGTTCTGCGATTTGTAAAAGCTTTGTTTTTGAAGGATTATAAATTGTGTCAAAAACACTCTTGCAGTTCTTTATCACATTCTCACTTACGGGGCAGTTGTTCGTATTTGGAAACATTCCAACGGGAGTTCCGTTAACGAGTAAATCATATTCTCCCGAAATTTCTTCAAATGAGCAAAGCGTAACCTGTTTTTTGAACTTGTCCGAAAGTTCTTCAATTAAAGGCTGAGCCTTTTGCTTGTTTCTAACCGCAACAGTCAGCTCTGCGCCGGCAATAAGAGCCTCGCAGGCAATCATTCTTGCAACTCCTCCCGCACCGAGAAGAAGCACTTTCTTTCCGAGCTCCATGCCCGCGCCGGCAACTGCTGAGGTAAATCCCGTGCAGTCGGTGTTATAGCCTGTGCATTTATCCGAGCATTTTACCGTGTTAACAGCACCGAAAAGCTCTGCTTTTTCCGAAAGCGCATCAAGATGCTGAATAATATCTGTTTTGTACGGAATAGTAACATTAAAGCCGTTAAGCCTTTTTAAATCCTCTATGCGTGAGTTGAGCTCGTTTAAAGGAATTTCAATGAGCTTATATGATGCATTGCGGGAATTGATTTTAAAGAGCTCAGTGTGGATTACACTGCTGAGCGAATGCCCCAGAGGACAACCGATTAAACCGTATTCTTCCATTTTTTCACCTATTTTTTAAATATCCATTGACATTTAAGAAAAATATTTATAATATGATAATATCATATAAACTAATTTTTAACAACCGTTTAGCGAGGTAATTGTTATGGTTTTTGAAAAAGTTAAAGAAATATTGTCGGAGCAGCTCGACATTCCGGAATCGGATATTGAAAAGGACAGCTTGCTCGTTGAAGATCTCGGAGCAGACAGTCTCGACAGTATAGACATTGTAATGAGCATTGAGGATGAGTATCAGATTGAAGTGCCCGACGAGGTTATTGAAGAAATGAAGTCGGTTGATGACATCGTTAGATTTATTGAGAATAATACTTGATTTGTTAATTAGGAGCTTGTTCTGATTGACATAATGCCGTTATTGAAGTAAAATATAAGCAGGGCTTTTCTTGCGAGTGTCAGATAAAACGGTTACAGTAAGCAAAAGACTTGTGCTTTTGCTTATTTTTATTGCTCGCAGTTTTTAGAAAAAAGCTTTGCTGAAGGAGAGGGGATTTTATGGCAGAAAAATATGTTTTGGCGCTTGATCAGGGAACCACCTCGTCAAGAGCGATAATTTTCAACAAAAAAGGAGAAATTCTTGCAAAGGCGCAGAATGAGTTTGAACAGCATTATCCCGAAAACGGATGGGTTGAGCACGACCCGATGGAAATCCTTTTCAGTCAGATAAGCGCTATTTTAACCGTTCTTCGCAAGCAGGCTGTCAATCCGGAGGATATCGCAGGCATAGGCATAACAAATCAGCGCGAAACAACTGTTGTGTGGGATCGCCATACAGGTAAGCCGGTTTATAACGCAATAGTTTGGCAGTGCAGAAGAACAGCCGAAATGTGCGAGGAACTTAAAAAGGACGGACTTGAGAACTACATAAAGGAAACAACCGGCCTTTTGATTGATGCTTATTTCAGCGCAACAAAAATCAAGTGGATTCTTGATAATGTTGATGGAGCGAGAGAAAAAGCCGAAAACGGAGATTTGCTTTTCGGAACTATTGATACTTGGCTTATCTGGAATTTAACAGATGGAAAGGTTCATGTTACTGATTATTCAAACGCTTGCAGAACAATGCTGTTTGATATAAATAAGCTCTGCTGGGATGAGACACTGTGTAAAAGGCTTGAAATTCCCATGTCCATGCTACCCGAGGTTAAGCCGAGCAGCTGTGTTTACGGAAAGGTTGCAAAAATAACGGGTATTGAGGATATTGAAGGTATTCCGATTGCCGGTGCATGCGGAGATCAGCCGTCTGCTCTTTTCGGTCAGGCCTGCTTTGAAGTGGGTCAGGCTAAGAATACATACGGAACAGGCTGCTTCCTGCTAATGAACACGGGCGAAAAAAAGGTAACAAGCCACTCGAATTTGCTCAGCGGTATCGCGTGGGGACTGGACGGTAAGATTACATATGCACTTGAGGGCTCGGCGTTTAATGCAGGCTCGGTTATTAAATGGCTCAGAGATGAGGTTCAGCTCATATCAAGCGCACACGAGTGCGATATTCTTGCAGAAGAGGTTAGCGACTCCAACGGATTGTATTTTGTTCCTGCGTTCACCGGTCTCGGTGCTCCCTATTGGGATATGTATGCGCGCGGAGTTATGATTGGCTTAACAAGGGGTGTTAACAAAAAGCACATATGCCGCGCTGTTCTTGAAAGTATAACATTCCAAATGACGGATTTGCTTGAAGCTATGATGAATGATTCAAATATAAAGCTTAAGGATTTACGAGTTGACGGCGGAGCATCTGTTTCGGATATTATGATGCAGATGCAGGCAGATATGACGGGAACAAATGTTAACCGTCCGAAAAATGTTGAAACAACCGCCCTCGGTGCCGCTTATCTTGCAGGCCTTGCAACAGGAGTTTGGGAAAGCACGGAGGAAATTGAGAAAAACAGACAGGTTGATAAAATTTTTGTTCCGACAATGGAAATAACTTTAAGAAACAAAAAGTATTCCGATTGGAAGCGCGCGGTTGAACGCTCTCGAAATTGGGAAAGATAAAAATATTTAATATATAAATTTTTTACAAACAGAGGTAATTAAAATGGCAAAATGTATTGTACCGTGGGATTTGATTCAATCCTTTGTAACTGATGCCTTTATCGGTTACGGAATTCCCGAGGAGGATGCTAAAATCTGCACAGATGTTCTCCTTGAGTCTGACAGAAGGGGAATTGAAAGCCACGGCTGCAACAGGTTTAAACCTATCTATCTTGACAGAATCAAGGCAGGAATTCAAAATCCCGTAACAAATTTTGAAATTGTTCGTGAAACTCCTACAACCGCTGTTGTTGACGGACACAACGGAATGGGTCAGGTTATTGGCTATAAAGCTATGCAGATGGCAATAGATAAGGCTAAGGAATACGGCATGGGTATGGTTGCTGTTCGTAATTCCTGCCACTACGGTATTGCAGGCTACTATGCAACAATGGCAACTAAGCAGGGTTGCATTGGTATGACGGGCACAAACGCAAGACCTTCAGTTGCTCCAACCTTTGGCGTTGAAGGTATGTTCGGAACAAATCCGCTTACCGTCGGTATTCCGACTGACGAGGATTTTGATTTCATCATTGACTGTGCAACATCAATAACTCAAAACGGAAAAATTGAGTATTATGCAAGAATAGGTGAAGATGTTCACCCCGGAACCGTTATCGGAATAGACGGAAATCCGATTGAGGGAGATTCCGGAGAGGCACTCAAAAAAATCCGCAGCGGTGACGCGGCTCTCACAACGCTCGGCGGTATAGGCGAGGCTCTCGGCGGATATAAAGGCTACGGATATGCAATGATTATAGAGCTCCTTTCCGCTGTTCTTCAGGACGGTAGCTACGGTAAGGATTTAGACGGAAAGGATGAAAACGGTAATATAAGACCGTATCATCTCGGCCATTTCTTTATTGCTATTGATACAAATCATTTCGTAGGAGAAGAAGCAACAAGGAAAAAGGCGGGAGAAATTCTTCGCTCTGTAAGAAATTCTCAAAAAGCTCCCGGCTGTGACAGAATTTATACGGCAGGCGAAAAGGAGTGGGATATCTGGCAGCAGAGAAAGGACAGCGGCGTTCCCATTAACGAGTCTGTTCAAAAAGAAATTTGCGAGGTCAGAGATGAGCTCGGTCTTAATTATAAGTTCCCCTGGGAATAAAACATATTATTATAGGAGTATAGCAAACTATGGATTACAGAAAAGAATCACTTAAGCTTCACGGAGAATGGAAGGGCAAAATTGAGGTTAACGCAAGAGCTAAGGTAAACGATAAGGATTCTCTTTCTCTTGCATACACACCAGGTGTTGCCGAGCCATGCCTTGAAATTCAAAAGGATTATAAAAAGAGCTGGGAGCTCACAAGAAGATGGAATCTTGTTGCAGTTATAACCGATGGCTCTGCTGTTCTCGGCTTGGGAGATATCGGTCCCGAAGCAGGTATGCCTGTTATGGAGGGCAAATGCGTTCTGTTTAAAGAATTCGGAGGAGTTGATGCTTTTCCGCTTTGCGTTAGAACAAAGGATGTTGATGAATTTGTTGAAACCGTTTATAACATCAGCGGTTCATTCGGAGGAATAAATCTTGAGGATATTGCAGCGCCTCGTTGTTTTGAAATTGAGGAAAAGCTAAAGGCAAAATGTGATATCCCGATTTTTCACGATGACCAGCACGGAACGGCAGTTGTTGTTTCGGCGGCGCTTATTAATGCAACCAAAATAACAAAGAAGCCGCTCGGAGAATGTAAAGCCGTAATCAACGGCTCGGGTGCGGCAGGAATTGCAATTGCAAAGCTTCTTATGACTCTCGGACTTAAAGATGTTATTCTTTGTGACAGAACGGGAGCAATCTATGAGGGCAGAGAAAATCTGAATGCTTCAAAGCAGGCTATTGCAGAGGTAACAAACCGCGAAATGGTTAAGGGCTCTCTTGCAGATGCAATCAAGGGCTGTGATATTTTCATCGGCGTTTCAGCGCCCGGAGTTCTCACTCCCGAAATGATTAAAACAATGAATGAAAATCCGATTGTTCTTGCAATGGCAAATCCAACCCCCGAAATAATGCCCGATGAGGCAAAGGCGGCAGGCGTTAGAATTATGGGAACAGGAAGATCCGATTTCCCGAATCAGATAAACAATGTTGTTGCATTCCCCGGAATTTTCAGAGGAGCTCTTGATGTCAGAGCAAGTCAGATAACGGAGGGAATGAAAATCGCCGCAGCCTATGCAATTGCGTCTCTTGTTGACGAAAGCGAGCTTAATGAGGAATACATTCTTCCTCATGCTTTCGATGAAAGAATAGGGGATACTGTTGCAAAGGCAGTAGCAAAAGCAGCCCGTGAAGACGGAGTTGCAAGAGTTTAATACTTATTGAATGTTATTAAACAGGCAGAAGATTTTCTTCTGCCTGTTTTCTATACATAAATTATAAAATGTACAAAAAATGCTGAAAAGTTGTACAATTATTACAAAGGTTACAAAATAGTTACAAAATATTTGTCGTAAATTGCCGTAGATTATGACACCTCATTATGCTAAAATACTACAAGTTTGAGCGAAAAAGAAAGTTTTTTTGTTAAAAATGTATTTGCATGCTCATTTAAAGAGAGAGAGGTGGCGCATGGCAAAGAGTATTAAAAATGCCATAATAATTTTTATTGTTGCAGTTTCGGCACTGTTAATTTTTCCGAGCACCGTTCAGGCAAAGGAGTTTGAGCCAAGACTGACAGCACCGCACAATAACAAATATTACACCACGCTTAATGTTTACTGGCAAACCGGCTACGGAATGCCGAACTGTACTGCTTATGCATACGGCAGGGTTTATGAAATCACGGGCAAAAAGCCTCTGATTGACCGAGGAAACGCAGGCGAATGGTGGGGAATAAATAAAGCAAACGGCTATTATGAATACGGAAGCGAGCCGAAGATAGGCGCAATCGCTTGCTGGAATCATCATGTTGCCGTTGTTGAAAAAATTACCGATACAACGGTAACCGTTTCTGAGAGTGCTTGGCGTGCAAGCTATTTTAATACTAACACTATGAATTACGACGGAAGCAACTCTATTCCTCAAACTTTCTACGGATATATTTATGTTTATGAAGAGGAAAAGAGTAGCGTAAACTATAAAATGCAGCCCAATCACGAGAGCACATTTAACTCAAATAACTTTAGCGTTTACAGAAGCTTTGAAAGCATTGAGAGCAAATTTGAGCTTAAAAACCCCAGAGCGCTGATATAACGGATACAAAAAAAGACTCACAGGCATTTGATTTATGCTTGTGAGTCTTTTCTTGTTTTTCCACTATTTATTTGTGTTTTTATCAAGAATTGAAACAATAACGCTCATATCATCGCAGTGCTTCGGATCGGTGCAGCGCAGAGCGTTGTTAAGAATATAATCTGCAATTTCTTTAGGAGAATTGTGGTCGCAGAAGCGAAGTATTGAATTGAGCCATTCCTCTCCGAGATCACATATTCCGTCGCTTAGCATTATAACCTTGTCTCCGACCGATAAAACCGCTGTTCGTTTTGCAAATTCAACACCGCGTAGTATTCCTGCCGCCATTGAAGTGAGTTCAACCTTGGTTATACCCTTTTCCTTAATAATATAGCTTGCCGCCGCGCCTGCCTTGTAGAATTCCGTTCTGCCTGTAAAAAGGTCTATTGCGGCAATATCAAGGGTTGCAAGGCTTTCCTCGTTGCTTTTAACGAGCAGAGCCGAGTTAACAACCTTAAGCGCACAGTCAAATCCGAATCCGGCATAAAGAAGTTTTGAAAGAAGTCCGCTTGCCATTGCACCGTCGAGAGCCGCGCGCGAGCCCTTACCCATGCCGTCGCTTAAAATCGTAATAATCCTGCCTTTGCCGTCATTGATAATTTTGACCGTGTCGCCGCACAGCGCACCTTCGGCTGAATGCTGAGAGAAAGCGGTTGAAATTCTATAATTCGGCTTTTCCGAAAAGCACAGCATTGTTCCGTTACCGAGATTTGTTATAACTCCTTTTTCAAATTCAACGCCGCATATTCTTTCGGCTTCAAGCCTTATCCTTCCGTCCGAAAGATTAGGATATGAGCTGTCGAGATGAATTTCAACACGGCATCTTTTGAACTTGTCCGTTATTACGCAAATGTTTTGAGGGTATATTTCGTAGCTTCCGAGCATTCTTCTGAGCTTTGCACCCGTAATTCCGTCAATAGTTTCGGCACTGTTGAATTCATCTGCCAAATCAAAAAGCATTCCCGAAAGAGAAACAAATTGGTCTGCGGCAACAAGGCGTATTTGATTTGTTTTTTCATCAATAAGCTCTCGGCAAATGTATTCTTCCTTGCTTAATTCGGCTTGTCGCCTTTTTGAATCACGCTTTGAAACGCTCCTTATTTTTTCGCTGACAAGTGAAACATTTTCAGAAACATTTAACAGAGCGTTTGAAGCAAACCTCAGTTTAACAACAAGGCTTTGTCTTAGGGAAGAGTCGGTTGCTTCATATTGCTCGCCCTCAAGAATCTCACAGATTTTGGAATAAACACGGTTTGGAAGAAGAACAAAAATCACCGCACCGCAAACCGCCTCAACAAAGGCCGTTCCGGCTTGTCCCGAAAAAGAGTTGGCGGCGGCAAAAAAAGCGCTTGTAATAACATAAGCCGCCGTTATTGCAAGAATTCCGAATTGTGAAAAGAGAGCGCAAATCATTGCCGAAAATCCGTATGCGCCAACAAGATAGAGTTTGCTTTCTCCGGTTATGCCCATTGCAAAGCCAAGGCCGAGCGCGGCGCATATTCCCCGATATGAGCTTGTGCAGTAAACGGTGCAGAGAATTAAAAACGATGCAAAAATTTTTATGGGTGATATTCCGAAAATACAAATATCCGAAACGCTCATCAGCAGAATACCAACAGAGATAACGAGGCAAACAATATTTGTCATTGGCATTGCATGAAGGCGAAGCTTCTTTTTGGTGCATTCAAGCGCTTTATAAAAGAAAAATGCAACTGCTCCCGCGAGAATGCTTTCGGCAAATCGAAGAATATAGCTCTCGGCTCCTGAAGAAAGCCTTATTTCAAGAATAAGCCCTGTTGCAAGCGTAGAAAGAGCGGCGGTTGCCATAGGAAGAAAAGGCTCGCTTTTTTCCTCAAAGGTGTCTATTGCAAACGCACCGAGGCAGGCAATTATTACAGAGGTTATGTATCTGATTGCCGTAGGAAAATCGCAGAATAAAATATAAGAGAGAGCACAGCCGAGCCCCGAATAAATAAAATTCTTTTTTCTGGAAACGCATATTATAGATATTCCGAAAGGCTTGCATTCGGAAAGAACATTGCTCCTTGAAAGAAGAAAGCCTCCTATAAAATAAAGAAAAATTTCGCCGAATTTCAGCACTTTTTTAACATTTTCCTCTTTCATCACCAAAAAATCCTTTGTTTTTAGCTTCATTAAAAATCATCCTTTTTCGGTGTGAAAACGATTATAATGCATATCAAATAAATTATTTGTCGATATCAAAGAGAAAAATAAAAAGACTTCTGTAAATTTACAGAAGCCTAAGACGCTTTATTTCTTTTTCTTTTTGTTTCTGAGAACAATCATAAAAATCATTCCGATAAGTCCGCCGATTGTGTTCATAATCATATCGGTCATTGTATCAACAAGTCCGTAATAGCCGTACTCTCCGCGGTATTTTGAAAGGTTAACCATAGCTGTTTCGGCACCTTGCTTTGCAAGCTGGAGGTTAGTGCCGTGCAGAGTGTCCATTGCAAATTCGTAAAATTCCCAACCGACTGCAATGCTGATTGCAAACATTAGCGAAAATATTGCCGCAAGCGTTGCCGCGCATTTTCCTTTTTTGCGTTGAATAATGCAAGCAAAATCATATCCAAAGGAAGCGCTCACAAATCCCGAAAGCACATGCATAAAATTATCAAACCACCAGATTTTATCAAACAGTCCGAAATAACTTCCGAAAACAATTCCTATAAATATGATGATATTGAGCATTGTTTGACTCAGCGGGGGAACCTCAATAATGAAGCTATTGCTTCCGAAAACCTGAAACATATCCCAAAGATGAGTGAAAATCAGACAGAAAACGGATTCAAAACCCATAACAACATCATGTTCAATGAAAAAGGAATATACAGCGCAGATGATTATTGAAATTCTTACTATCATCCAAAAAGCAAACTGCACTTTCGGAACAAGCCGAATATCGTATTTTCTTAATTTATAATTCATTTTATTCTTCCTTGTTTTTTTAAGTAACAACAATTATAACAAATCGCTTTTTGAATGTAAAGGATAATCGCTATTTGAATTGTTAACAATTAATTTAATTCTAAACATTCAATAAACATTTTTAATTATCTGTTGATTAAAAGAAAATCATTGCTATAATTATCTGTGGTATTTGTATTATTGAATTTGAAAGGATGTTTTTATGGCTTACGACACCCACAGAACGATGTATAATGTTTTTGATGCGGCAGTTAAAGAAAGGCAGGATAAGCCCTGCTTCCATTACTACGGAAATACTCTCAGCTGGCTTGAGGTTAATGATATAGTTAACGAGTGCGCCGCTGCAATGGCTGCAAACGGTGTAAAGGAAGGAGACAGAGTTGTAATTTGTGCTCCGAATATGCCCCAGTGCATAGCTGCAATATATGCAGTAAACAAGCTGGGCGCTATTGCTTCAATGCTTCATCCTCTTTCCGTAAAGAGTGAGGCAGAGCACTGTGTAAACCTTGTTGGTGCAAAGTTTGCATTCTGCTTTGATGTTTCTGAAAAGGCTTTCGACGGTATGGATATTACTCTTGTTAAATGTCCTACTGCTTATTATTTCCCGAAAACACCTCTTGGATTAATTTATAATCTCGGATATAAGAAAAAAATTAAGGGTAAAACCGCTCCTGCCAATGTTACTAAGAAGATTGACTGGGCTGATTTCATTAAAGAAGGAAAGCAGTACATAAAAGAAAACGGTGTTCCAGAAACGGCAGGCAAGGCAGAGGATACTGCTGCAATCATGATGACCGGCGGAACAACAGGAAATCCCAAGGGAGTAATGCTTTCAAACGAAAATGTTAACTGCCTTTCATATCAGCTTTTTGATGTTATCAACGATGATTTTGATAAGGACCGCGACGGAATGCTTACCGCTCTTCCGGTTTTTCACGGCTTTGGATTTGCTCTTTGCATGCATGTTTCAATGTGTGCAGGAATTGCACAAACTCTTTTCCCGCAGTTCGATGCAAGAATGTGTTCTCAGGCAATCAAAAAATACGGACTCAACTTTGTATTCGGAGTTCCGGATTTCTTCGAAAAGGTTTACAATGCCGGTTATCTTAAAGGTGTTGATATGAGCAGAATGAAGCTTATCGGCTCGGGCGGAGATGTTGTTCCTTATTCTCTCACCGAAAAAATGGATAGACTTCTTAAAGCAAACGGTGCAAAATGCCATTTCGTTTCAGGCTACGGATTAACCGAATGCGTTACAGTTTGTACCTTTACCGATCCTATGAGGGAGGCTCCTCAGGGCTGCATAGGAATTCCCTGTTACAGAGTTGAGGCAATGACAGTTAAGCCCGGCACAACGCAAGAGGTTAAGGGAGAAGACGGTGAGCTTTGCATTTATGCTCCAACAATAATGCAGGGATATTACCACGATCCCGATGAAACCGCAAAGGTTCTTGTTGAGCATGATGACGGCAGAGTTTGGCTTCATACCGGAGATATGTGCTTTATTGATGAAAAAGGCGATATCTACTACCGCCAGAGACTCAAGAGAGTTTATAAAATCAGTGGCTATCTTATTTACCCGAGCTTCATAGAGGAATCATTCAGAGTAATGAGCGAAATCTATGACTGCTGTGTTATCGGCAAGGAAGACGGCGGAAAAATAATGCTTAAGCTTTTTGTTGTTAAAAACAAAAAGTATGCCGATATTCCCGAAGATGAGCTTAAAGATAAAATTATGGCTTTTGCAAATCAGAATCTTTCAAAATGGTCAATTCCGAGAGAGATTGTGTTTATTAACGAGCTTCCGAGAACAAAAATCGGTAAGGTTGATTTCAAAAAATTATCATAAAATAAAAAGCAAAACCGGCTTGAATTTTGAATTCAAGCCGGTTTTTTAAATTTTTTATTAATCAGAAAAGCTTTAATTTCAGTCTGTGAATTTGAGCTCGGCATATTTTGCAATCAGTTCAACCGTTTCATCAATTCCGAGCCTTGAAACATTAATGTTTAAATCATATGTTTCGCCGCCGCCCCATTTATCAGGTGAATGGAAATTATGAAATTGAGCTCTTTTTTTATCGTTTTGATTTATTCTGTCCTTGCTCTCCTTTGCGGAAACCCCGTAAAGATTAATAACTCTGTTTAGCCTGTATTCATAATCTGCATGAAGAAAAACTGTTAAAAGGTTTTCATAATCTTTAAGAATGTAATCTGCACATCTTCCAACAATTATGCAGCTTTCCTTATCGGCAAGCTTTTGAATTGTGCTGTATTGATAATTAAAAATTTTATCCTGAAGATTTTCCGTATTCGAAAATGCCATGGGAAATCCTTCGGTTGAAAGCGCATAGAGAAAGCTTTTTGTTGGCTTTTCGTCATAAAACTTAAAGAGCCTTTCGTCTATTCCGCTGTCCTTTGCCGACTGCTTCAGAAGCTCTTTGTCATAATAGGAAATTCCGAGCCGTTTTGAAAGCTTTTCGGAGATTTCGTGTGCGCCCGCGCCGTATTGTCTTCCGATTGTTATAACATATTTTTTCATAATTTCACAACCTTTATAGCTTTATGAATTAAAACTCTTTTTCTCATATTTGCTTCTGCTGTCAAACAGAAGTGCAAAAAATGCGGGAATAAGGATTGCACAGCAGAATAAAACCGAGCGCTCTGCCCATTGCTTTGAGCATAGGGCTCCCAAAAGCGCGCCGAGCATAAAAAAGCAGTTTATCAAAAGATAGTTGCCGCTTATTTTTAAATGGCTTTTGCTTTTTGTTTGGAGCGCTTCGTAAAAATGAATAGATGCCTGACGGAGATTGTTTGTACAAAAGGTGGTTGCAAATGTTATTTGATTTGTTTTTCTGAAGGTGTTGTACTGCATGGCACAGATAAATGAAATCAGAACAGTTGATATCATAAACGGAGCATTTGCAGGAAGAAAAGCAATTCCACCGAGAACAAGAATTTCTATAAAAACAAAAATAGTGTCCCACTTAACGAGGCTTTTTTCTGTAAGCCTTTTCGGCACGATAACGGTAAGAAGAATACCTATAATATATGCAATCATCGGAATTATGTGCGAAACGGCCTGCTTAAAATTCCCGTTTGCAAGTGCAATTCCGAGAAGTGCGATATTTCCTGTTTGCGCGTTGCAGAAAACACCGCCCTTTAATAAATATGTATATGCTTCAAGAAAGCCTCCCACTATCGCGAGCGTTGTGCAAACATAGGTGGATTCCTGAATAGGAACTTTTCTCTTAGGTAATTTCATTTGTTTATCTCCGCAATAAATCTTGATTATATTTTAGCACAAATAAATTTTAGTTGCAAACAGTGGATAAATAAAGTAAAATTAAAATATAAAAATATTTGGAGATTCGTTATGAAAAACACATTGTATTACAATAAAAAAGCAAAGGTTTTTGAGGAGGCGCTTCCTGTCGGAAACGGCAGAGTGGGAGCAATGGTTTACGGAAACCTCAAAAAAGAAAAGATTTCCTTGAATGAGGACAGTCTGTGGAGCGGTTATCCAAAGGATAACAATAATAAAGAAGCGCACAATTATCTTTCTGCGCTAAGAGAAGCAATTTTCAGCGAGGATTTCAAAAAAGCATCCGAAATTGCAAACGGAGATTTTCACGGCCATTGGACCGAATCCTATATGCCTTTCGGAGAGCTTTCTATCGAGTATTCAAAATCGTCTAAAAGGGGATATTCAAGAACTCTTGATATTTCTAAAGGGATTGCCGTTGTTAGGAATAACGATATATGTGAAACTGTTTTCTGCTCAAATCCTGCCGGAATGCTTGTTGTCAACATTAAAGCAAGCGATCTCTTTTCGGCAAAGGTAACAATTTCGAGCAAGCTTCAAAGTAAGAGCTTTTGCAAGGAGGATTCTCTTGTTTTGGAGGGCAGTGCTCCTGAAATTTGCTGGCCCCCGTATTACAATGAGGGGGATTCTATCGTTTACGGAGAAAAGGGTATGCGTTTTACGGGAGTTATTAAGGTTCTCGGAAATGCTTCATTCGAAAACGGTGCGATTATAATAAAAAATCAAAAAGAGGTAACACTACTTGTTTCACTTGCAACTTCCTTTGTTGCCTTTAACGAAATGCCGACAACGGACTCATACTCACGCGCAATTAAATATTTTGAAAATGCAAAAAGCTATGAAGGGCTTTTGGCAGAACATAAAAAGGATTTCTCAGAGCTGTTTGACCGTGTGGAAATTTCTCTCGGAGAGAGCAATGATTTGCCCACAGATAAAAGGCTTAAAAAGTTTAAAGCAGGGGCAAAGGATAATGATTTAATTGCTCTTTTGTTCCAATACGGCAGGTATCTTACAATCAGCGCATCTCGTGCGGGCACAAATGCAATGAATCTCCAGGGTATATGGAATGAGCATCTTCGCGCTCCGTGGAGCAGTAACTATACTCTTAATATTAATACCGAAATGAATTATTTCCCGACCGATGCAGTAAATCTCGGAGAATGTATTGAACCGCTTTTAGCACTTGCAGAAAAGCTTTGCTGTAACGGAAAGGTTACCGCCCGAGATTATTACGGTTGCTCGGGCACTTGTGCTCACCACAATTCCGATGTGTGGGGAAACAGCCAGCCGGCAGGAGACCCAAACGGAAAAACAAAATGCGATTCTTTTTCGATTTGGCAGAGCACCTTGCCTTGGCTTCTCAATCAACTTTATGACCATTACAGATATTTTAAGGATGAGGAGTTTTTATCAAGACTCAAGCCCATGTTTAAAGAGGTTGTTGAATTTTATAACGAGTTTCTTGTTGAAAAGGACGGCGAGCTTGTAACATGCCCGTCACTGTCTCCCGAAAACACTTATAAAAAGGAATCTCAAAGAGCGGCGTTAACATATATGCCGTCAATGGACAGGGAGATACTGTTTGAGTTCTTCTCAAATGCTCGTGAGCTCGGTTATGACACTCCCGAAATTAAGCAGGTAAGACCTGCTTCGGACGGAAGAATTCCTGAGTGGATAAAGGAATATGAGGAAACGGAAATAGGTCACCGCCATGTAAGTCATCTTTATTGCATATATCCCGGAAAGCTGCCGTGCTCGGAAGAGTTGAAGCTCGCTGCCAAGCAGTCGCTTTTGAAAAGAGGCTTTGAGGGAACAGGCTGGTCGCTTGGCTGGAAGGTGTGTATTTGGGCGTCTCTCGGCGACGGTGAAAATGCACTCAGACTGATTAAAAACCAATTAACTCCTATTAAAGCAAGGGGAAGGCTGAAGTTTGCATACTTGAACGGAGGAGGCTCCTATCCCAATCTTCTTGATGCGCATCCGCCGTTCCAGATTGACGGTAATTTCGGAGTATGTGCCGGAATTGCTCAAATGCTCATAAACGAGGCTATTCCGAGTGAATGGCAGGAGGGCTATGTAAAAGGTCTTAGAATTTATGATAACAAAACCGTTGATATAGAGTGGAAAAACGGTAAAGTTAATAAAAAGGTTTATTGATAGGGTGAAGATTTGAAAAAAATTCTTGCAGTAGGGCTCGGAGGAACTATTGCCTGTGAAAGAAAGGGCAGTATTGTTCTTGGAAAAAATCCGTTTAAGGTTCTTGAGTATATTAATAATGCCGATGATTATGATTTCACCTGCGTTTCACCGTTTTCCGTGCTTTCGGAGAATATTGGATTTGAGCATTTAAAAAAGTTAAAGGAGTTTTTTGACTCTCTGTGCTTTGAAGAATATGACGGAGTTGTTGTTCTTCACGGGAGTGATACGCTTAGCTTTACCGCAGCATTTTTATTTAATCTTTATAATGATAAGAAAATAGTGCTGACTGCATCGGGAAAGCCGTTGGGCGAAGCAGGCTCAAACGGAGCGGAGAATTTTGAGAACGCGCTTCGGTTTCTTGAGCAGATAAAAAGCGGTGTTTATGTTTCTTATGACGGGATTTATAAGGCAAACGAATTATGCCGTGCAGACGAAAATGATAAATTCATTTCTATTGAAAGTATTTCAAAGCCTGTTGAAAATCCTGCTTTAACGGATAAAAAGGTGATTATAATCAACCCTCATCCCGGAATTGATTATTCATCCTTTTCTCTTTCACGCGTTGATGCTGTTTTGCATACAATGTATCACAGCGCAACTGTACCGAGCGGAGCTTTTGAGTTCTGTGAAATTTGCAAAGGCAAAAACATTCCTTTTTATTTCGTAACATCTAAGAAAAGTGCCGAATATGAAAGCTCGTCATTTTGCGAAAATATTCTTTTCGGAATGACACTTGAAGATGCTTTTTCAAAAATACTGTTGACAAACGGCGAACTTTTTGATAATATATTAAAAAATAAATAGTCAAACCGTTGAAGCGGAGATAAAAATAAATGTTGCACTCACAGAGAGCCTCGGGTGCTGGGAACGAGGCAGAAAGCAGTTTATTAAATGGACCGCTGAGGGTACGGTCAAAGGCTTTTCAGCCGAGTATTCCGTAACGCAAGGCCTGCGTAAGTGGTCGGGAGTATGATGGTACTCCGCTAAGTGCACAGTTTTCTGTGAATCAAGGTGGCACCGCGAATAGTTTATTCGTCCTTGGCAATTTTTATTGCCAAGGATTTTTTTATGCTTAAAAAAGGGGGAATGAAAATGGTTATAAGACCTGAGCTTGCAGAGGTTAAGAAGCTCTTTGAAGAGTATAAAACCGTTCCTGTAAGTGTTGAAATTGAGCAAACGGTAACTCCCGTTCAAGCTCTCAAAAAGCTCAAAAGCATCAGCTCTCATTGTTATATGCTTGAATCGGCAGAGGATTCGGAGCGATGGGGCAGATACACATTCCTCGGATATGACCCGAAAGTGGAAATAAGCTGTAAGAATTACCAAACAGTTGTTATTGACGCCGACGGAGTAAGAAGAAAAGAAGGTTCTCCCAAAAAAGAAATTCAAAGGCTCCTTGATGAAAATAAAAGTCCTTTACTTGAGTATCTTCCAACCTTTACCGGAGGGCTTGTTGGGTATTTCAGCTATGATTATATAAAGTACAGCGAGCCGAAATTAAAGCTTGATGCCAAGGACGACGGCAACTTCAAGGATGTTGATCTTATGCTTTTCGACAAGGTTGTTGCTTTTGATAATCTAAAAGAAAAAATCATTCTTATTTTTAATATGAAGGCTTCCGGAAATGTTGAGCGAAGCTATGAGTTTGCAACAAAAGAACTCGAAAAAATGGCAGAAATTATAACAAACGGCAAGGAAGCCACATTGCAGAGAGCCGAGATTAAAGGTGAGTTTAAACCTCTGTTTAATAAAGAAGAATACTGCAAAATGGTTGAAAAGGCAAAAAAATATATCCGCGAGGGAGATATTTTTCAGGTTGTTCTTTCAAACAGGCTTCAGGCTTCAATGAATGGGTCGTTGCTTTATACCTATGAGGTATTAAGAAAACTAAATCCCAGCCCGTATATGTTTTATTTTTC
The DNA here is from genome assembly GCA_945948515.1 of uncultured Clostridia bacterium. Lineage (GTDB taxonomy): Bacteria > Bacillota > Clostridia > Oscillospirales > Acutalibacteraceae > CAMFBH01. The sequence goes on from CAMFBH010000005.1 coordinate 17,572, forward strand.
GAGCGATGATATCGAAATAGCAGGTGCCTCTCCCGAAACTCTTGTAAAGCTCAGCGGAAAAACGCTTTACACATATCCTCTTGCCGGAACAAGGCCGAGGGGGAAAACAAAAGAGGAGGATGAAGAGCTTGAAAGAGGTCTTCTTGAAGACCCAAAGGAGCTTGCCGAGCACAATATGCTTGTTGACCTCGGAAGAAACGACCTCGGAAAAATCAGCAGGTTCGGTTCGGTTGAGGTTGAAAGATATCACAGCGTTTTGAGATTTTCTCATGTAATGCATATCGGCTCAACGGTTAAAGGAACAATAAGAGACGATAAAAATGCTTTGGATGCAGTCGATGCTGTTCTCCCTGCGGGGACACTTTCCGGTGCACCGAAAATCAGAGCTATGGAAATTATTAACGAGCTTGAAAACAATAAAAGAGGAATTTACGGCGGAGCAATCGGCTACATTGATTTTGCGGGAAATCTTGATACCTGTATTTCTATAAGGCTTGCATATAAGAAAAAAGGCTCGGTATATATCCGCTCGGGAGCGGGAATCGTTGCAGATTCCGTTCCCGAAAACGAATACAACGAATGTATTAACAAGGCAAAAGCGGTTGTGAATGCTCTTGAGATGAGCCAAAAGGAGTCAGAATGATTTTACTTATTGATAATTACGATTCTTTTTCATATAATCTCTATCAGCTTATTGGTTCAATAAATCCCGATATTAAGGTGATAAGAAACGATGAAATGAGCGTTGAAGATATTAAAAAACTCGCGCCCGAAAGCATAATACTTTCTCCCGGACCGGGAAGGCCGTCAAACGCAGGAGTCTGCGAAAAGGTTTGCACGGAGCTTGCGGGAATTTCAAAAATTCTCGGTGTTTGTCTCGGCCATCAGGCAATATGCGAGGCATACGGAGCAACAATAACATATGCAAAAGAGCTTATGCACGGAAAACAGAGCAGAGCACTGCTTGATAACGATTGCTTGATTTTTAAGAATATGAATAAAGCGGAGCTCGTTGCAAGGTATCACAGTCTTTCGGCAGATGCAGCAACAATTCCGGATTGTCTTAAAATTATTGCAAAAACCGATGATAATGAGATTATGGCTGTAAAGCACAGAGATTATGAAATATACGGCGTTCAGTTCCATCCGGAATCAATAATGACTCCCAACGGAAAAACAATGCTAAAGAATTTTTTGGAGGGATAATAAATGATTAAAGAAGCAATAGCTAAATTAAGTATAAAAGAAAACCTAACATACGATGAGTCAAAGCAGTGTGTAAATGAGATAATGAGCGGAGAGGTTTCGCCTGTTCTTATATCATCTTTTCTTACCGCGCTTGCAATGAAGGGAGAAACAGAGGATGAGATTGCCGGAGCCGCACAGGGAATGAGAGAAAAGGCAACGCTCCTTAATTCGGAAAAAGAAGTGCTCGATATAGTTGGAACGGGCGGTGACCGTTCAAACACCTTTAATATATCAACAACAGCTTCAATCATAATCGCGGCGGCAGGAGTTAATGTTGCTAAGCACGGAAACAGAGCGGCATCGTCAAAAAGCGGCGCGGCAGATTGCCTTGAAGCACTCGGAGTAAATATCTCAAATGAAGATATGAAAAAGGTGCTTGATGAAACGGGAATTTGTTTCATGTTTGCTCAGAAATACCATAGTGCAATGAAATATGTCGGACCTGTCAGAAAGGAAATCGGAATAAGAACCGTTTTCAATCTTCTCGGACCGCTCACAAATCCTGCACTCGCAAAAATGATGGTGCTTGGAGTTTTCAGCGAGGAATATGTTGAAAAGATTGCAAAAAGCCTTGTAAAGCTCGGAATAAAAAGAGCGCTTGTTGTTCACGGAAAAGATAAGCTTGATGAGATTTCAGCCTGCGGCGAAACAGCAGTTGCCGAGGTGAACGGTGAGGATATTATCTATTACACAATTACGCCCGAGGATTTCGGATATCAAAGATGCAGTAAGGCTGACCTTTTGGGAGGAACTCCGGAAGAAAATGCAAGAATCACCAGAGATATTCTTTCCGGAAAGGAAAGAGGCGCTAAAAGAACTGCTGTTGTGATGAACGCAGGTGCCGGAATATATGTTGCAAATCCCGAGCTCGGACTCAGAGGCGCTATGAAAATAGCCGAAGAAATTATTGATTCAGGTAAGGCTTGTGAAAAGCTAAACGAGTTTATCAGATGTACAAACGGAGACTGAAATGATTTTACAAAAGATTGCCGAAAAAACAGAAATGCGTTATAATGCCATTATGCGCGATTTTCCGTATGAAGAAGTACGCTCAAAAGCGCTTTCTCTTGAAAAAGGAAATTTTGAATTTGAAAAGGCACTTTGCGGTAAAGATATTTCTTTTATCTGTGAGGTGAAAAAAGCAAGCCCTTCAAAAGGGATTATAGCAGAGGAGTTTGATTATCTTTCCATTGCAAAGGATTATGAAAAGGCAGGCGCCGATTGTATTTCATGCTTAACAGAGCCGTATTGGTTTCTCGGAAGCGATAGGTATCTTGAGGAAATCTCAAAAAATGTTTCAATTCCCGTTCTTCGCAAGGATTTCACAATAAATGATTATCAAATTTACGAGGCAAAGCTTCTCGGAGCAAAGGCGGTTCTTCTTATTTGCTCTATTCTCAGCGAAGAAACTATTAAGTCGTTTATAGAAACTGCGGATTCGCTCGGAATGTCATCTCTTGTTGAGGCGCACGACGAAAGCGAAATTAAAACGGCTCTTAATGCAGGGGCAAGAATTATAGGAGTTAACAATCGAAATTTAAAGGATTTCAGCGTTGATATTAATAATTCGCAAAGACTTAGGGAACTTGTCGGAAATAAGGCAATATTTGTATCCGAGAGCGGAGTTAAAACAAAAGAGGATATTCAAAGGCTTCGAGATAATAAAACCGATGCTGTTTTGATTGGCGAAACGCTCATGAGAAGCAAGGACAAAACGGCAGCACTCAGAGAATTGCGTGGAGAGAAATATGTATAAAATTAAAATCTGCGGACTTATGCGCGAGTGTGATGTAGAAGCCGTTAACGAGTATTTACCGGATTATATAGGGTTCATTCTTACGCAAGGCTTCAGTCGGTCAATAGATTTTGACAAGGCAAAGCAGCTTTCAAAAAAGGTTGATAAAAGAATAAAAAGAGTCGGAGTTTTTGTTAACGAAAACGCTGAGTATATTAAAAGATTTTATGATGACGGAATAATTGATATTGTTCAGCTTCACGGAGACGAAAGCCCCGAATTGATTAATGAGCTGAACGGAATACCGATTATCAAAATGTTTAAATGCTCAAACAAAGCTGTTGTTGATACGGAAAAGTATTCAAATGCTAATTATTTTCTTTTTGATTCCGGAACGGGGAGCGGAAGGGCTTTTGATTGGTCGCTTATTCCTAAATGCAAAAAGCCTTTTTTCCTTGCAGGAGGAATTGATATAAATAATATTGAAAAAGCAAAGTCGGAGGTTTCACCGTTCTGCTTTGATGTGAGCAGCTCGGTTGAAACAAACGGCTTTAAGGATAAAAATAAAATAAAACAAATTATCGAGAGGGTAAGAAATGAGTAAGGGAAGATACGGAATTCACGGCGGTCAGTATATACCCGAAACGCTGATGAATGAAATTATTGAACTTGAAAAGGCATATGAATTTTATAAAAACGATAAGGATTTCTGCGAGGAGCTTGATCGCCTCAACCGTGAGTATGCAGGAAGACCGAGTCTTCTCTATTATGCCGAAAAAATGACAAAGGATCTCGGCGGTGCAAAAATATATTTAAAGCGCGAGGACTTAAATCACACGGGTTCGCACAAAATTAACAATGTATTAGGTCAGTGCCTACTTGCTAAAAAGCTTGGTAAAAAACGCGTTATTGCAGAAACAGGTGCAGGTCAGCATGGGGTTGCAACAGCAACAGCCGCAGCACTAATGGGTCTTGAATGTGAAATCTTTATGGGCAAGGAGGACACTGAAAGGCAGGCTCTTAATTGTTACAGAATGGAGCTTCTCGGAGCAAAGGTGCATCCTGTTACAAGCGGAACAATGACATTAAAGGATGCTGTTAATGAGGCAATGAAAGAGTGGGTCAGCAGAGTTGATGATACCCTTTATGTTCTCGGCTCCGTTATGGGACCGCATCCGTATCCTATGATTGTTCGCGATTTCCAAAGTGTAATCAGCCGCGAGGCAAGAGAACAGATACTTGAATATGAAGGCAAGCTTCCGAGTGCGGTTGTTGCGTGCGTTGGAGGCGGCTCAAATGCAATGGGCGCTTTTTATAATTTTATTAATGATGATGAAGTTCGTCTTATCGGATGCGAGGCGGCAGGAAAGGGCGTTGATACAGCACTTAATGCGGCAACTATTGCAAACGGCTCTCTCGGAGTTTTTCACGGAATGAAATCTTATTTTTGCCAGAATGAATTCGGTCAGATAGCGCCTGTTTATTCAATCAGCGCGGGTCTTGACTATCCAGGAATAGGTCCTGAGCATGCCCATCTTCACGATATCGGCAGGGCGGAATATGTTCCCATAACAGATGATGAGGCTGTTTCGGCGTTTGAATACATTGCAAGAACAGAGGGAATTATTTGTGCAATAGAGTCGGCGCATGCGGTGGCTCATGTTATGAAAATTGCTCCGAAAATGAGCAAGGATGATATTATTATTGTTTGTCTTTCAGGCAGAGGCGATAAGGATGTTGCCTCAATAGCAAGATACAGGGGGGTTGAAATAAGTGAGTAAAATTCAAAAAGCGTTTGAAAACGGAAAAGCTTTTATAGGCTTTATTACTGCGGGAGACCCCGATATTGAAACCTCTGAGGAAATTATAATGAAAATGGCAGAGGGAGGATGCGATTTAATTGAAATAGGAATTCCGTTTTCGGACCCTATTGCCGAAGGTCCTGTTATACAAAACGCAAATGTCAGAGTGCTAAGTCAGGGCGTAACCACCGATAAGGTTATGGATTTGGTAGGAAGGCTTAGCAAAAAAACAGATGTTCCGTTTGTGTTTATGACATATCTTAATGTTCTTTTTAAATACGGCTATGATAAATTTTTAAGCAAAGCAAGCGCTTGCGGTATTTCAGGAGTGATTATTCCGGATTTGCCGTTTGAAGAAAAGGAGGAGCTTTCTTCGGTTGCTCAAAAATACGGAATTGATGTTGTTTCACTGATTGCTCCAACAAGTGAGCAGAGAATTAAAACCATTGCTTCAAATGCAGAAGGCTTTATTTATGAGGTTTCATCTCTCGGGGTTACGGGCATGAGAAGTGAAATAAAAACAGATTTAAAATCAATTACGCAGGCAATAAAATCAGTAACAGATGTTCCTGTTGCAATCGGATTCGGAATAAACACACCGGAGCAGGCAAAGGAATTCGGGCATATAGCAGACGGAGTAATAGTCGGCTCGGCTATTGTTAAAATTGTTGAAGAAAAGGGCAAGGATGCTCCGGATGCGGTTTATGAATATGTTCATTCAATGAAATCGGCATTAAAAGAAATTGAGTAAAAAAGAAACACACACTGAGTATAAACTCAGTGTGTGTTTTTATGTAGAGCTTTAATTATTAATCGTCAAATATTCCCGAGAACAGGTCAATATTTGCCGCTTTCATAACGCTTGAGAAAAGTCTTGAGCCGTTAACGGGAAGAAGCTTTCCGAAAACGCTCATGAAGTGAGCGTCAACGCCGTGAATTTGGAGACTCTGCTTATGCTCAATGCCGAACATAATCATTTTAACCATTAAATCGCAGTCGGTTGAAATCATGTTCATAATCTTTTCGCCTTTTCCGCCTTCGTTTGTCTGATCGCGGAAAATATCTGTTTTTGTAAATCCGGGGCAAACAAGGCCAACATACATTTTGCCTCTGAATTCCTCGCGGATTGATTCTGTCATTGATTTAAGAGCTCCCTTTGAAGCGCTGTAAATGCTCGTTCCTGCAAGGCTCATAAGAGCGGCAGAGGAGTCAATATTAATGATTGCGGGAGTTGTGCTCTTAAGAAGCATCGGAATCATAATTTTCATTGAATAAACACATGAATAGAAATTGATGTTCATAGCGCGCTCAATCTCATCCATTGTGTAACGGTCAAAGCGGTTGAATTTAGGAAGGATACCTGCATTGTTAATAAGAACATCAACTTGAATATCCTTTTCAACAAGTTCTTCGTAAAACTTTTCCCAGTTTTCTTTATTTGAAACATCAAAAAGCTTATAGCTGAATTTATCCTCATAAGCGGGACCCAATTCCTCAACAAACTTTTTCATTTTTGCTTCTGAACGGGCAACACCGATAACCTTACAGTTGTGCTTTTTGAGAAGAGTTGCAGCTATTCCTGCACCCATTCCTCCCGATGCACCGGTAACAACAACGGTTTTACCCTGAAGCCAGCAGTTAGACATATTTATTCTCCCTTCAATCGGATTTTATATTACGGAAATATTATACATAATATTAAAGCTCTTTGCAACTTGTTTTTGTTAATTTTAAAAAAATTACTCGCCTAAACAATAACTGCATGCATTATATCCGCTTTGCGAGGCTTCCTTTTTTGACGAGAAATAAACTCTGTTTTTTTCTTTTGGCAAATATGAGCAGGTGGGAAGATGATAAATTTTTGAATTTTTATTTCCGATATAGGAGGTTGAGGTGTTAATATTTTTTGTTGGCTCCTGCTCATCGGAGGCGTTCTTAATGTCGGCGTCCTCATTTTCGTATGCTTTTTTCGAAGATTTGTCAGGCGAGCGCAAGCTTTCATCGGCGGAAAAGCTGAGCTCTCCGCTTTCGTTTACAACAGCACTTATTGTTCCCATTTTGTCGGTTCGGTAAACAGTTGCTCCGACATCTCTGTAACGGCTCAGGCAGTTGTCACCCGGGTGACCGTAGGAATTGTTTTCACCAACGGAAATAACAGCATATTCAGGCATTACTTCCCTGAGAAAAATGTAGCTTGATGAAAAGTCGGAGCCGTGATGGCCGCTTTTTAAAACAGTTGATTTAACATTATAGCCTGCGTTAAGGATTTCTTTTTCTTCCTCAGATGTGCAGTCGCCCGTGAATAGAAAGGAAACGCCTTTGTAGGAAAGCCTTGCAACTATGCTGCTTGAATTGATGCTTTGAGGATTTTCACTGATAGGTCCGATTATTTCAACGCTTGCCTCTCCGAGAGAAAGGCTTGTTCCGTGAGATGCGTATTCATATGAAATTCCTCTGCTCGCCATTGAATTTATAAAGTCGTTGTAGCAAACCGAGTCATGCTTTTTGGGGCTGATTATTGCTTTTTCAACACTTACTGTTTTAACAACATCGCAAAGCCCGCCTACATGGTCCTCGTGGGCATGGGTGCTGATAACATAATCAAGATTATCAACGCCTTTGCTTTTTAAAAACGAGCAAACGAAATCTCCGTCGGCAGTATTTCCGCCGTCAATAAGCATATTTTCACCGCCGCACGAAACAAAAATGCTGTCTGCCTGACCAACATCAAGGAAAATTACATAGAGTCCGCTTTCACCTATTATTTCACTTTCGGATGAAAGAGTTTCTTTTTCGTCAAAATAGATTTCGTTAACCGCCGTTTGAGCGTTGCACGAGCACAATATAACAGAAATAAAAACGAGTGCCGCTGATTTCAAAAGTGTTTTTAAACGCATAGTATCAATCCTAACCGAACATATTAATTCTGCTCTGTTTCTGTTAATAGTATATCACATATTTGTAAAAAAGGATAACAAATTTCAAAAATGAATAGATTGTAAAATATTTTAAAAAGAGTTGATTATTCAACAAATTTTTTATATAATGTTTGCGATTTGATACAGAATACTGTTTTTTATTTAAAGAGGGAGAATAGTGGACAGGCGAGTTAAGCGAACAAAATCGGCAATTTTCGGCGCGGCTATTGAACTTATGGTTGAAAAGGATCCGAAAAAAATCACGGTTCTTGAATTGTGCAAGAGAGCCGATATTAATAAAAGCACATTTTATCTTCATTACAAAAGCATTGATGACTGCCTTCAGAAATGTCTTAATACCGTTATGAACGGAATAGAAAAAATCAGCCGCAGGTTTGATTATTATGAAATGAAAAAGGATCCTTCTGAGAGCATTAAAAAAATTCTTGATGAGGTTGAAAATAATCTTGATTATTTCAATCATTTCAAGCAAAGCGCTTTTTCAAAAAACGCAATAAGTGCAGTTAAGAAAAATCTTGTTGCCGGAATAGTTGAACATAATAATTTTAATTATGAAGATAATTACAAGGAGTGCCTTGTAATAACATTTATGGTAAGCGGCGCAATAGATGCAATTTTAGAACCGCTTCCGGTATTCAGAAAGGACGAGCTTCAGCAAGTCCTCACGGGAATTATTAAGCACTAACAAAATCTAAAGTAAAAGAACCTACGGAAATTCCGTAGGTTCTTATTTTATATAACCATAAGTATTGTTCCAACAGTTATAAAAATTATTCCGAAAATTGATTTTTGAGTAAATTTTTCATGAAGAAAAACAAAAGCGAGAACAAGGGTAATAACAATACTCATTTTATCTATCGGAACAACCTTTGAAACATCACCGAGCTGTAAAGCTCTGTAATAGCATAGCCACGATGCTCCTGTTGCAAGTCCCGAAAGAATTAAAAACATCCAGCTTTTTTTATCAATTCCGGATAATCCGCTTTGCTCTCCGGTAATGAAAACCATTCCCCATGAGAGAATTAAAACAACTGCCGTTCTGATTGCCGTTGCAAGATTTGAGCCAACTCCGTCAATTCCGACCTTTGCCAAAATTGAAGTGAGTGCCGCAAAAACCGCCGAAAGAAGCGCGAAAACAAACCACATAGTATTACCTTCTTTCAAGGTAAAGGAGAAAACTTCTTTACTTTTGAATCATTTTATCAATAAGAGATTTAAGGTATTCTTTTGCATCGCTTAATGAAACCTTTTCGGAAATGCTCTTGTCTCTTGAGGAAATTTCAACAACATTTTCCTTTAGATTTCTTGGGCTTACAATAACACGGAGCGGAACTCCCAAAAGGTCTGCATCTGAGAACATAACTCCGGCGCTAACGCTTCTGTCATCGAAAATAACTTCAATCCCGTCATTTTGAAGAGAATTGTAAAGCTCGTCGGCACATTTTCTAACATCTTCATTATCTGCTCTTACGGCGCAGAGATGAACCTGCCACGGTGCAATTGACATAGGCCAAATCGGACCGTAATCATCATGATGCGCTTCGCAAACGGAAGCGGCAAGTCTTCCTACGCCTATTCCGTAGCAGCCCATAATCGGAATCTGTGATTTACCGTCTTTATCAAGGTAGGTCATACCCATTGATTTCGTGTATTTTGTTCCGAGCTGGAAAATATTACCAACCTCAATACCTCTGCTGATTTTTATTGCGTGCTTTTTACAATGTGGGCAAATTCCGTTGTCAATAATTTTAGCAAAGTCGTGGAATTCAATGCCTTCAATATCTCTTTCGGGGTCAAGTCCGGTGTAGTGATATTCTTCAACATTTCCGCCGCATGAGAGATTGTTTGCGCCTTTAAGCGATTCATCATACAAAACGGTGAAATCGCCATCAAGATTATAAGGACCTATATATCCTGCCTTGAGATTACATTCCTCTGTTATAACTGCCGGGTGAATTTCACAGCCGAGGAAATTTGTGAGCTTTGTTTCGTTAATATCCAAATCTCCTCTGATGAAAACAACAACATATTTATCATCGTGATTCTGTTGGTAAACAACCGCCTTGCAGCTTTTCTCTTCGGGAGTGCCTAAAAACTCGCAAACATCTTCAATGGTGTGAATATTCGGGGTGTGAACAAGCTTGAGCTCCTCGGAAACATCATCACGCTTGTTTTCAATTATGCTCGGAGCGGCTTCCATATTTGCACTGTATCCGCACTCGGAACAAATTGCAATGGAATCTTCACCGACAGGGGTGAGAAGCATAAATTCGTGAGAAACACTTCCTCCCATCATTCCGGAATCGGATGCAACCGAAACAACCTCGGGTACACCTGCTCTTGCAAAAATTCTTTCATAAGCCTTATGGCATTTTGCATAATAATCCTCAAGGTCCTCTTGATTTGTATGGAAGGAATAAGCGTCCTTCATCGTAAATTCACGCACTCGGATAAGTCCGCCTCTGGGACGCGCTTCATCACGGAATTTTGTTTGAATCTGATAAATCATGAAAGGATATTTTGTGTAGCTGTTTGCATATTCGCGAACAAGGTGAACTGCCGCCTCCTCATGAGTCATTCCGAGAACGAGGGGACTTTTGTTTCTGTCGGTGAAACGAACGAGCTCACTTCCGATGCTTTCATATCTTCCGGATTCCTGCCAAAGAGAAGCGGGCATAACAACGGGGAACTGAACCTCCTGCCCGTCAATAGCGTCCATTTCCTCTCTGATTATTTGTTCAATCTTTTTTGTAACTCTTTTAAGAGGAGTGTAGAGGGAATAAATGCCGTTTGCAACATATTTTATATATCCGCCTCTGATAGAGAGTGCGTGACTGTCAATAACGCAGTCGGCAGGTCTTTCCTTAAATCTTTCTCCAACAAGTTTATCAAGCTTCATATCATCCGCAGCCTTTCTGCCCGCATAAATTTTTTAACGGTAATTGCGGACACGGTTACCGTTATAACAGAGGGGAACGCAAAAATAAAAGCCCGGAGCATATAGCTCAGGGCGAAAATCCGCGGTACCACCTGAATTTTTAACTTATGTGCTTTTGCACCGCTCTGTAACGGGAGCTCCCGGAAACGCTTATTTCACGCTCGGCTCAAAGACGGGTTGGGCGCTCTCTGACAAAGGCTTTCACCTGCCGCCTTCTCTCTGAAGAACATTGAACGCTTACTGCTTCTTTTCTCTGCCTTTTTCTATTTGAAAGTATTTTAGCACAAGCAGAAGATTAAGTCAAGATTGATAATTTATCTGTTCTTCTTTTTTGAGCTTGATTGCATATATAAGGAAGAGCACTGCAGAGAAAAGCATCATTGCAATCCATAAATAATAGCTTCTTGAAATGTGGGTTGAATGAATGGCATTTATAATTATTGCCATAGTACGGCGAGCGATATTTATTGAAAGCGCGAGCACCTCATAAACACATATTAGCATTGCGCTTTTTCCCTTGAGGTTATTTGCGATTGCAAGGAGAATAAGTAATCCTGCAAAATAAAAGGCAACGCTTGAAAAATATGACCAAAGCCTTGTTCGAGTAACTGCTTCAAGGTAACTGCTGACTGTTCCGCCTGTGTTTGTGAAAAACGGAATTATAACAAGAAGCGCCAAAACAGCTACGGCGCCGATTTCTTTTTTCTCTTGCTTTTTATATGCTTTGTATAAAATAAAAACGAAAACTGCAAGAGAAAAAGCAGATGCAAGCTTGTAGAATACAAATGCGTGAATATTAACACTTTCGAGCGAGGATAAATCCGGCGGAAGGAGTTTTAAAGAAAAAAGCGCCGAAAGCATAGTCTCAAATGTGCCCTTTATTGATAAGATTAAAAAGATACAAACAGCAGTTGCGAGCGTGTAAAGGATTGCTTGAAGCATAGCTTGTGAAGAGCCCGCAATTCGTGAAACAATATAGCAAAATGTGCTAAGCAATATAGTTAATGTGCATGCAATTCGGTCGGTTCTCTTAACATTATCCATATTTTTCCCTCCTCAAAAAAAGTATATAATATAACAACACTCTTTGTCAAATAAAAAGATACGGTATAACGCAAAACTGTTATACCGTATCCGAAAGCTTTTGTATTAATTAGTTGTTTTTAGCCTTAGCAACATCTTCGTTTGAGAAAACATAATCTCTTCCGGGAAGAACTGCATTCAAAACAATTCCTGCGATTGCTGCAACAGCAAGGGCTGAAAGAGTGATTGCAAATTTGCCGATTGTGAAAGAGATACCGTCTGTAAGACCAAGTGCACAAACAAGGATAACTGCCGCAATGATTGTATTTCTCGGCTTTGAGAAATCAACCTTGTTCTCAACAACATTTCTGATACCGATAGCTGAAATCATACCGTAGAGAACAAATGAAATACCTCCAACGATTGCAGCGGGCATTGAGTTGATAAGTGCTGAGAATTTGGGGGAGAAGGAGAAGAGCATTGCAAAATAAGCTGCAATACGAACTACTCTGGGGTCATAAACCTTTGAAAGAGCAAGAACGCCGGTGTTTTCGCCGTATGTAGTGTTAGCAGGTCCGCCGAAAAGTGCCGATAAGGTTGTTGCAAGACCGTCGCCCATAAGAGAACGATGAAGTCCGGGGTCTGCAATGTAGTTTTTACCGCAGGTTGCGCCGATTGCGGAAATATCTCCGATATGCTCCATCATAGTTGCAAGAGCGATAGGCATAATTGCAATGATTGCCGTAATTGCTTTTGAAGTGTCGTGAACACCGCCGAATACTGTTGAGTTCCAGTCAATCGGAAGTCCTATCCAAGCAGCCTCTTTAACATTTGTAAAGTCGATTGCAAAGCTTTCAACTCCGAAGCCGTTTCCAACGATGGCGGCAACTGCATATGAGCCGATAATTCCGATAAGAATGGGAATTATCTTAGTCATTCCTTTACCAAAAATGTTAACAATTATAATCAAGCCGAGAGCAATTAATGCAAGAATCCAGTTCGATTTACAGTTGCTTATTGCTGTGGGAGCAAGTCCGAGTCCGATTGCAATGATAATAGGTCCTGTTACAACGGGAGGGAAGAATTTCATAACCTTCTCGATACCGATTATCTTTATGAACAGGGCAAGCACAAGATAAACAAGACCTGCGCATGCAACACCGAGACAAGCGTACGGAAGCATTTCCTTATTCGGAGTGCCGTCTTCAAGCATGGGAGCTATTGTTGAGTATCCTCCGAGGAAAGCAAAAGAAGAGCCGAGGAATGCGGGAACCTTAAACTTTGTGAAAACATGGAACAAAAGTGTTCCCAGTCCTGCCATTAACAGGGTTGTTGAAACATCAAGTCCGGTAATGAGCGGAACGAGAACCGTTGCACCGAACATTGCAAACATATGCTGGAAACCGAGAACTATCATTTTCGGAGCGCCAAGCTGGCGGGCATCATAAATTCCTTTTGAGAAATCAGGTGATTTTTTGTCTTTAGCCACTGGTTTATTTCCTTTCGTTATGTTGTATTTATTATTTTATTACATTATATATTGATGCTGTGAAATTATTTTGTGCCGAAAATTCTGTCGCCTGCATCACCGAGTCCGGGAACAATGTATCCGTTTTCATTGAGCTTTTCATCAAGTCCTGCACAGAAAATATCAACATCGGGATAAGCGTTTTTGAGTGCTTCAAGACCTTCCGGTGCGGCAATTATGCACATAAACTTAATGCTGCGCGGATTTCTTTTTTTAATTTGTCCGATTGCATCAATAGCCGAGCCGCCTGTTGCAAGCATTGGGTCAAGAACGAAAACATCTCTTTCTTCAATATCCTTAGGAAGCTTGCAATAGTATTCAACCGGTTCAAGAGTTGTTTCATCTCTGTAAAGTCCGATATGACCTACGCGAGCTCCGGGAACTAAAGAGAGGGCGCCTTCAACCATTCCGAGACCTGCCCTGAGAATTGGAACAAAAGCAAGCTTTCTTCCGGAAATGGTTTTGCATTCGGCAATTCCGCAGGGAGTTTTAACCTCTTTGCTTTCAAGAGGGAGATCCCTTGTTGCTTCAAAAATCATAAGCGTTGCAATTTCGTTAACAAGTGTACGGAAATCCATAGTGCTTGTCTCTTCATTACGAAGAATGCTGAGCTTATGTTGAATAAGCGGATGGTCCATAATTATGACTTTTCTTTCCATTGTAGTTCCTCCTTAATTTTTCTCCTTATAATATCATATTATTGTCGAATAAACAATAAAAGTAACAATAATGTAATTAATAAAATGAAAAAAATATTAAAAAGTCTGAATTTAATTGTGAATAAATTTTAAAAACCAAATAATTTTTGAAAAAAGTATTGACAAAGGCAAACTTTGGATATAATATATAAGCAAGTTAGCACTCGAGCAGGAAGAGTGCTAATTTCCAAAAAAGAGGTGAAAGGAATGCTTGGCGACAGAGCGAGTGCTATTTTAAAGCTCATTATTGATGAGTATATAAGAACGGGCGAGCCAATCGGTTCAAAAACGCTTTGTCAAATGCTTCCGTATTCCGTCAGCAGCGCAACAGTCAGAAATGACATGGCTCATTTGTCTGAACTCGGATTGCTCGAGCAGCGTCACACAAGCGGAGGTCGTGTTCCGGGAAAGGCTGCATACAGATTTTATATTGACAACCTTCTTTCTTCAAGGCAGATAACTCCCGAAGAAATGGGGAAAATCAATGAAATACTTTCTGTTAATGCTTCGGACCCTGAAAGGCTTCTTGCCGATGCGGCTCAGCTTGCGGCGGATTTAACGGGCTGCGCTTCTTTTTACAGTACGGTTAAAGACAGTTATGACTGTGTTCAGGGAGTTGAGCTTATTCCGGCAGGAAATCACAGAGCAATGATTGTTCTTCTTTCCGTTGGAGGAAAAATAAAATCCTCGCTTGCAAAAACCGAATGTATTATTGATGATGAGTTTAAAGGCTTGTTTTACGGAGCAGTGAATGAGTTCTTTATCGGAACTCCTCTTTCGGAAATCAATGTTAATATTCTTCAGAATTCAATATCTATTCTCGGAGAAAGAGTTTTTGATTTGCTACCTGTGCTTTCATCACTTTGTTCTCTTTGCAAAGAGGCGGGAGACGGAGCCTTTTGCACCTACGGCGAAACAAATCTTTTATCACACGAGGAGCTCGGAAACGGTGTTTACGGTTTGCTTTCGTTTTTTGCAGATAAAAAGCGTTTTTCCAAAATGCTCAACGATTATGCAAACAGCAGATTGGGCACAAGACTTTTTGTCGGCGACGAAAATCCGTGCTATGAGCTTAAGAACACAGCAACAATGCTTGCAAAGTTCAATTACAATAATTCACAAAAAGCAACACTCGGAGTTATAGGCTCAACAAGAATAGATTATTCTTATGTTCTTCCGAGAGTTGATTATATAACAAAAGCAGTTGACAGTCTTTTGAAAGAAGGAGGCGTAACATATGGCTAAGAATAAAAAGGAAGTTGAAGAAACCGCTTCAGCCGAAGAAGTAAAAGATAGCAGCAAGGATGAAGATGAAGCTAAAGAGCCGAGTGCCGAGGAGCTTCTTCAAAAGCAGATTGACGATTTGAAGGAACAGCATTTGAGAACTGCTGCCGAATATGCAAATTTCAGAGCAAGAAGCGCTAAAGAAAAAGAGAGCACTTTTTCAAATGCAAAGGCAAGCGTTATTCAGGAATTTCTTTCGGTTGCAGATAATATGGATAGGGCGATTGCGGCTGAGCAGGGAGATTTTGAGGCTTTGAAAAAAGGCGTTCAAATGACATACGACGGTTTAAAAGCCGTTTTTGAAAAGCTCGGCGTTCAATCTTACGGAGAATGCGGCGATAAGTTTGATCCCAATTATCATAATGCTGTTATGCATGTTGATGATGAAGAAAAGGGCGAGGGCGAAATAATCGCGGTTTTCCAAAAGGGTTATAAATTAAACGACAAAGTCATAAGACCTGCAATGGTTCAGGTAGCAAATTAAGGAGGAATTTATAATGGCTAAAATTATAGGAATTGACTTAGGAACAACAAACAGCTGTGTAAGCGTTATCGAGGGCGGCGAGCCGGTAGTTATCGCAAACGCAGAGGGCGCAAGAACAACACCGTCGGTTGTTGCATTTTCAAAGGACGGTGAAAGAATGGTTGGTAATGTGGCTAAAAGACAGGCTATTACCAACCCAGAAAGAACAATCTCTTCTATTAAGAGACATATGGGCTCTGATTATAAGGTGGATATTGACGGAAAGAATTACACTCCTCAGGAAATCAGCGCAATAATTCTTCAAAAGCTTAAGGCAGATGCAGAAAGCTATTTGGGAGATAAGGTTACAGAGGCTGTAATCACAGTTCCGGCTTATTTTACAGACGCACAGCGTCAGGCAACAAAGGATGCAGGAAAAATTGCCGGTCTTGAGGTTAAGAGAATTATCAACGAGCCCACAGCCGCAGCACTTGCCTTCGGTATTGATAAGGAAGACGATCAAAAGGTTATGGTTTATGACCTCGGCGGCGGTACCTTCGATGTTTCAATCATTGAAATGGGCGACGGCGTTCAGGAGGTTCTTGCAACAGCAGGTAATAACCGTCTCGGCGGTGATGATTTCGATAAGAAGATAATGGACTGGATTGTTGCAGAATTTAAAAAAGAGCAGGGAGTAGATCTTTCAACAGATAAGATGGCTATGCAGAGAGTTAAGGAAGCTGCGGAAAAAGCTAAGATTGACCTTTCCGGTATGACAACAGCTCAGATTTCTCTCCCGTTCATCACAGCAGATGCAACAGGTCCTAAGCATCTTGAAATGCAGCTCACAAGAGCAAAGTTCAATGAGATGACAGCAGACCTTGTTGAAGCAACAATGGGCCCGGTTCGCCAGGCTATGAAGGACAGCGGACTTTCAATGAACGATATCGACAAGGTTCTTCTTGTAGGCGGTTCAACTCGTATTCCTGCTGTTCAAGAGGCTATTCAGAAGTTCTCGGGCAAAGAGCCCTTCAAGGGAATTAACCCCGATGAATGCGTTGCTATGGGTGCTGCACTCCAGGGCGGTGTTCTCGGCGGAGATGTTAAAGGACTCCTTCTTCTTGATGTAACTCCTCTTTCACTCGGTATTGAAACAATGGGCGGAGTTAACACCGTAATTATTGAGAGAAACACAACCATCCCCA
Organism: uncultured Clostridia bacterium; assembly: GCA_945948515.1. Taxonomy (GTDB): domain Bacteria; phylum Bacillota; class Clostridia; order Oscillospirales; family Acutalibacteraceae; genus CAMFBH01. Next base: position 34,435 of record CAMFBH010000005.1, read on the forward strand.
CCAAGAAGAGTCAGATTTTCTCAACTGCCGCTGACAACCAAACATCTGTTGAGGTTCATGTTCTTCAGGGTGAAAGAGAATTTGCTAAGGATAATAAAACACTCGGAATGTTCCATCTCGACGGTATTCTTCCGGCAAGAAGAGGTGTTCCGCAGATTGAAGTAACATTTGATATTGATGCAAACGGTATCGTTCATGTTAGCGCTAAAGACCTCGGCACGGGCAAGGAGCAGAATATCAGCATTACCGCCTCCTCTAATATGAGCAAGGAGGATATTGATAAGGCTGTTAAGGAAGCAGAGCAGTTTGCTGAGGAGGATAAGAAGAAGAGAGAAGCTGTTGACCTCAGAAACAACGCGGATCAGATGGTTTATCAGACTGAGAAGATGCTTTCCGAGGATGCCGACAAGTTCTCTGAAGACGATAAGAATGCTCTTCAGTCCAAGCTTGATGCACTTAAAGAAGCACTCAAGGGCGACAATACAGATGATATTAAAGCAAAGCAGGAAGACCTTACAAACAAGTTCTACGAGGTAAGCCAAAAGCTCTATGAGGCTGCGCAAGCCGCTCAGGGAGCACAGCAGGGCCCTGCCGGAGAAGCACAGCAGGGTGCTGCGGATCAAGGCTATACAGATGCGGACTACACAGAGGTTGACGATAACTGATACCAAAACCATAAAAAACAGCGCAAATTCTATTTGCGCTGTTTTACAGTATATTTCAGCGGATTGTTTGAAATTCGTTACATATTAACCAGCAAGACAGGAGGCAGTTTATGCCTGAGGAAAAAAGAGATTATTACGAGGTGCTCGGTGTTCAAAAGGGCGCTTCAGATGATGAAATAAAAAAAGCATACCGCAAGGTTGCAAAAAAATATCACCCTGACCTTAATCCCGGAGATAAAACGGCTGAGGAAAAATTTAAGGAATGCAATGAAGCGTATGAAGTGCTTTCAGATCCTCAGAAAAAGGCTCGATACGACCAGTTCGGTCATGCCGGAGTTGACCCCAACTACGGTGCAGGGGGAGCAGGCGGTTACGGCGGAGGCTTCGGATTCGACGGAGATATTGATCTCGGAGATATTTTTTCTTCATTTTTCGGCGGAGGCTTCGGAGGCGGCTCGAGAAATCCAAATGCACCGCAAAGAGGAAGGGATATTCAAACCTCTGTTTCAATCACTTTTGAGGAAGCGGCAAAGGGTTGCAAAAAAGAAATTGAGGTTCCCCGAGTAGAAGATTGCTCCGAATGTCACGGAACAGGTGCGGCAAAAGGCTCAAGTCCCAAAACCTGCCCCGATTGTCAGGGTAGAGGCGTTGTCAATGTTCAGCAGAGAACTGCATTCGGCGTGATGAGCACTCAAAGAACCTGCTCACGCTGCGGTGGTAGCGGAAAGATAATTGATAATCCATGTCAAAAATGCAACGGTAAAGGTAAGGTTCGCAGAAAGAACAAGGTTGAGGTTAATATTCCTGCCGGAATTGATAACAGACAGGCGGTAAGCGTCAGAGGCTTCGGCGATGCGGGTCTCAACGGCGGACCTGCAGGCGATTTAAAGGTTGTTATAAGCATTAAGCGCCACAAGGTTTTTGAGCGAGACGGTTTTGATGTTTGGATAGATAAGCATGTTTCAATAGCTCAGGCAACTCTCGGAGCGGAACTCATTGTTCCCACGCTTGAGGGCGATGTTAAGTACAATATGCCTGCCGGTACACAGCCCGGAGAAGTGTTTAAGCTTAAAGGTAAGGGAATTGAAAGGCTAAACGGATACGGCAAGGGCGATCAGTTTGTAAGAATCATTGTTGATATTCCAACCGATATCACCGAAGAGCAGAAAAATCTTCTTAAGCAGTTTGATAGGGATTATGTTCCTCCGAAAAAACAGGCTAAGGACGGATTTTTCGATAAATTCAAAAAGAAATAATAAAAATTGAAAAGGCGAAGCTTCGTTAGAAGCTTCGCCTTTTCTTGCTTTTGAAAATAAGAAAAAAGTGAAAGTGATATATGAAAAAGGCTGCCCAAAGAGAGAGGGAGAGAGGGCAGCCCTTTTGGCTGCTTAAAGATTCCGTTAGGAGCGGAATCCTGGTGCGTTGGCAAAAACAGGAGCTTTAACTTCTGCAAGAGTTCCGAGGTTTTTAACCATTGCACCTTTTATCATGAAGAATGCAACATCACGGCTGATACGCTCGTAATCAACATTCATTATTTTTGATGAAACCTTTGCATTAAAGAAATTAACAAACGGGCCGAGGCAAAAAGCGTTTATAATTGTTCCGATTCCGACATTTTTAATTGCCGAAAAATCTCCGCTTAATATTGCCTGCAATCCTCCGCTCAAAACAATTCCGATAAAAATTACGGAAAAGTCGGTTGCAACTCTAACCCATTTGAAAGGAATGTGCGTTGCGTTGCTTAACATAAATCCGAGAGCATCATACGGTCCTACGCCGACATTTGCGGTGAAGAACAAGCTGCTCGAAAATGAAATAACCGCCATACCGATTGCAAGAAGAACTATTCTCAAGCTGAGCGATGAGAGATAAGGCTCAAAAGCGTTGCTCATTATTCCCTGAAAAAATTCGCAGGTGTAACCCACTCCTATCATATTTGCTATTGTTCCAACTCCTGCAAGTCCGCGGTGAGCAACAATAATAACAAAAATCAAAATGGAGAGATTAATTATGAGCTGATATGTTCCGAATCTCATGCCGATTGCCGAAGCAATGTTCATATTCATTGAGGTGAAAGGGTCAACTCCGAATCCCGATACCGAAAAGAGAGCGATTCCAAAGCCCATAATTAAAACGCTTAAAACCGAAAATACTGTGCGCTTAACCATATTGTGTTGGATAAACATATCTTTAATATATGAATATGCTTCTTTTCTGATCTTTGTCATGCTGAACCCTCCTGCACCACCCGGTGCAACCCTTTTGTTCTATCTCTTGTTTGCAATAATACACCTGTGTTTTTCAAAAATCAATAGAAAAAAGCCTTTTTCTGCCATTGATACTAAAATACAGGGTGTTTGCCATATAAATTGTACATAATGCACAAAAATCAGGGGAACGATTTGGCAATGATAACCAATGCGGTGAATTTCCTGTAAAATCTCTGAAGGCATTGAAATAAAAAGAAAAATTGTTTTGAAAACAGAGATTTAAGCATAAATATTTTTACACATTATTATAAGTTGTAAAACGCTTAAATTTGTGCAAAACGACAGTTACTCCATTTGCTTACCCAAAAACGCCGCCGCAACCTGAATGAGCTTAATTTGTGTTTCGTTTGGAAGCGTATTTGAACCGTCGTCAATCATAGCAACCGCACCGCTTACATCGCCTCCGTAAATTATGGGATAAACCACCTGAGCCTTTCGCTCATAGCCTTCTATTGCACTCATGCTCGGAACATCACGGGTTGCTATATGAATTGCTCTTTTGTTCATTAAATCTTCAAGCTGATTAGTAACCCGCCTTTCAAGAACCTCACGCTTGCTTATGCCTGAGGCGGCAATAACATGGTCGTTGTCGCATATTGCAATCGGAATGCCGCCGTTTTTATGGAGAACATCTGCATATTGGCTTGCAAAGGTTCCCAGCTCACCTATAGGCGAGTACTTTTTAAAAATGACTTCTCCGTCTGCCTCTGTGTAAATTTCAAGAGGGTCGCCCTCTTTGATACGAAATGAGCGTCTGATTTCTTTCGGAATAACAATTCTTCCCAAATCATCTATTCTTCTCACAATTCCAGTTGCTTTCATATTTGCTTTATTCTCCTTAAAATTGTAAATCTTTCTGTAATATTTTGCACAGTAAAATACATTTAATACTTAAGAGAATTTTCTATTTTTTGACAAATAAAGAGAAAATACAGATATTAAAATAATTTTCTAAAATCAGGAGTTTGTATGAAATTAATGGAAAAAATAAAAACAGCTATTCCTTATTAACGGAATAACTGTTTTTGAAAAAGGTGCTTGTTTTTGGGGGGAAGCACCTGTTTTCACTGAGGGTGGATTAATGAGAAAGAATTATATATGTCACTGCATGAATATCTTAGCGTAATTTCCGCTAAAAGTCAATAGCGTATTTTTCGCTAAGTTATACTCAACTTGAGGTGATATGATGTATGAACGCATAAGAAATCTTAGGGAGGACAGTGATTTGAAGCAACGAGAGCTTGCGGTGGTTTTAAACTGCTCTCAGCGTGTTTACAGCAACTACGAAAGAGGGGAATTGGATATTCCGACCGAAATACTTATTAAGCTTGCGGATTTTTATAATGTTTCGGTTGATTACATTCTAAACAGAACAAATAATAAAGCACTTAATAAATAGAGCAACCCCGTTCAGATTACTGAGCGGGGCTATTCTTTGTCCTCAAATAATATTTCTATGCATGAAATTGTAACATCCTTGCCGCTTAAAATTTTGCAATCTGCACTTTTGCATTTGGGGCAAACATAATCCGTTTGCTTAGGATTATACTGTGTATTGCAGCTTTTACACAAAAGCCGTATTTCTTCGGCACGGGCATCGAGAATGCATCCGTCAAAAAGCGGCATATCTTTAATAACCTTAGGAAAGTAATAATTTAAATAATAGGGGAGAACACCGCTCATTTCACCGGCAAGAACGGAAATTTTTTTAACTTTTTTTGCGTTGTTTTCAACTGCATATTTTTGAGCGGTATCAACAATGCTTGTCATAATACTGAGCTCATGCATTTTTGTTTTCCTCAATCAAGCAAACCGCATGAGCGCTGATTCCTTCTTTTCTGCCCGTAAACCCAAGCTTTTCCTCGGTTGTTGCCTTAACGGATATATTTTTGATATCCGTTTTGCAGACGGAAGCAATATTATTTCGCATTTGTTCAATGTGGGGCTTCATTTTCGGAGCCTGTGCAAGAATGGTTGAATCTATATTAATTATTGAATATCCCTTTTCATTAAGAATATTAACTATCTCTTCAAGCAGTATAAGACTGTTTGCATCCTTGTAGCGTTCGTCCGTGTCGGGGAAAATGCAACCAATATCTCCGAGAGCGGCGGCACCGAGCAGAGCGTCCGAAATCGCATGCAAAAGAACATCAGCATCGCTGTGACCCAAAAGTCCCACTCCGTTATTTTCAATTTCAACTCCGCCGATAATCAGTTTTCTGCCTTTTTCAAGTCGGTGAACATCATATCCGTGTCCTATTCTCATTATTTTTCACCTCTGTTTATTAATATACTTTCCGCGAGCGGAATGTCGTCGGGAGTAGTGATTTTAATATTTGAGTAATCGCCCGGGAAAACAGAAACCGAATAGCCTGCATATTCTGCAATTCTGCAATCATCCGTGAAATCCATTCTATTCTCCAAAGCCTTTTGGGATGCGGCTTTATAGAGCGATGCTTTGAAAATTTGCGGTGTTTGAATGGCAACAAGCGAGCTTCTGTCGGGTGTTGAAACAATTTTGTTGTTCTTATCAACAACCTTAATGGTGTCCTTAACAAAAACTCCGGTTGCGGCTGCACCCGTTTCCTGTGCAAGCTCAAGAGTGCTTTTGATTACCTCGGCAGTAACAAGGCACCTTGCTCCGTCGTGAATTATTATGTAAGAGCCATCGTCGCATTCTATTGTGTCAACTGCATTTTGAACCGATTGCTGTCTTGTAGCTCCGCCGATAACGAATGTTATTTTTTCGTTTGTGAGAAGCGTGTTGAAAAGGTCAATTTCACTTTCTCTGCAAACAACAATTATCTCGTCTATTTCATCAATTCCCAAAAATGTTTCGCAGGTTCTTTGAATAACTGATTTGCCGTTAATTTCAAGAAGCATTTTGGATTTTTTTATGTTCATTCTTGTGCCGTTTCCGGCAGCCAAAATTATAGCAGTGTTACTCATTGCATTTCAGCCTTTCAACAGTTTCCCTGTCGGGTGTAACATAAATTGTTTGATAATCGGTGTATATAACCTTTCCGGGTTTTGCACCGGAGGGTTTTTTAACATTTTTAATCAAAGTATAATCAACCGCGATTTTACCCGAAAGATTTCCCTTGCTGTGATAAGCGGCGAGCATTGCTCCTTCAAAAATTGCCTGCTCGCTGAACTCACGCATATTGCTTTCAATAATTGTGTGAGAGCCGGGAAAATCTTTAGTGTGAAGCCACAAATCGTGATTGTTTGCTGTTTTTAGAGTAAGTCTGTCGTTTTGGATATTATTTCTTCCGACAAGAATTCTAAATCCGTCGCTCGATTTAAATTCAAGTGGAGGCTGGGGTTTCTGATTATTTTTGCCGTTCTTTTTTTGCGAATGAATATAGCCGCCGTCGGCAAGCTCCTGCTTGATAGCCGCAAGAGAAGAAGATGTTTCGCATCTTTCAAGGCTGTCAATAACCGTTTCAAGATAATCAGCCTCGTCCTGTGCCTCTTTAATAAAGGAGTTTAGCTTGCTTTGGGCAATTTGCTTTTTTCGGTATTCTTTAAAATATTTCTGAGCATTTTGCATGGGACTGAGAGCAGGGTCGGCAGGAATTCTTATTTTCTCACCGTTTGAATAATAGTTCTCAAGTTCATAAAACAACGAGCCCTTCTCGAGCCTGTACTGATTAGCTGTAATAAGCTCGCCATAGATTTTTAGAGCTTCCTTGCCTTCGCATTCCTTCAGCTCCTGCATTCTGTTTTGAGCCTTTCGTAGCGCTCGCTCGTGCAGGGTGTTAACGCGCTTGAAAAGCTCAGAAGCGCTCTGCTTTATTCTTGTGTTTTTCTCATGCTCAAAATAATATGAATCAAGAAGCTTTGAAAAGCTTTCAAATTCCTTGTTCTCAACAAGTGCGCCGTACTGCTTTATGGGCATAAATGTAAAATCTCTGAAGTTGTTGCCCTGAACTAAAATCGGAACGGGATTTTCGGCATACTGTTTAATCATTTCAAGCGGTGCACCGAATTCATACTCCCTGCAAATAACGGGGGAAACACCCTGAACGGTATCCATAAAGGCTTTAGACAATTTCTTTTCCGAACGGGAAATTGCCATTTGGATATCCGAAGTATTGCTTTCTAAAATGCAAAGCTTGTTCTGGGGCGGAGGAGAAACATATCTAACTCCGGGAAACAGCTCTCGCACCGATGATTTACTGCTGTCAACTCTCTTTATACAGTCAACAACCGAGCCTTTTTCGTTAACAAGAATTATATTGCTGAAGCGCGCCATAATTTCAATAATCAGCTTAAATCTGACACGGTCACCGAGCTCGTTTGAAGCATCAAATTCAAAGGAGAGAACTCGTTCGGTTTTGTTTTGGCTTATTGAAATCAGCCTTGCACCGGTTAAATGCTTTCTCATAAGCATACAGAACATCGGCGGCTTTTGAGGGTTTTCGGGTGCATAATCGGTTAAATGCACACGCGGACAGTCGGGCTTTGCACTTAAAAGAAGCTTGTATGCACCGCCCCGAGTGCGCAGTGAAATAACCAGCTCATCCTTCGACGGCTGGTGAATTTTTTCAACCCTTGAATCAATGCATTTTTGAGATATTTCATTTTTAACTGCGTTCAAAAAAATGCCGTCGAGTGCCATTTAAACCCCCAAAACAGAGTTCTTTTGCTCTGCATCTGTAAATTCAACATCGGTAAATATTTTTTCAAGCTTGGATTTTAATTCAATAATTGAGATGATTTCTGTTTCAAAATGACCTGCCGAGATAACAGCAAAGCCCTTTTCGGATGCACCAAGCATTTCGTGATACTTGCAGTCACCCGTAACATAACAGTCTGCAACAGATGAGGCTTCGTCGATAAACTCGCTTTCACCCGCACCGCCGCAAACAGCAACTCTTTTGATAGCCTTTTCGGTATCGGTGTATCTTAAGCCGGCAGAGCCGAGAGTATCGCCAACAAACTGTGCAAAATCATCAATGCTCATTTCATTTTCGATTTCGCCCACTGTTAAAAATCCGTTTTCACAGCGATAAGTGTTTTTTATTCCGAGCCTTTGGCAAAGAACATCGTTAACCCCGCCGTCTGCCTTGTCGTAATTCGTATGTGCACTGATAACTGAAATACCGTTTTTTACGCATTCAAAAGCAGGAGCTCCGGCTTCAAGATTTTTTAATCCCGAGAAAATCATGGGATGATGGGTTATTATCAGGTCTGCACCGATGTCGCACGCAAATTGAACAACATCCTTTGTTCCGTCGAGTGAAAGAACGCATTTTTTTACTTCTTTTCTGAAATCGCCTATTAAAAAGCCCGAATTATCCCATTCCTCCTGAGTGTCAAACGGAGCAAAGGAATTGATATAATCATAAATGTTTTTAACAGTTGTCATAGTAATTTTTCTATTTCTCCGATTATTATTGAATAGTCGGCACTGCCTTTCGATTTGTTTTTCAGATAATTGAGAAGATGTGAGAAAAAGCTTTGTGCCTCCGGCGTTTTGAAATTCTCGGTTTTTCCTATGTAATAGAAAAGCTCGTTTTTTGTGATCTTCTCCGTGTAAACGGCATCAAAAACACAATAGGTGTGATTTGAATCGGTAACGAGTATTTCCTTTTGAATTTCAAAACCGTTGAGGCAAAGGTATTTTCTTAAAATTTCGGGATGAGTCATCGGTTGGAAAACAAAATGAACTTCTTTTGATTTTTTCCATTCGCAATCATCAAGAATGGAGCATATCAATTCTGCGCCCATTCCGGCTATTGCAATTTCATTTGCTTCAAGCTCGGCTATTCCAGAAAGACCTGAGCAAAGCCTAAAATCGCTCTTGTCTGCCAAACCGAGAAACCTCATATTTTTTTCAGCGCTTTTAAGCGGCATTTCATTAATGTCGCAGCAAATTGTTTTTTTGCATTTTCCGCTTTGTAGAAGATATGCCGACAAAAAAGCGTGGTCGCATCCGATGTCGGCAAAAGTATCGCATTTATTTATGAGGCGTTCAACTGTTTTAAGCCTCGGTGAAAGTGAAATCATTTTGTTTTAAGAAATTCGTTGATTTTTTCAACAAGAGCATCTGCGTCTGTTCCGTGAACAAAGCATGCCTGTTCAATGCTTTCTCCTCTTGAAGCAGGGCAGCCGAGACAGTGCATTCCTATTTCCATAAAGAACGGTGCTGTGTCGGGAGCGTTGTCAAGGATATCGCCGATAATTGTTTCTTTTGTAACTTCTGTCATTTTAATTCACATAGCCTTTCCGACTGCAATATGGTATTTTAGCACCACGGTATATCCTTGTTGCAGCCGTACAAGGCGTGATGCAAATTCAGCCGTCTCAAAATTATGCCTCAGGCAAGCTTTGAGGGCAGCATAATCAATTCAGTGTGATTTTTACACTAAATCTCCTTTAGTTTAATGTTTTTATTATAATATATTAAATAATACTTTGCAAGTTTATTTACTTTGTGCTAATATATATGCAAAGGCGGTGAAAGAATGGAAAACGATAAGCATTATGAAAATCCCGAAGAGATTAAAGAAGATAATCCTCGCCTGAGATTTGATGCTTTTACCGCGGGTATTGAAGACGGTGGTCTTCGCTCGCAGAATTCAATAAAACTTATTGCCTGTTATATTCTTGCCAATATGGATTCAAAAATTACTGCACAGTATATTGTTGATACAATGGTTGAGGGAAAAATAGCAAACTATTTTGAAATTACAAATGCCGTTTCACAAATGATTAAGCAAAGGAATTTTATTGAGAATGAGGATGGAACGCTCACAATAACTCCCGAATGCAAAGATGCGGTTGAAATTGTTGAAAAGGATTTACCTCTCACTATTCGCGAAAAAAGTATTAAGCTTTGCAGAAAAATTGTTGCAAGAGAAATATATAAAAAAGAGAACAAGGTTGAAATAGAAAAAATTAATAACGGATTTACCGTTACATGCCATGTTAGTGATATCAACAGTGACTTTATGACTCTTTCTCTTTTTGTTCCAACTGAAACGCAGGCAGAGGTTATAAAAGAAAAGTTTTTAAATAACCCGGTTGAGATTTATGAAAATCTGATTGAGTCTATATTCACCGAAGATGGGGAATAAAAAAACACTCGGTTTTCCGAGTGTTTTTTTATTAAATGGTTTTTCTAAGCTCCATAAAATCGGAAAGCGCTTTTCTTCCGATTTTAAATATTTTTTTAATATTAATTGAGTTAATCCCGCCCTGTCTCGGACGGAAGGTTATCGGAATAAATTTAACCTTTTCATACTTAACAAATAAAACGGAAAGTAAAACATTTGAAAGGTTAAAATCTTTAGGAACCTTTTTGATATGCTTTTCAAGAACATCGTGCCTCATAAGTCTGTACGGGGTGTTTGCATCCGTAACATTAACTCCGAAGCAAACAGCAATAACGAGCTTGAGAACCTTTGTTACAACAACTCTTGAAAATCCGTCTTCTCTTTTGCACCTGTTTCCGATAATTGCGCCGTAATCGTTTCTTGCCAGCCAAAAGTCCTCAAATTCTTCGGGCAGAGTTTGACCGTCAGAATCGGTTTGGAAAATGAAGTCGGCATTATGCTCAAGTGCATAATTATATCCATAGAGAACCGTTGCACCGTGACCTGAGTTTTCTTTTCTTATCGGAGTGAAAAGCGGTCTGTCAGCAGCAAGGCGCTGCATTATTTCATAGCTGTTGTCCTTGCTTCCGTCGTCAATAACAACAAGCCTTGAAGCACCGTTGCCGTTGTGCTTTTCAATAACGGAATACCAGTCCTTAACAACATTTTCAATATTTTCACTTTCATTGTACGCAGGGATGATTATGTATAAGCTATCGTTCATATTTTTCCTTATTTCATCTATTTTAATATAATAGTTATTATATCATAATTATAAACACTTGTAAATTATTATTTTTAATTGTATAATTATACTTAAATTTGCTTACGGGAGGGTACGGCATTGAAAAGAAAAATACTTGCATTAATTACAGCCTTGTGCATTGCGCTATGCTTTTCCTCGTGCGGCGTTCAAAATGAATCTTCTCAAACAACCACTGAAACCGTCTCGGACGGGGCGATTACCGTCAGCGTAAGAGAAACTGTTAAGGAAAGTTCAAAATCCGAAACCCAAACGAAAAGCACAACAAAAAAAGAAAATACCGAAAAATCCAAAGAAAAGAGTACTTCATCAAAAAAAGTTTCCACTAAAAAAATAACTTCAACGAAAAATAAACAGGCAAGCACTTCAGAAGAAACGCAGGTTCAGTCCGAGCAGAGCAGCAAAACGGCTGTGCCGACACAGCAGACTACGCAGAGCGATAACAATCAGTATTGTTATCTAACAGTTGAGTGTAAAAGTATTTTAAAAAATATGGATAAGCTCGCGCCGGGTCATGAAGGCTTTGTTCCGTCAAGCGGAATGATTATTGAGCGTAAAAAATATGAAATAAAGGCAAATGAAACTGCCTTTGATGTTTTAAAAAGTGTTTGCAGCGAGGAAAATGTTGCTTTGGAATATACATATACACCTATGTATAAATCCTATTATGTTGAGGGAATAAACCAGCTTCATGAGTTTGACTGCGGAAAAGAATCGGGCTGGGTTTACACTGTAAATTCAAGCTTTATGAGTGTTGCTTCAAGCAGTTATTATGTTAAAAGCAACGATGAAATAGTGTTTTCCTACACCTGTAAAAATGAAATGAAATAGGAGAGAAAATGAAAAGCTTTGCAAAAATGAATCCGTATGTAAATTTAATATTCTATTTATTTGCATTGGGCTTTTCAATGAGCTTTCGTCATCCCGTTTTGATTGCATTGTCGTTTTTCTGCTCTTTGGCATATGCAGTTTATATCGGAAGAAAAAATGTGTTGAAAACGCTTTTGCTTTTTGCTGTTCCGATGATTGTAATTATGAGCGCAGTTAATGTTTTGTTTAATCACTACGGAGTAACGGTTATAGGTAAAATCGGCTCAAACGATTTAACCTTGGAATCCTTGATTTACGGTGCAATGCAGGGAGCAGTTCTCTCAAGCGTTGTTCTGTGGTTTTCAAGCTTTAATGAAGTTTTGAGCGGAGAAAAGATAATTTATATTTTCGGCTCAATTTCTCCGAAAACCGCAATGATAATAAGAACAGCGCTTGCTTTTATACCTCGCTTTTCTAAAAAAGCAAAAGAAATACATCAGGCACAAAGGGGAATGGGTGAGCTTTCTTCACCGTCTGCCTTAAAGCGACTCAAGAATGATGCGGCGGTATTTTCCATGCTTACAACATGGTCGCTTGAAACCGCTGCCGACAGTGCGCTCTCTATGAAAAGCAGAGGCTATTCAGCAGAAAAGAGAACCTTTTATTCCGATTACGGCTTTAGATTTTCAGACGGTGCATTTCTAACTTTTGTTTTGTCATTAGGCGTTTGCATAATATTTTTTGCATCAAAAAAATACGCTTATGCCGTTTTTGATCCCGTTTTATCTTTTTCAAAATCCTTTGAAAGTGTTGTTATGTTTGTTATCTACGGTGCCTTTTTGCTAATGCCGTTAATCTATGATTTGTGGGAGGATATAAAATGGAAATATTCCGTGTCGAAAATTTAAGATTTAAATATCCTCTTGAGGAATGGTATGCAATAAAAAATGCATCGTTCACAATTAACAGCGGAGATTTTTGCGTATTATTCGGAGAAAGCGGCGGAGGAAAAACAACTCTTCTGCGATTACTAAAGCCTGTTCTTGCACCTAAAGGTCAGACCGAAGGAGCGGTATATTATAAATCAAAGAATATTTCACTTCTCGATTTAAAAAGCGATGCCTCTGAAATAGGATTTGTTTTTCAGGATATAGATTCGCAGATAGTTTGCGATACGGTAAAATCAGAGCTGGCATTTTCGCTTGAGAGCCTTGGATATTCAAATGAAGAAATGAGCCTGAGAATTGCAGAGGTCTGCGCCTTTTTCGGTCTTGAGGATTTAATGGATAAAAAAACGAGCGAGCTTTCGGGAGGTCAAAAGCAGCTTTTAAACCTTGCAAGCGTTATGACCTTATCGCCGGAGGTTCTGCTTCTTGACGAGCCCACATCTCAGCTCGATCCCGTAAGTGCAGGGAATTTTCTTTCACTTATTAAAAAGATTAATACGGAGCTCGGCACAACTGTTATTATTTCCGAGCACCGTCTTGAAGAGTGCTTTAGTTTGTGCGATTGCTGTATCTATGCTTCAAACGGAGAAATAAGATACTTTGAAAGTCCCAATGAGCTTAGCTCCTTAAATGAAGATGCAGCGGCATTTCTTCCGTCGAGCGCAGTTATTTTCAAGCTTCTTAACGAAAAAGGAAGCATTCCTTTAAGTGTTAAAGAGGGAAGAGTCTTTCTCTCCAATTATATCGGCAACGGCATAATTAGTAATAATCGCATTGAAAAAAGCAACAAGAGCTTTGAAAAATGCTTTGACGCAAGGGATCTGTGCTTTAGGTATTCAAAAAAATCAAAGGATGCGGTTTTTAACGCGGATTATACTGCTTACAACGGATGCTTTAATGCAATTCTCGGCGCAAACGGAGCGGGAAAATCAACCTTTTTAAAGCTCGTTGCCGGAGTGGAGAAGGCATATTCCGGAAGTATAAAAGGAGCAAAGGGAAAAAATATATTTCTTCTCGGTCAGAATGTAAAAATATTGTTTACAAAGGAAACTGTTTTGCAGGAGCTTGAATTGTCCTGTACTGACAAATGTAAAATTGATAAAGCAGTTAAAAGGCTCAGAATAGAAAATCTTCTTTCAAGGCATCCATATGATTTGAGCGGCGGTGAAATGCAAAAATGCGCGCTCGCAAAAGCGCTTTTGCATTCACCCGATATTATTCTGCTTGATGAGCCCACAAAAGCGCTTGACGCCGTTTTCAAGCAGGAGCTCGGAAAAATTATTAATGAGCTGTGTGAAAGCGGAATATGCGTTGTTTGCGTTTCCCACGATGTTGAATTCTGCGCTAAATACGCCGATGTGTGCTCGTTGATGTTCGGCGGAAGATTAACAAAGAGTATTCCTGCAAACGAATTCTTTTCAAGTAAAAAATTCTACACAACATCAGCCTCAAAAATATCTTCGGGATTTTTTGAAAATGCCGTTTTGTGCGAGGAGGTGGCAGAGCTTTGCAAAATAAACAAAAGCTGTTGATTTTTGATTTCTTTATTGTTTTTGCATTGCTTGTGTTTCTCGTGCTTTGGCAGTTGTTTTTCAGCAGTGTGAGCCATTATATCATAAGTGTTGTGATAATTATTGCTTTTTTGATTTTGTGCTTTGCTTCTTTCGAAAGTAAAAAAATCAGCGCGGAGGAAACGGCCGTTATTGCCTGCCTTGTTGCACTTGCCGTTGCGGGAAGATGTGCGTTTTTTGCGTTTCCTCAGATTAAGCCGATGTGCGCTGTTGTTATAATCAGTGCGTTTTGTCTCGGAAGTTCAAACGGGGCGATTATCGGAGCACTCAGCGCATTTGTTTCAAATTTCTTTTTCGGGCAGGGCGCATGGACTCCTTTTCAAATGCTTGCTCTCTCACTTGTCGGAATAATAGCAGGAGCTTTTTCGAGAAGCTCAAAATTAAAATCCTCCCGAATTTTACAGGCAATTATGGGATTTGTTCTTGCTTTTTTAGTGTACGGATTTATCGTTGATTTTTCAACGGTTTTAACTGTTTCATCATTTAATGATTGGACCTCTGCCGTTGCAATTTATTCATCGGGAATAATTTTTAATTTGATTCACGGAGTGACAACTGCGGTTTTTTGCGCCCTTCTTTTAAATCCGTGTGCAAAAAAAATTGAACGAATTAGACTTAAATACGGATTGTTCGGCAATAAAAGATGAATAATAGTTCTTGGCAACTTGTTTTTTTATGCATATTTTGGTAATATAAATTGACTTGATTTTACGGAAGGTGAATGCTTTGAAAATTTGCGTTTTCGGTGCCGCGAGCGACAGGATAGATTCTGTTTACATTGAAAAGGTTGAGGAAATGGGGCTTTTGCTTGCTCAGAGAGGGCACAGCCTTGTTTTCGGTGCAGGTAAAAACGGAGTTATGGGTGCCGCTGCAAGAGGCTTTACAAAAGGCGGAGGAAAAATAACAGGTATAATTCCGCATTTCTTTAAGGAAGAGAGCATTGAAGCCATTTACGATAAATGCGATGAAATGATTTATACCGAATCCATGAGAGAGCGTAAAAAGAAAATGGAGGATCTCGCAGAGGCGTTTATTATTGCACCCGGCGGCATAGGAACATTTGAGGAGTTTTTTGAGGTTTTAACACTTAAGCAGCTTGGCAGACATTCAAAGCCGCTTGCTCTCTATAATATAGATAACTATTATAACGAACTCAACAATCTTGTTAATCATGCAACAAAGCAGGGCTTTATCAGAGAAAACTGTGCAATGCTTTTTGAAACCTTCAGTGAGTTTGAGCCAATGATTGAATATATTGAAAATAAAAGCGATACCCGTTTTAATGTTCACGATTTAAAGGACGGCTGATTTTTATCTTTTTAACAAAACAGAGAGGAACATTTTATGTATTACAACAATATTCTTGAAGCAATAGGGCATACTCCAATGATAAAGCTCAACAGAATGACTTCGCCTGACAGCGCAGATATTCTTGTTAAATTTGAGGGAATGAATGTGGGTGGTTCAATTAAAACCAGAACTGCATATAATATGCTTTGCGAGGCAGAGAGCAAAGGGCTCATAAATGAAAACACCGTAATAGTTGAACCAACAAGCGGTAATCAGGGAATAGGTCTTGCTCTCGTAGGTGCAGTAAAAGGCTATAAAACAATTATCATTATGCCCGATTCGGTAAGTGAGGAACGCAGAAAGCTTGTTCGTCACTACGGAGCGGATGTTATTCTTATTCACGATGCCGGAAATATCGGAGAGTGTATTGAGGAATGCTTAAATACTGCTGTTAGAATGAAAGAGGAAAACCCGAATGTTTACATACCTCAGCAGTTTGAAAATCCCGCAAACCCAATGGTTCACAGGCATCATACAGGGCTTGAAATTCTTGAACAGGTAGCAGGACCGATTGACGGATTTTGCTCGGGAATAGGAACGGGCGGAACGATAACGGGAATAGGTGAGGTTTTAAAGGCACAAAATCCCGATATTGTTATTTGGGCGGTTGAGCCCGAAAATGCCGCAATTCTTGCAGGCGGAACAATCGGAACCCATAATCAAATGGGAATAGGCGACGGAGTAATTCCCGAAATACTCAATCAAAATATTTATGAGGATATATGTATTGTTACCGACGAAGAGGCAATAGAAACCTCAAAGGATTTGGCAAGGCTTGAGGGAATAATGTGCGGAATTTCAAGCGGAACAAATGTTGCGGCGGCAAAAAAGCTGGCTAAAAAGCTTGGTAAAGGTAAAACTGTTGTTACCGTTCTTCCCGATACCGCAGAAAGATATTTTTCAACACCATTGTTTTTAACTGATTAAAAAAGAGATGAAAGGGTTTTCCTTTCATCTCTTTTTTTATTGCTGTTCAATACGGTTTTCAATTTCTTTAACTATATCGCTCATTCTTACATTTAAAGCGGAGCTTATTTTGTAAAGGGTTTCAAGAGTAGGCTTTCGCTCTCCTCTTTCGGAGTCTTTGTTTTTTATAAAAAATTAAAATTCTTCAAAATGGGCGTTGCCGTTTTCGTCCTCTTTCAAAACAGCACACAGATTTCCGTTTTCAAGATAAAAGCTTCTTGTTGAGTCTGATTCAACAACACAGTTAACGGGATAAAGCTTCTTTTCTGATTTTGAATAGAGATAAAATGCATCAATTTCATCAATATTGATTGAGCTTTTTGTGTCCTTAGAATATGTTCCGTAATGTCTTAACGGAATAAATGTTGCGCGGTTTTCATTTTTAAGATATCCGTGAACAGCGCCGCTAAGGCACCAATCGCTTGATGTTATGGAAGAAATGTGCTCGTGATAATAATAGTTTTGTTTGTTAACAAGCGTATATTCGGCGTTAATAATTCCTATTCTTTGGCCTTCATCTTTTTCTTTAACAACTTGTTCAATTTGAGTTAAAACAGCCGTGTCCTGAATATAATTCTTCCTGTAATCGTGAATTTCGCTAACCCCCGAAACGCAGAAAACAACAGCAATTAAACAGCAGAGTGTGGCATAAATTGCATGCTTTTTAAATGAAATAAGCTGTAAAAGAAAATCTGCAAGCAAGGCAATTCCGATAAAGCTTGCAACAGTTCCTCTGAGGGAAAACCAACCCTCACCCAAAACAAGAAACGGGGTTATAGGAGCAACGGCGAGCAAAACAGCAAAAATGATTTTAATAGGAATGTTAAGCTTCGGTTTGCTTGAATTGTTATTTTCTTTCTCGGAGAAAACCTTTGAGCAAACAGCAAGAATTATTATTAATGCAATAAGTACAGCGCAGAAAACTATCGCCCTGTCATTAATTATTTCCTTTGCACCGCGATATGCGCCTCGCAGAGTTATATAGATTGTTCCGTCAACAAATGCCTGCTTGAATTGAGAAAGCATTCCGGGCAGAAAATCGCTGAAGTATTCTTTGTTTACAGGCAAAACAATATTCATTCTGCCTGAATATAGATCACTTTTGAAAAAGCTGCCTGAAATGAAATAGATTACCGCATTTGCAGGGGAAATTCCCGCATAAAGAACTCTAACCTTTAACTCTTTAAAATTAGCGAGGAGAAGCAAAACATTAAGTGTAATTGAAATAACAATAATCTGCTCATAGTAGCCGTACGCAATCAACTGAATTACACTTGAAAGAACTAAATAAACAGGCTTTCTGCTTTCAATATATTTTTGAAGTAAAAATGCGCTGAGAGAAGCAAAGAAAAGCCCGCAAACTATTCTTGTTGAAGCGGAGAGCCAATAGGTTCCTTCTGTTCCTACGGGGAGCAGTGTGTAAACAATCAGAAATCCTATTCCGACTTTAAAATACTTAGAAAAAACATCTCTCAGCAAAACAGCGCTTGCTGCAAAAAGAAGAGATATAATTATAACGGCAAGAATGAGAACGGAATTCATTTTGCCCCAAACGAAAACATCAAATAAGCCGGCAAGAGGTCTTGCGGCAAGCAATCCCGCATTTTTTACAAATTGAACCTTGTCATCCAATAACTGATAATAAAGATATTGAGTGTAGTCGTCGAGGGATAAAAAATAGTTGAACCCGTAATACAAAAATCTGATAACAATAAGGCCGAAAACGGCAAAAAAAGAAAGCGCCGAATATTGCTTTACTGTTTTTTCATTTTTTAAATTCTGCATTTTCTTTTCCTTTCGCTAAATTAAAAATCAGCCCCAAATCATGAGGCTGATTTGAATTATTCTTTTTCGGAAGCGTTTTTATTTTCTTCTCTTATTAACTTTTCTTTAACTATGCATATAGGCCTGTTTTTTCCCTGAACAAATATTTTTGAAAGATATTCTCCAATAACGCCTATGCAGAACAGCTGAATTCCGCCGAGAAGCAAAATCAAAACAACAATAGTTGCATATCCGGGAATGTTTATTGAAAATGCAAGCTTTTGAATAATTACAATAATCATATAGATTAAAGAAATTGCCGATGTTATGATTCCGAGATAAGTTGCAAGGCGAAGGGGCGTTGTTGTAAATGAAATAATTCCCTCAAGCGCATATTTGAAAAGCTTTCTGACCGACCATTTTGATTCTCCGGATTCTCTTTCCTGAACCTCATAAGGCATATAGTAGGTGTTAAACCCAACCCAAGAGAAAATTCCCTTCGAAAAGCGGTGATATTCGGGTAAATCAAGAATTGCATCTCTTACATAGCTGCGGAATAGTCTGAAATCACTTGCTCCGTTAACAAACGGTATGTCAGTGATTTTGTTTATGATTTTGTAGAAAGCGCTTTTTAGTGTGCTGACTGCCTTGCCTTCTTTACGCTTGTCCTGATAAGCGGTAACACAGTCGAGCTCGTCGTTGTTTTCAAGAATGCGGAACATTTCGAGAGCAACCTCGGGGCGCTGCTGTAAATCTGCGTCTATAAGGCAGATTGCCTCGCCGCGCGCATTTTTTAAGCCTGCATAAATAGCCGCTTCTTTTCCGAAATTTCTTGAAAAATTTACAACCTGAATGTTTGATTCGGGATGCGCTTCAAAAAGGGAGCGCAGGTTTTTCATTGTGTTGTCGCTGCTTCCGTCGTTAACAAAAACATATTCATAATCAAAGCCTTGATCGCAAAAGGTTTTTTGAGCCTCTTCATAAAACTTTTGAACATTGTTTTCTTCGTTGTAGCACGGAACAATTAAAGAAAGTTTCATTTTATATTTATACCTCAAAAAATTAAAATCAATATATTATTAATATGTACAATTATACAATAGATAGTAAAATAATGTCAAGGCATAAGGAAATATGCGTAAAAAAATATCCGGGCAAGCCGTTTACAGCTGTCCGGATAGATGTTAATTGTTATTTTTCGTCGATTTTTTTTGAATATTTTGCAAGATAAACTGTTCTCATCAGGAAGCATTCTGCTTTCGGAACATAGTGTGCTCTGTTGAAAATATCAACATCAATAACAGATGCACAGGCTTTATCCATAATGATTTCAAGAGCCTGCATATCGCCTTCGGTATTACCTGTGATAAGAGCGCCGTTACCCTGAATAAGAACAGCGTTTCTATCGTCTATAGCCTTGCCGATTTCCTTTGCACAATCGTCTGTTTCACCGTCAATCCAAGCACAGCATTTAACATCAATGCCTGCAATCTGAGCGAAATCATCAATCATTGGGGTCATATCTTCGCCTGTGCATGAAACTGCAACAACATCGGCATCGGAAATGTGCTTGATTATTGAACAATCCTCGGTGTTATATATTGCTCTGTGTATTTTTGCAACCTTAGGAGCAATTCCATGAACAGCGATTCCTGTTTCAACATCAATATCCCAGCTTTCGTCACCGACTGTCAGAGTGAAAATATTTCCGTTTCTGACAGAAGAGCCTAAATCGCATATTGATTCGGGCATGCTGCCGGAGCCTGATTTCTTAAGGAAGAAATCTCTTTTTGCTTCTTCTGAATACTCCGTTGCCCATGAGTGTCGGAGAAAATTATCTTTAATAACCTTTTCGCAGCATTTTTCAAGAGTTTGTGCAATATCAAATGCCTGTTCGTATGTATCACCCATGCAAAGTGTTCCGTGATGCATAAGCATAATTGCACGGCATGAGGGATTCATCATAATGCACATTTCAACTTTTTTGCGAAGAGAGTTAGTGGTTGACATTGCGTAGTCTGCACAAGGAACCTTGTCGCCTAAAACGGGGCGGAACTCCTTGTAAACATTTCTTATTTCCATACCGGTGATGCTTACAATGGTAGCAGCCTTCTGATGGGTATGAATAACAAAATCAACAGTGGGATGATGTCTGTATGCGGCAGCATGAACTCCTTTTTCCGATGAGGGCTTAATATCGCCTTCGTAGGAGCAGTCTTCAATGTTAACAACAACAACCTCTTCGGGAGTTAATGTTTCATAAGCTCTTCCCGAGGGAGTAATAACAAACTGTGTGTCTGAAATACGGGCGCTGACATTACCCCATGTGCGTGCAATAAGACCCGTTTCAACAAGTCTTTTTCCTGCTTCAACAACAAGTCTTTTTGCTTCTTCAACTGAATATGCCATTGGATTATTTCCTTTCTCTTATTTTCAAAAACGGGGTTGGGTAACCCCAACCCCACCGTAAATCAATTACTTCTTTTTAGTTTCAATAAGCTCACATTTTGAAAGAACTCTGTCGAAACGGGCAATACATTCATCAATATCTTCTTCTGTGTATGCAGCGGAAGTGTAAAGACGAGAGCCGGCAAGAGTAACAAGACCTTCAGCCATGTATGCGGCACCCATATACTGCATTTCTGTTTGACGGATGCCTGTTTGCTTAAGGGTGTTCGGGATAGTCCAAGGACGCTTCCAGTCAACCTTAAAGTGCATTGTTGCAACAGTGTGAAGGTGGCAAACAGAGCCAACATTGTAGCAAACGAAAGGAAGATCGTATTTCTTGATTGACTCGTTAAGACCTTTAACAAGCCTGTCTGCCATACGGCCTGCAACCTGGCAAGCATTTCTCTTTTCAATTTCACAGATTGCAGTGTAGCCGGCGCAGCAGGAAATCGGAGTAGCAGCCATTGTACCGCCGCACATAGCCTTATGTATCTTCTTTCCTTCGCTCTTGTCAAGACCTGCACCGAGATATTTCATAACCTCTCTATGGCCGCCGATACCGCCTGCACCGGGATAACCGCCGGCAATAATCTTACCGAAGATTGTGATGTCGGGATCAATTCCGTAGTAGCCCTGAGCGCCCGAAAGTCCGATTCTGAAGCCGGAAACAACCTCGTCGCAAACGAGAAGTGCGCCGTACTTGCGGCAAAGAGCCTGAACACCCTTCGGGAAATCCTTGTCAACCGGGCGTGTTGCAGATTCGGGGCCGATGGGCTCAATGAATACAGCAGCTGTGCCGCCGCGGAATTTGTTTAAGATAAGCTTCTTCTCAAGACTCTTGAGGTCGTTGGGGAAGAATTCCTGAGTGTGCTTGAATACAAAGAGCGGAACGCCGTGTGACTGAAGGTTGAGTGTTCCGGGAACACGCATACCCCAAGCAAGCTGATCTGACCAGCCGTGGTAAGCACCGCCCATTTTTATAATGTTTTTATGACCTGTAGCAAGTCTTGCAACACGAACTGCACACATGCAAGCCTCAGTACCTGAACCAAGCATACGGAACATTTCAACCGAGGGAACACACTCGCTGATTTTTTTAGCAAGCTTATACTCATAAGGATGGAAAAGACCTGTTGAAGGTCCGCAGTCGTTAAGAAGCTCAATAACCTTCTCTCTTACAACAGGGTCATTTGAGCCGAGGATTGTGGGACCGCCTGCCTGAAGGAAATCGAAATATTCGTTTCCGTCAACATCGTAAAGCTTGTTTCCGAGAGCTTTTGTCATAACAATCGGGAAGGGATAGTTAAATGCGAGGTTGTGCTGAACACCGCCGGGTATAATTGATTTTGCTTCTTCAATCTGCTCTTTTGATTTCGTACATTTTTTGTTGAAGTAGTTTTCTTCATAATCCTTAAGAGCTTCTCTGCTGATTGAGTAAATCGGTTTTTTGATGAGGGCATCAAGCTGTGCTGTGAGAACCGCTGCATCATGGTACTCGGATATTGCAAATCTGGTATCCATTTTTTTCCTCCTTAAAATTCATCTGCTGTGCAGATATTTATTTGACCGTGAGTGACTGCTCACCGAACAGGGTGTGAGTAGCCACTCACTATGTTACACATTAAGTATATCACTTTTTAACAATTTGTCAAATCAAAAGCTCCGAAAAAATGTTAAAAATTTTCTCTAATTTGTTGCATAATTGTTAAAATAATGCTAAACTTGTTTTGTGAATATTAACTCACTGAGGGAGATTTGTTACTGTTGCACAAAGCAAAAAACACCTGTTTGTGCAAAGTGACAAAATTTAATTTTTTATGATAAAAGTTCATCACAAAGAGGCTTTTGAACGGATTAGCGACGAAAGGCGAAACTCAATTTTGAATGCCGGAATAGAGGAGTTTGCACAGCACGGCTATGAAAAAGCAAATATAAATGTAATAGCGCAAAAAGCGGGAATAAGCATAGGTTTAATGTATAAGTATTTCAAAACAAAGGAAGATTTATTTATAACTTGTGTTGACTGCGGAATGTCGCACCTTGATAAAGTTCTTCAAAATATTATGGAAAGCGACGATAAGCTTCTTATTAAAGCGGAAAAGCTTATCAGAGCCACTTGCTCTCATTCAAGAAAAAACAAAAATTATATAAAAATCTACAACGAAATTGCGGGAGAAAAGAATGCAGCGCGTTCAAAAATGCTTGCAAATGAAATTGAGAGCAGAACGAGTGCGCTTTATATTGATGCAATAACAACCGCACTTGAGAAGGGCGATGTGCGTTCGGATTTGAATCCGAGGCTGTTTGCGTTTTTTTTGGATAATTTGCTGCTTTCACTCCAGTTTTCGTTTACCTGCGATTACTATCGAGAGCGCTTTAAAATTTATTACGGAATTGATGTAAATGAGATTGACGATGAAGAAATAGTAACACAGCTGTTAAAATTCATTGAAAGTGCATTTACATTTGAAAAGAAAAAATCATCGGAGGACAAAAAATGAGTAAGTATGCAATTACATACGATATCGGCACAACCGGAGTAAAGACCTGCCTTATCGAAATCGGCAAAGAGATTAAAATTCTCGGAGCGGATTCCTGCGGCTACAATCTTTACATTGTTGAAAACGGCGGAGCGGAGCAGGATGCGGACGAATGGTGGCAGGCAATGTGCACCACAACAAAAACTGTTTTCAAAAAGGTTCCGTATGTAAAGCCGGAGCAGATTGAAGGAATTTCTTTCTGCTCGCAAATGCAGGCGCTTGTGCTCGTTGATAAAGAAGGAAACTGCGTTCGCAGACCGATGAGCTATATGGATCAAAGAGCTAAGGAAGAGCTTAAAAAGGGAATTGCCCACGGTGTACAGATAGCGGGTGCAGAGGTAACAAAGCTTCTCAAATACCTAAAATATACAGGCGCTGTTTCATCAAGCGTTAAAGATCCCATTTGGAAATATAAATGGGTTGAGGCTCATGAGCCTGAGAATTTCAAAAGAATATACAAGTGGCTTGATGTTAAAGAATATCTTATTTGCCGTTGCAGCGGTGAATTCATTATGACTGAGGACAGTGCGTTTGCTGCTCTTCTGTACGACACCAGAAAAGGTCACGAAGGCTGGTGCAAGCCTGTTTGCGATATGGTTGGCGTAAAAATGGAGCATCTCGCACCCATTAAAAAATCAACCGAAAAGGTCGGAGAAGTAACAGAAAAAGCCGCGGCAGAGCTTGGACTCGCACCGGGAACAGCAGTTTTCGGCGGAGGTGGAGATGCATCTCTTATCGGAGTAGGAGCCGGCGCTGTTGAGGTAGGCGATACTCATATTTACAGCGGAACATCCGGCTGGGTTTCAACCGTAACCGATAAGCAAACAGTTGACTCTGTTGCAATGATAGCGGCAATAGTTGGCGCAGATCCCGGAAAATACAACTATTTTGCCGAGCTTGAAACAAGTAACAAATGCGTTGAGTGGGTTAAAAATCATCTTGCTCTTGATGATATCGGATATTATCTTCAGCATGAGGGAATCGCCGAAAGCGTTGAGCAGATGAATATTAATCTTTATGATTACATGGAAAGAGTTATAGATGAAATACCGGCGGGCTCAGGCGGATGTATATTTACTCCATGGCTTCACGGTAACCGTTGTCCCTTTGAGGACCCCAATGCAGCAGGAATGTTTTTCAATATAAATATTGAAACAGGAAAAACAGAAATGATTAGAGCCGTTGTTGAAGGTATATGCTTCCATATGCGCTGGATGCTTGAAAGTCAAGACAAAAAGATTAAAACAAGCAATCCGATACGATTCTGCGGCGGCGGAGCACTCGGAGATGTAACCTGTCAAATTCTTGCAGATGTTCTTCAAAGAGAAGTAGAGGTTGTTGACAGTCCCCAAAATGTAGGCGCAGTAGGTGCGGCGGCTTGTATTGCAGTCGGATTGGGTGAAATTGAAAAATTAAGCGATGTTAAAAAGCTCATTCCTCCGAAAAAGACCTTTAAGCCGAATGCTTCAAACAAAGAAGTTTACGACAGAAATTTCAGAGTGTTCAAAAACCTTTACAAATCCAATAAAGAGAATTTTGCAATACTTAACTCATAAACAGATTTTTCACAGCCTTACCTCCCTTAAACAGGGAGGCTTTTTTATTGCAAACCACTTTAAAATTGTTAACATTTTGTAAAATATATGTTAATTTTCTTTGTATATTTTGGTCAAACTATATGGACTTTAATCCATAAATAATGGAATATTGTTATAATATTAACAAAATCTATTTTGTCAAGAATTAATTATTGACTTTTAAGCCTTATTTAGATTATAATTTCTATATAAAAAATTATTTCGGATTGTCTTGCGGCAGGCAAGGCGTAAATCAGGTCAGTGCACACCGCCCGCCGCTATATGTCCGAATGAAATGGAGGTAAACAAAGTGAAAAATACCAAATCAAAGAAACTTTTGGCATTCTTTATGGCTGTTGTTTTAGCTGTAACAAGCTTCAGCGTTGTTGGATTAACTTCGCTTACAGCTTCTGCTGCATATAACAGAAACTACGCAGGAACAAGCTATCAAAGCACCGTTCCGTCAACAAAAGGCGGAACAGATAAACCTTCGGATTATTTACAGGCTCAATTTAATTTCGACGGCACGCTTAACGGCGTTGACGGCAACGGTGCCGAAATTAAAATGTCAAAAAAGAACGGTGAAATCATTCTTTCAGGCGGCTTGCTCGGCAGAAAGAACGTTGCAGAGTTTTCAAGCGTAAACACACCCGGCTCTTATGCAGATGCATCTGTCAATCCTTTTGCAGGAAAGGATCTCTCGAAAGGTGCAACAGTAACATTTTGGCATTATCAGCAGCACTATAAAGAAAATGCAAACTATAAATACATTCCTGTTGTAACCTTTTACCGTGATGCATATCATTATGTTTCGTTTACTTACGGCGGCTATATGCTTTATGCCGACGGAGCTTATTTGGGAAACGGTATATACAGAGACTATACTATCAGCCAGGATTCCGATATTGTAGGAATTCCTTCAACAGACACAACTATTACAGCTTCAACCAATGAGAAATGGTGTCATTATGCCTTTGCCGTAACTGATTCAAGCCTTTCCATATACATTGGCGGCGTGCGTTATGATTACTCAACAACCGATGGCGGAACAACTCCTGCTGACGGAACAACAAATAACTATGATGCTGACTATTCTAAAATTCTTGCGAATGTTATTGATTTCATAGGCAGCGCGGACACAACTATGTCAATCGGCTATCAGCCCTTTGATCAGGTTGGATATGCATTTGATGCAGACGATATCCGTCTTTATAATAAAGCTCTCACACAGCTCCAGATTCGTTCAATATACGGTGAGAATGACAGCTCAATTTATAACTATGCAGAAGGTCATGACCCAACTATTGTAGAGAATGTTAACTACGGTAAATCCGGTTATGAAGGAGAGTACCTTTACTATATGTTCGGTACTGCAATGACTATTTACGGCTCAAACGATATGTCGAACTGGAATGAAATAGGTGACAGTCAGGGCAGAACCGGTTATCAGAACGAGGAATATTGGGGCACGGCTGAAGGAGTAGGCGCCGAGTATAAATCCGTTCTTACCGGAACAACCACAACAGGCACTGCCGCTCCTCTTAATTGGTCGGCAAAATCGGGCGACTATTCAAACAGCGAAATCGGAACGGGTGCAGGAAAAATGGTTTGGGCACCTTCTGTTTACTATAACACCAACACAGGCAAGTATATGATGGTTTCCGCAACCTCCTCTTGGGGAACAAGCGTTTCCTGTATATTCACTGCGGAATCCGACTCAATCGAAGGCCCGTATTACAATATAACTCCGCTTATCTATTCCGGATTCCATGATAAAGGAGGCGCAACCGCAACTGCGGCAGGCGTTAAGCAAAAGCTTGATGCCGTTGCGGGATACAGCTATTCAAGTGACTCCGGAAATCCCCACAGAAAGTATCTTTACAACAGTTGGGGCACATATTATTACACAAAAGATTCTTATCCAAACTGTATCGACGCTTGTCCGTTCTACGGAGCAGACGGAAAGCTTTATATGAGCTATGGCTCGTGTAACGGTCATATTTGGATGGTAAGACTTACAGCAGACGGAAAATCAACCGATTCGCAGTGGATGTTTGATAATGGATATGATCCGTATTTCGGAACAATCGTTGTTAAAAACACCGCAGAAACGGGAGACTCAATTAAAGGCTCGGGTGAAGGCTCGTTCTGTTATTATGACTCTCAAACCGGAAAAACCTATATCAATGTTTCATTTGGTTTTGTTCATCAAAAGTTCTACACAATGCGTACATGGGCAAATTCAAACAGCTGTCCTATGAGCGGAAGTTTTGTTGACGCACAGGGAGTTGCGGGAACAACCCAAAATACCGATTCGGCAAAATCCGGTATGAAGCTTATGGGTAACTATGCAATAACAGGTTCCGGTATTCAGTATTATGATAACGGACACTGTTCATATGCAACAGTTTCTTCAAACGGAACAAATGATGCAGGAAAAACCTTCCTTGCTTATCATACCCGTATGAGCGACTCTATGTTAACAGAGCGTGCGACTGCATCAACAAACTATTTGAACGAAGCACGCGTTCATCAGGTTCTTTATAACCAAGAAGGCTGGCAATGCGTTCTTCCTTATCAGTATTCGGGTGAAACTTTTGATCAGTCAACGAGCCTTGCTTCAAG
This sequence comes from uncultured Clostridia bacterium, assembly GCA_945948515.1. GTDB lineage: Bacteria > Bacillota > Clostridia > Oscillospirales > Acutalibacteraceae > CAMFBH01. Next base: position 61,837 of record CAMFBH010000005.1, read on the forward strand.
CATTCCCGGATATTTCTCAATAATCGACCACGGCGACGATATTAAAAATACATTCCTTTCAGGTAACACTTATATTTTGCTTGCCGATTCGGAGGGTGCAAGCACAGGAACCGTTTCCGCTTCGGACGGTTCAGCGGCAGGAACATGGTCACTCACGAGCGATAACTATTTAACTATTGTTACGGACGGCTCAACTTATTCAGGCGTTATGATTAAAATGAAAGATGAGCAGGGTAAGGAAAGACTTGTTTTCTCCGCAGTAGGAACAACATCTAAGAATACTATTTGGGGAATGCAAACAGGTAAGTTTGTCGACAGTGTTCATTTCTCAAATCCCGCGGCACAACTGAAAATAGACCCTAAGGCGTTTGTTCATGAAGCAGAAACAGGTGATGCTGCAGGTATTGCAAACTTCTATAACGGAACAACTCTTGAGGACGGAACATACAGTAAGCCCGAGGCTTGCGAAATCCATATCGCAAAGGGCTGGACTATTGATTCTATTCAAAATGCTGATGATGCAACTGCCGGAGCGTTTGAGCTTTCTAAATGTGTTTCTTCAACAGATACCTATAATGCTTACTATGTTATCGGAACGGTTCCAACCGATCCCGGAACAACGGCTGGCTATGATTTAGCTCTTAATGTAACCTACCACCGTGATGATAACCCCGGAATTCAGTACACCGAAGAGGTTTATACATGGGTATCTGCTTCAAAGGTAGAGGCTCATGCGGTTGTTGCCGTATACAGAGAAGGTTCGTCGGTTAACAAGCAGCCGAGATCGGCTGCTTTCGGAATGAAGTTTGTTGGCTCGCTCGGCACTGCAACAGAAAATGGCTCCCAAACCGGAACCAACAAAAGTCAGTGGGGTATTGCAAACTATCGTTCTGTTAATAATTTCCAGTCAAAAGCGCATTGGGTTTCAGAGTCGTCAGAGGTTAATAACTCGTCTCACAATGCAAGCTATGCTTTCAACTTTAATTCACCTAAAAAGGCAGGTATTTTTGCAACCTTCCAGGCAAAAGGAACAGGTACCACAACATCAGCCCAAGCGGAAGCCGGAGACGGTGTTGGAAAGGTTGTAGGAACCTATTATCTTGATGCGTCTCTTGCCGGTCAGTCGAATCGTTTCCCGTCGGGTGTCAGCATTGATTCCTCCGGAAACTGGCAGGTAACTCTTGATATGGCAGGTGTTCCCGCATACGGAAGTGATGCTCTTAACTGGAACACACAGGTTGTTTCCGCACTTGAAGTAACGGGAGGAAACAACCCAACCTGGAGCGCAAGAAACGACCCGTCGTTTACAAGCCAGAGAACCCTTGCAAACGCAGAGTCAGGAACACTTGCCGCAGCTCTCAGAATTAAGGACCAGGGCGGCTTGCCGTCTGAAATTTATCATTCGGTTCTTTCGGGAAAAGGCACTCAGGAAGATATCAGGCTTTGTGCGTCTGTAAGGCATCCTAATAACGGAACTCCGTATGCATTGGCAACAGCCGTTCTTTATGCAAATGTTTATGTTTACGATAAGAGCGAAACAAGAAACGCTCTCGAGCTTGCAACAACGCAGGATATTACTTCAAACGAGTTCTATACCACAGAAACATGGGAAAGATATAAAGAAGCTATTCGTGTTGCAAATGCTTATGTTAATAACGAGCAGAATACTACCACTGCGGATTCAATAACCGTTGTTTCCGGAGGAAGCACTTATATTATAACCGCACAGGGAGTAACTAAGGACGGAAACGGATCCTTCTTCGTTTCACAGAATACATCTTCAACTGCACAGGGTACATTTGCAGAGTGGATTAGCGGAAGATATGATGAATTGTTCCCGTCAGACCTTTATGACCGGTTCACCGAGGATTTGACCGAAGCAAATTCAATCAAATTAACTAACGGTGCTGATTATACAGAAGATTCATATAATGCATTCTTAGAGGTTTATAATCAGATAAATCAGGATTACTCACAATTCAGTAACAGCGCTATTGTAGGCGATGGTGAAACCTCTTGGAGAGATATTAACGACTATGGTATTGAGGGTGCCGATGCCGAAAACTATAATCCCGTTGATAAAAATTTAACAGCAAAGCAGAACTACCAAAACGCTGAATTCCAGCTTGAGGTAGCAATGGCTTCTCTCAGAAAGAAAGCGGATTATACAGGATTGAGCAGTGAGGTTTCATCGAATGAAAACACTACTGCTCAAAGCAATCAGCTCTACACCGAAAACACCGGAAACTCATCGTTTGATTTGGATCTTTCGGGCAATGACGGCAAGGATGTTCAGAATTATACAATCGCTTCGTGGGATGCGTATGATACAGCTTATAATAAAGCTGTAAACACTCTTTCGGCGAAAACAAATAGTGACGAGATGTTTTCGGATAAGAGTGTTGTATTAACAAATCCGGTTGATAATAAAACAAAAACGATAGTTGCCGATGATACCGTTATTGATGAATCGGGAAATGTAACCGGTAATTATTCAACTCTTCAGCAGAATATATTTGATGATACAACCGCGCTGAACACAGCAGTAAGCAATCTTGCCGCTCCTGATTCCGATGATGCTTATACAAACTATGATTCATCACAGATTCTTGCTTCCTATGCGGATAAGGATGCTTATACTGATAAAGGAAATGTTATTTCATCAAACCTTGAAACATTTAAAACACAGGATACTGCACAAGCTTATGCTTTAGGTACGCAGGCTGTTTATGTAACCTATAACGGCTCGCTGTTTAAAAACACAGCCTACGGTCAGCTTGATGCAGTTACAGAAACTGTTCTTACCGGAATTAACGACGGAAAGAAAACCTATCTTGTTACTCTAAATGTTTATCTTGACGACTCACTCAATTCAACTCCGATAGATAAGGAACAGCATACCTACGGAGATATTGTAACTCTTACTCCACCCGTTCCCGAAAATGCAGTTGTTGAAAAGTGGGTTGTAACAAAAACCGATAACGACGGAGAGTCAAAAACAACAACCGTTCACAACAGCGATTCTTCATATTCAACAAGAATCCAGGAGAATACAGTTGTTGATGCTTACTTTGTAACAGACGGTACAGTTTCCGACAGCAACGCCAAGAAGGTTACCGTTCTTGATTACTTTGAAAAGCCGATTGATGTTTATTATGTTCCTTCCGGAACGGAAATAACAGTAAGCGGAACAACACTCACCTGCGGTTCAAACACAACTAATGCGCTTGAATCTCCTTATTACACATTTATTAACTGGAGCTTCAACAACGGCGAAGCGAACCTTTCAAGCGGAACCTATACAGTTACCGAGGACACCGTTATTACGCAGTACGGTCAGAGACTTGATACTCCCTGCACCTACACAATTACGGGAGGAACCTTTGCTGGCGGAACAACATCTGCAACATATGCAATAGACGATAAGGTTTCAATAGCGCTCAGCGATTCAACAGGATTTATAGGCTGGGCAATGAGAGCAAAGCTCGGCGCTGATAATTACAGTGATTACACAATAATCAGCTATAATCCAACTTACAGCTTCCTTGCTTATGCACATGAAACAGATATTGTTGCAGTAACCGAGGATAATGTTAACACCTTGTTCAGCTCTGATACTGCTGAAAAGGTAACGGAAAAGCTTCCGCTTTCGTTCGGATACGGAATGTATCATCCAACAGACTCTAAGAAGAAGTTTTCGCTTTATTGCAACTTCTCCGACGGAGCAGAAGCAACAGTTGTTGAATGCGGTGTTATTTACACAACTGATTCTGCAGTTGCAACAAACAATGCAATGATTAAAGGCGCTTCGGGAACAAGAACAATTGTTTCTCCGAGCCAGCTTGAATCAAGTCAGTATATGGCTTCCAAAATTAATGCAAACAGCGGCGAGCATTATATGCGTTCATATGTAAGCTATACTTACAGCAGAGTTATCAACGGTATCGCAGTTGATGTTCCGAGAACCGAATACGGTCCGATTGTTAAATGCATAAACGGAACAGTTGAGTAATGGGGGTGTGTGAAAATGAAGAAATATTATGAAGCCCCTGTTGCAGATATTGAAAAATTTTCAACTCCCAACGATGTTATAACAACATCTGACGGTATCGGCGATACGGATACTGAATTCTAAATAAAATCCCGAAGGTTTATTTGAAGCCTTCGGGATTTTTATTGTTGCAAAGAGTCATTATAATATGTTATTATATAATATATAAATTCTGTTTGTTAGGAGTATTTTTGTGAAGCGTATTTTAATGCGGGCAGCTAAATCTCCGCTTGAAGATTTGAGCGTTGAGGAAATTCTGCATTATGATAAAATGGGAACAAATCCCGGTAATATGCTTTTTGCACACAGCGTTTGCCGTGCTGTTATGACTGATGATGACACGCAGATTGATGCTATTGAAACCTATAATGTTGAATTTACCGATGAAATGGTTAAGGAGTATAATAAAAAGTATGATCTTTTTATTATCCCTCTGGCTAATGCGTTCAGGTATCAGTTTATTTCGGAGCTTGATAACATAACAAATCTTGTTAAGCGCCTGAAAATACCGTGCATTGTTATAGGCTGCGGAATTCAAGGCGAAAAAACAAAAAAAGATTTAACTCCTATGCACGAAGCAGTTAAGCGCTTTATGAATGCTGTTCTCAAAAAGAGCAGCTGCATAGGTATTCGTGGCGAATATACTGCGCGGTTCCTCGAAAATCTCGGATATGTGCGCGACAAGGATTTTATGGTTATCGGATGTCCGTCAATGTTTCTTTACGGTGAAAATCTTCCGGTCCCCAATAAAATTCCGTTTTATGAAATAGAGCGCGTAAGCATAACCGCGCGCTTTGTTCTTTGGTGGTCAACGCATAATCTTTTCCGCGTAACCGCCGAAAGCATTAAGGATTCTTACTTCCTTCCGCAAACTACCTATGAGCTTCGCTTGCTATGGCTTGGATTAAATTCAGAAACATATCCCTCCGGCTATGCTTCAATGTTTGCTGCAGATGCCCCCGAGTTTTATCCTATCGGCAGAGAACACGATATTATTAAAAACGGAAGAGCAATTGGATTTACAAATGTTTATTCATGGCTCGAATTCTTAAAAACGCGGCAGTTTGCTCTCGGCTCTCGAATTCACGGAACTATTGCACCGATTCTCGCAGGCGTGCCTGCCTTTGTAATTGTGCCTGATTTGCGCGTGCGTGAGCTTGTTGAATATCATAATATTCCGCACATTTCAATGGAATATATTTCGGAGCATCCTCAAACTACCGCCAGGGAGCTCTATGAAAAAACAGATTTCAATCAAATTCTTGACGGACACAAAGAGCGCTTTGAAAAATATGTTGAGTTTTTTGAAAGAAATAATGTTGATAATATTTTTTCAAGAAAAATTACAGGCGAAGCGCCGTTTGACCGTGCAACAGCTCATTTCAACAGAAACGGTGTTATAACTTCATTTTGGTCGGCTTCTCCCGAAGAGCAGGAACGAAGAATAAATTCCTATGCGCAGTTTTTAATGAATGAGAGCAAAAAGGAAACCGAAAAAATTAAAGATAAGTATGAAAAGAGAGAGAGAAGCATTAAGTTTATTGTAGAACGCCTTTTATATTTAATTAAAATAAGATTATTCGGAGAGAAGAAATGAAAAGAATTGCAAAGTATGAAAAAGTAAGCCTTGAACAGTTTAAGGAAGCATGGTTGAAAAATTTTCCCGATACTGAAAATATTGAAGATATTTATTCTTCAATTCAGCTTCCTAAAAGAGCTACATCGGGAAGTGCGGGATACGATTTCTTTGCGCCGACAAACATTGATTTGCCGCACGGAAAAAGCGTTCTTATCCCAACAGGAATTCGCGCAAGAATAGATGATGGCTGGGTTCTGAAGATTTATCCGCGTTCCGGTCTCGGATTTAAGCACCGCATTCAGCTTGATAACACGGTTGGAATTATTGATGCTGATTATTATAATTCATCAAATGAAGGGCATATAATGATTAAGCTCACAAATGATTCCAATAAGGAGTCCGATACTGTTGTTACACTTGGAGCGGGAAAAGGATTTGCCCAGGGTATTTTCCTTGAATTCGGCATCACTGAGGATGATGAGGCTTCCGGTGTTCGTGACGGAGGGTTCGGAAGCACGAGTAAATAAGTAAAGTAAAATCGCTTTACAATACTCGATTATCGAATAAAAACCCGCATAAACACAATAGTTTTATTCAAAGTTCTGTAAGGCATATAAACTTTACAGAACTTTATTAATTTTTTATTAAAATTCAGTTGCCAACCCTTTTAAATTAATGTATAATATTATAGATAAAAACTTTCGAGAGAGGAGTTAACTATGAAGCATCCCGAAATAGTTAAAAAAATGACACTTGAAGACAAGGCTCGTTTTTGTTCGGGCTATGATTATTGGCATCTTGAAAGCATGCCCGAGCTCGGACTGCCGAAGATTATGGTAACGGACGGACCTCACGGACTCCGCAAGCAGAATCCCGATAAGAAATCCTCTGAAGGAGTGGGTTTGGGAAATTCTGTTCCCGCAACCGCAATGCCCACAGCGGCAACCACCTCCTGTTCATGGGATACAGAGCTTATCAATGAAATGGGAAAGGCTCTTGCTCAGGAGTGTCTTAAAGAAAAGGTTTCGGTTCTTCTCGGACCGGGAACAAATATCAAGCGTTCTCCCGTTTGCGGAAGAAACTTTGAATATTTTTCCGAAGATCCCTATCTTGCAGGAAAAATGTCGGCTGCATTTGTTAACGGCGTTCAGAGTAAAGGAATAGGAACATCTCTTAAGCACTTTGCATGCAACAGCCAGGAAGCATACAGAATGGTTGTTGATGAAATAATTGATGAGCGCGCTTTGCGTGAGATTTATCTTCCCGCTTTTGAGATAACCGTTAAGGAGGCTCAGCCGTGGACTATTATGAACTCCTATAACCGTATTAACGGTACATACGCTTCTCAAAACGAATGGCTTCAGGAAAAGGTTTGCCGCGAAGAATGGGGCTTTGAAGGCGTTCTTCTCACAGACTGGGGCGCTTCTGTTGATCGTATTCCCGGTCTTTATAACGGCACCGACCTTGAAATGCCGTCATCAGGAACTCTTAACACACAAAAGATTATTGATGCAGTTAGGAACAATGAGCTCGATGTAGCCGTTCTTGATAAAAGAGTTGATAATGTTGTAGATTTAATTATAAAATCGAAGCCTGCATTGGAGAAAAATCACACCTGCGATATGAAGAAAAATCATTTGCTTGCCGCAAAGATTGCGGAGGGATGCATGGTTCTTCTTAAAAATGATGATAAGCTTCTTCCTCTTAAAGAAGGTCAAAAGGTTTTGGTTGTAGGTGAAATGGCTAAGGCTCCGAGATTTCAGGGCGCAGGTTCATCTGTTATTAACCCAACCGAAATCGAAAATGCTTTTGACAATCTTAAAAAGCTCGGCGTTGATGTTACATATGCTCAGGGCTATGAAAAGGGCAAGAGCACTGAAAATTCCGCTCTTGTAAATGAGGCTGTTGAAGCTGCAAAGAATGCAGATGTTGTTCTTGTTTTTGCCGGACTTACCGAAGAGTTTGAGGCAGAGGGCTACGACAGAGATAATATTTCAATCCCCGAATGTCACAATTCTCTTATTTCAAAAATTGCGGCTGTTAATAAAAACACAGCGGTAGTTCTTGCAGGAGGCTCTGTTGTTGAAATGCCTTGGGTAAACGAGGTTAAATCAATTCTCAACAGCGGTCTCAGCGGTCAGGCAGTGGGTATTGCAGTTGCAAATATTCTTACCGGTAAGGTTTGCCCCAGCGGTAAGACCTCCGAAACATATCCGCTTTCGTTCAGCGATAATCCGACTTACGGAAATTATCCCGGCGAGCCCGTTGTTTCCGAGCATAAAGAGAGCATTTATATCGGTTACAGATATTATGATAAAGCGAAAAAGGATGTTCTTTTCCCGTTCGGCTACGGCTTGTCATACACAACCTTTGAGTACAGTGATTTGAAGGTTTCTTCAAAAGAGATTAAGGATACCGACACAGTTACCGTTTCGTTCAAAATCAAGAATACGGGAAGTGTGGACGGCGCTGAGGTTGCCGAGGTTTATGTTGCAGACAAAGAGTCAACAATTTTCCGCCCCGAAAAAGAGCTCAGAGCATTTACAAAGGTTTTCCTCAAGGCAGGGGAAGAAAAGGAAGTTTCTCTTGAGCTTTCAAAGAGAGCCTTTGCTTATTACAATGTTAATCTCGGAGATTGGCATGTTGAGTCGGGTGAGTTTGATATTCTTGTCGGTGCATCAAGCCGTGATATAAAGCTTTCCGAAACAATAAGCGTTGAATCAACCGTTGAAGCTCAGATTCCCGATTACAGAGAAACCTGTCCTGCATACTATTGTGCAGATAGTAAGGGAATGGACGGCGATCAGTGGAAGGCTCTTTACGGAAAAGAAATTCCCTCTGCAAAGAGAGATACTTCAAAGAAAATCACAATTTATAATAACCTTGATGATGCCCGCCACACAAAATGGGGAGGCAAAATCTGCAACCTCATTTCCGGCATTATGAGTAAAATGGGTTCGGCTGAAAACGGCGACGGAGCAATGCTTCAGGCCATGGCAACCCAAATTCCGATAAGAAACTTTGTTGCAATGTCTATGGGAGTTTTCTCACCGAAGATGGCAGACGGACTCCTTGCAATTCTTAACGACGATGAGTCAACAGCAAAGGGCTTTGGAAAAATTCTTGCAGGAATTCCCGGAGCAATCGCAAAGCTTCCGAATCTTCTTAAATCAATTTAACGGCATAATTAAAACCGCAGGCTCTGTTTAAAGAACCTGCGGTTTTTTGCTATTTAATTGAATTATTCAGTGATAACAACTCCGCGCTCCTCTCTCATTTCGGCAAGCTCTCTTGTTACTTTTTCCTTCTTTTCTCCCGTTAGGTCATAGAAGAAAAGCGGAATAATGCAAAGCAGAAGGCTTATTGCCGGAATAAGGGAAACAAGGCTGAACATACCTTGGCGCACAGTTGAGGTCATTTCAAGCGGATTTGCGGTTATTTTTGCATTGATACTTGAAACATCAAGCTTAACTATCATATACATAACGATTATAAAGCTTGTTGAAAGCGCATTTCCGAGCTTGGTAACAAAGCTCTGTATTGCCGAGCCCATTCCCGTTAGGCGCTTTCCTGTTTTCCATTCCATATAATCGAGACTGTCGCCAATCATTGCAAATGCGCAAACATTTATTGCTCCGAGCGGAATGCAGGAAATAACGAAAAACGGAATACATGCCCAAAAATGCTCATAGCCTATGAAATAAATTATAAAGCTTGAAATGCTTCCCATAACCGAGGTTGCAATAATTATCTGCTTGTAGTTGAATTTCTTAAACAAGAGGGGCATAACAAGCATAGCGCCGAACATTCCTGCTGCTGAAGCAACCTGGAAAATAGTTGAAACAAGGCTGATATTGGATTGGAGAGCCGCTTCTTTTTCCGCAATGCTCATTCCTGTCATATCCTTGCCTATATAGAAAGTGTAGCGGGCAACATGCACAGCACCTGCCTGATACATATATCTTGCCGCGGAAAGAATTCCCATAAGTGCGGTAAGCATTAGCGGCTTACAGCTGAAAATAAGACCGAGCGAGGTTTTTTCTCCCTTTTTACGCTTCGGCGGATTTGGTATTTTAACTCTTTCTTTTGATTTGAAATAAACAAGAACAAACAAAAGGTTTCCTGCAATGGCGCAGAAAAGAGCGATTGTCATATACTTCGTTTTTTCAAGCTCCGTTCCGCTGAGATTAAATTTGGGAAGAATGAATCCGAGAACTGTGAAAAACAGCATCGGAACAGCAGATCCCACTCCGTTGGCGGTTCTGGCGTTGCTGATAAGTGTTCCGCGCTCTTCGGGATTAGGAGTCATAACATTCGGAAGACTCCAAAACGGAACATCGCTCGCCGTGTAAATCATTCCCCATGCAACATAGGTTATTGCAGCATAAACCATAAGCTGTGCTCCGGAAAGCTTCGGAGCATAGAAGAGCAGAATGGTTAAAATTGCAATCGGAATAGGAGTGTAAAGAATATAGGGGCGCATTTTTCCTTTTTTGGGGTTTGCACGGTCGGCAATATAGCCCATAATAGGATCGTTAACAGCGTCCCACACCCTTGCGAGCAGCATAAGCAGAAGCACAAAAAGCGGGGTGAGTTTAAGAACATTCATGTAAAAGTCGGATATGTATGAGCTCATTATTGCATACACCATACCCTGACCGAGTGCGCCTATGCAATAGGTCAACCACTCTTTTTTGGGAAGATATTTTTCCATATTTTATTGTCCTCTCTCATATATAGCGGCTGAATAAAGAAAATAAAATAGAAGCCGCAATTTTATTATAATGAATATTTAGGAATTGTGCAATGCTTTTTGAAAGTTTATTTTCTTGCTTTTTTTAAAATGTAATATTATAATCTAATTAGGTGATTATATGTCAGTACGAATTATTGCAACAGATCTTGACGGAACTCTAATGGCTCCCGATCATTTAACGGTAACTCCGAGAACCGTTTCGGCGTTAAAAAAAGCCTCTGAAAAAGGCGTAAAAATAGCAATCGCAACCGGAAGAACATTTTCACTGGTTGAAGATGTTGTCAGTCAAATACCTTTTGCGGATTATATAATTTATTCAAACGGTGCCGGTGTTTACGATATTAAACATAAAAAAATCGTTTTTTCGGATTTTATTAAAAGCGAAACAGCAATGCGAATTTTAAAATTTCTTGAAAAATACCCTGCCTGCTATGAGGCCTATTACAACGGCACTTCATACATGCAGAAGGATAAATTGGATTGTTATGAAAATAAGGGTCTTCCACAGGAATTTCTTGAAAAGCTTGTTGAAAAAATGAATCTTTGCGAAAATGTTGTTGAAGATCTGAAAGGAAAAGACCTAGAAAAAATCAATATTTACTATATTCCCGAGCCTTACCGTGAGGAAATAGAAGAATTTGTTGCCTCGGAGGAGGAAATAGTTTCTTTAAGCGCGGTTTCGGACGATATGGAGCTTACAAGAGCCGATGTGGATAAAGCAAATGCGCTTCACGGAATTTGTAAAGATCTGAATATTTCACAATCGGAGGTTATGACCTTCGGCGATGCTCAAAACGACTGTGGAATGTTGAAATATGCAGAGTATTCCTTTGCAATGGAAAATGCAACGCCTGCTTGCAAGGAGTCATCTCGTTTTATAACTCAAAGCAATGCAAACGACGGCGTTGCCCGTGCCGTAGAAAAATTTGTTCTCGGAGAGTGAATATGAAAAATAAAAAGGGCATTTTGCTTGTTGTAGTGCTTATTTTCGGAGCCTTGCTTATAGCGGGGATTATGGCGCTTTTTTCCAATTTCGGATTTTTGGGAAAGCCGTTTGTTTTCTTATCGGCGGTAGCCTTTGTTCTTTTTGTGTTAGCCGTGTTTTTTGTTGCCGCCAAAATGAAAAAATAGCATCAGAGGTGTAAAATGAAAAGGAGCAGGAAAATTATATGCTTTTATCTGAGCGTCGTTATGATTCTCGGAGTAATTTTATATGCTCCTTTTTCACTGAAATCAGTATCCAAAGCGCCTGAAAGTGATTTTATAAACAGTTGTACGGAGCTTTTTTCAAGGTATGATAAAAACATTGAAAACAGAGATATAGATTTTGCATATTCACGCCTTGTTGTTCCCGAATATAACGGAAATTCATACGGCGCATGCGAGGTCGTTGAGGGAAGCAGTATTGCTTTTTTACAGTATAATTCACCGTCCGAGGCTGAAAATGCTTATAAAAAAATGAAAGCAGACGGGTTAAAGGTTGATATTGACTCGAAAATAACTCTTGATTCTTATGCTCAGGGTGAAATGTGTACATATGCAAGCGAAATGACAGGAACAACTGATTTTGCAAGTAGCTTTAATATTGAAGCCGACGAGGTAACGGTTGCGCTAATTGATACGGGTGTTATGTATGACCATGAGCAAATAAGCACAAGATTTGTGAACACCGGATACGACCTTACTGAAGACGGTTGCACGGACGCTTATTATGATACACGCCTCAGGGGAGATTATTACGAGCATGCAACAATGATTGCAGGAATTATTGCTAATAATACATCGGACAATGTAAAAATTCTTCCGTATAAAATTGTTCGCTTCGGAGCGAGCGACTCTGCTCTTTCCTATATGCTTGCAGGACTTCAGGATGCAATAGATAAAGGCGTTGATGTTATCAATATGTCCATAAGCAGTAATACGGGAGGAGATTCTTTTTCGGAGCTTCTTTCAAAAGCGCTTGAAAAGAAAATATGCGTTTGCTGCAGTGCGGGAAACAACGGCTCAAGAATTTATTCAAAGTATCCTGCTGCAACACCGGGGGCTATTGCGGTAAGTGCCGTAACCTCAAGCGGAGAAATAACAAGCTGGTCAAATTACGGAAGCGTTGTCTCTTATGCCGCTCCCGGCTCAAAAATAACTTCCTGTGCACCGGGAGAAAATTCTTCGAGTACATATTTAACAGGCTCCGGAACCTCATATGCCGCTCCATATGTTACTGCCTGCTGTGCGAATATAAAGAGCATAAGTAAAGATTTCACAAAAGAAGAGATTTGCGAATATCTTAATGTATTAACTGTTGATGCGGGAGATGCGGGTAAAGACGATTACTACGGAAACGGAATAGTTAAAATAGGGAAGTATTCCTTTTCTGATTCAATAGGAGAAAATGCTCTATATAGCCTTGATGTTCTTTCAGGAACTCTTGAAATCAGCGGAAGCGGCGCAATAAATGATTTTGAAACAGCAAATTCATCAAAATGGGCAAAATTTGCTCAAAAGCTCAAAGAAGTAACTGTCAGCCCGAATATCAATGAAATCGGAAGCTACTGCTTCTTAAACTGTAGGCCCGCTTCATTCAGCATAGGCAGTAATTTTGTAAGAGTTGGTAAAGAAGCATTTAAAAATTCATCGCTCAGTGAGATAACATTTTCAATTAATGTAACGGCTGTCGGCAGTGATGCATTCGCTCTTTGCAACGATTTTGTTATTAACGGATATTACAACACACCTGCTAAGAATTACGCCGATCAAAATAATGTTACTTTTAACAAGCTTGGCTGTAAGCATAATTATTTGTGCGAGCTTGTTGAGCCAACCGAAGCACAGGAGGGATATTCTGTTTTTACCTGTGTTGCATGTGGAGATACATATTACGATGATTATGCCGTTCCCGAAATTGTTGAGCAGGGAGCGTGCGGTGCTAATATTCAATATATTCTTTATAACACCGGTAAACTAAAACTTGTCGGAAGCGGTGAGATGTTTGATTATGACGGGCAAGGCGCACCCTGGAGCAACACGGCTCTCGTTAACAGTGTTGAGATTGCTCAAAACATTACGAAAGTCAGTACCGCCGCATTTGCTTTTTGTCCTAATATAATTAATTTCAGTTCTCTGAGCAGTAGCTTTTCTGTTGATAAAGGAAACTTATATAATTCGGATATGAGCGAGATTATTTGCTATGCTAACGCAAATGTTTCCGATATCTATGATATGCCGTCAACGCTGACTTCGTTTTCAAAGCTCGCGTTTGCAGGAGCAAAAAATATTTCGGGAATAACCGTTAATTCAAATTTCACAAATGAAAGCGGAATTATTTACAGCCAAGGAAAAATAGCGGCGGCGTTCGGCTCATTTGAAAGCCTTGTGATTGAAGAAAGTGTTTCACAAATCAATGATTATGCCTTTATCGGCTGCGGTGTGAAATATGCAGAAATTAAAGGAAAAGAAACCGCAATAGGAAAATATGCACTCGGCTTTGAATCATCATTTGAAAAAGGAAGTCTAACCGTTCATTCGCATAAATATGCTCAATGCGAAGATTATGCCAAGGAAAACGGCTTTAGCTTTACATTTTATAACGCCTGCGGTGAAAACTGCTACTGGGAATTTGATGAATCAACAAACACTCTTTCAATTTTAGGTGAAGGCGATATGGGAAGCTACACCTATAAGCAAATGCCTTGGAGCGAAATGGATTATACCATTGAAAATGTTGTTATCGGAGACGGAGTAACCTCTGTGTGCTCAAATGCCTTCAGAGGGGAAACATCTCTTAAAACGGTTTTATTTTCGGAAAGTGTTAAAAATATTTTGGCACAGGCGTTTTACGGATGCACATCTCTAAGTGAGATTGTTCTTCCGAAAAATCTTGAGTCAGTGGGAACCTATTGCTTTATTGCGTGCACTAATCTTAAATCAATAACATTTGAAAATCAAACTGCAAAAATTGGCACAAGATCAATAGGCTATGTAAATGTAAATGATACAGTGAGCGGGGCAGTAATTTATGCGTATTACGGCTCGAGTGCTCATTCATATGCTTTGAACAATTCCATTGAGTTTTCACCTACCGGATGCCTTCATAATAATGTTACCGAAAATAAGCTTGTACCAACCTGTACCGAAAATGGATATTTGCAGGTGGCGTGTAATTGGTGCGGCGCTTATATTGAGGATTTGGTGTATCCCGCAACCGGTCATAACTACACAAAAACAGTTTACGCCGCCTGTTGCAGCGACGGATACACGGAGTTCACCTGTAATAACTGTTCAGACAGCTATATAACAGACCGTGTGGCGGCACAGGGAATAACGCACTATGTTAAAGGCAGAGTTATAGATCAGTCGGGGTTGCCGCTCGAAGGTGTGAGTGTTTCTGTTGACGGAGCAAAATCGGCAGTAACAAACGGCAACGGGTATTTTATAATTGAAGGCTTGAAGTGCGGAACATATTCTGCCGTTTTCTCAAAAGAGCCCTACACAACCCTGAACACAACCATAACCGTAAACAGAAGCAATACCCGTTCAAACGGATACTTTAAAATGCTTTTCGGTGATTATACAAACGACGGTTATGTTAATGCAAGAGATTATGCTGTTGCGCTCAATGGCTCGCTTGATTATTCAAAAATGATTCTTGCGCTTAAAACACTCAATCCGCAGATAGATGTTGCATATGAGTCGCAGGATATTCCGGGATTTACTTCGGTAACGAACAGTGCCGATTCGTCTTCAGCATACAGAAGGGAATTCTTTGCATATAAAGTTAATCCGGTTGAGTATCATCTTATCGAGTGCGGATTTATTTACGGACGAGATATGAGCGATGATGATTTGGTTCTTGAAAATGTCGGAAAAACAATGTCGGGCGGATATGTTGTTAAAAAAGCACAGGGAAGCGTAACTTCGGAAACAATGGTGCTTTCCTACGGTGTCAGCTCAATGCAGGGCACCGCAAGTGCAAGAGGATATTATATTTATTCAAACGGTGTTGAAGAAAAAACAGTTTATTCGGAGATAAGCAGGTATTCATATTGAAAAAGGTTTTAGTAAGCGCTTGCCTCCTTGGAGAGAATTGCAAGTATAACGGAAAAAACAATAAATGCGAAAAGGTTATTGCTCTTAGGGAAAAGGGCGTTGAATTTGTTGCAATTTGTCCCGAGTGCTTCGGAGGACTCAAAATACCGCGTGAGCCAAGTGAAATAAAAAACGGCAGGGTGTATTCAAAAAGCGGTGAGGATGTTACGGAAAAATTCGTTTCAGGCGCGGAAAAATCGCTTTATATTGCTGAGGAATGCTTTTGCGATACGGCAATTCTTAAGGCGAGAAGCCCTTCGTGCGGATTTGGTGAAATATACGACGGAAGCTTTTCTTCGTCGCTTGTCAGGGGAAACGGAATTACGGCACAGCTTTTGTATGAAAACGGAATAAGAATTTATACTGAAGAAACGGCGGATGAGCTTTATGATGAATTATAGGCTTATCAGAGCAAAGCGTAAAACGATATCTATTTCAGTTGACGACAGCCTAACCGTTGTAGTCAGAGCTCCGTATTTTATGCCCAAATACGCCATTGATAAAAGTGTGGAAAGCAATACTCAGTGGATTCAAAAAGCAATCGAGAAAAAGAGAAATTATATTGAAAGATTTAACTCTTATTCAAGTAACGATATTAGGCTTTTGAAGGAAAAGG